>NZ_JAHSQD010000921.1 GCF_020103755.1 Streptomyces sp. LS1784
CGGTTCGGGGCGGGGGACAGGGGCCGGGGCGGCAGCGGGAGCAGGCGCCTGAGCCTGAGCCTGAACCTGAGCCGGGGCCGGGGCCGGGGCCGGGGTGCGGCGGGCGGGGGCCTGGCCGGCGAGCATGGCGGCGAGGGCGAGGAGAAGGCCGAGGAGCTGCCAGGGGGTGAGGGTCTGGCCGAGGACGACGAGGCCGCCGAGGGTGGCGACGACCGGGTTGATCAGGCCCAGGAACGAGGCCGGGCCGGCGCCGAGGTGTTCGATGCCGCGGAACCAGAGGAAGTAGCCGAGGGCGGTGCCGATCAGGCCGAGGTAGGTGAAGCCGGCCAGGTTGGCGGCGCTCAGGGCGGGCGGCGCGCCCTCGACCACGGCCGCGAGCGGGACGAGGAAGACCGAGCCGGCCAGGAGCTGCCAGGCGGTGAGGTCGAGCAGGGTGGCGCCCTCGGGGCGGCCCCAGCGGCGGGTGAGGACGGTGCCCATGGCCATCAGCGCGACCCCGGCGACCATCGCGGCGATCCCGATGCCGTCCAGTCGCGCGCCGCTCTTGAGCACCAGCAGGGCCACTCCGCCGACCCCGACCAGGCCGGCGATCACCGCCCGCCGTCCGGGCAGCACCCGCAGCACGCCGATCGAGAACCCGGCGACGAGCAGCGGCTGGATCGCCCCGATGGTGGCGGCGACGCCGCCGGGCAGGCGGTAGGCGCCGACGAACATCAGCGGGAAGAACAGCCCGATGTTGAGCATCCCGAGTACGGCTGCGCGCCCCCACCAGCGCCCCTTGGGGAGTCGGCGGCCGATCAGCAGCAGGAGCAGTCCGGCGGGGAGCGCGCGGAGCGCGGCGAGCAGCAGCGGGCGGCCCTCGGGCAGCAGCTGGGTGGTGACGAGGTAGGTGGTGCCCCACGCGGCCGGGGCGAGTGCGGCGGTGGCGGCGATCGCTGCGCGCTTGCGGTCCATGACGTCCCCCTGAGCGTTGACTATATGAACGTTGAGATACTTTCTACGCCGGGGATCGGAGAACGTCAAGTATGTGAATGTTAAGATATCTGCGTCGAGTGGACGGCTTCGGACAGACGGCTCCGGGAGGGCGGCGGGCATGCAGCAGCGCGACACCGTGGACGACATCGTCGAGCAGTGGGCCCGGGCCCGCCCCGATCTGGACGCCGGGCCCATGGCGCTGATCGGCCGGCTGCGACGGCTCAGCGTCCGGGTCGACAACGCCCTGCGCGAGTACTTCACCGCCTGCGGCCTGGACTCCTCCGAGTTCGACGTGCTGGCCACCCTGCGCCGCTCCGGCGAGCCGTACGAGCTCAACGCCCGCGCGCTGCTCAAGTCCGCGATGGTCACCTCGGGCGCCATCACCAACCGGGTCGACCGGCTGTCCGCCAAGGGCCTGGTCGAGCGCAACCCCTGCCCGACCGACCGCCGGGCCGTCCTGGTCCGCCTCACCCCGGCCGGCAAGGAGCTGATCGACGGCGCCCTGGCCGGTCACGTCCACAACGAGGAGCGCATCCTCTCGGCCCTCGACGCGGACGAGCGCACGCAGCTCGACGCCCTGCTGCGCAAGCTCCTCGTCGCGCACGGGGACACCGAGCCGCTCCTCTGAGCCGGGGCCGACGCCGCCCCCGCGGTCGTTGTCGGTACCTCCTGGCACGCTGTCACGCAGCACGGCACAGACTGCGGGGAGCCGGCCTCCTCCCGGTCCCGGCCGACGGGCGCGAGGACGTCTTCACGGGTGCGGTGGCGATCCACACCCGGCTGCGCTGCGCCGCCTGCCACCGGTCCGACCCGCTCGACGGTACCTTCGCCCGGCGCGCCCGGCGCGGACGCCCGGCAGGCCGCTCAACGGCGGGCGACCAGCGCGTACCGCTCGTCGTCCACCGATCCGCCCCACAGCTCGGCCTCCCCACCGAGCGGCTCGACCCGAAACTCGGACACCAGCGGACGGACAGCCGCCGCGAGTTCCTCCGCCCCGATCCCTCCGCCCCACGGCAGCCGCCCGGCCCCGGTCGCGTACGGCGAGGCGGCGGCCTGCCCGGCCTCGCGCCAGCGGCCCTCGACCAGGACGAGCCGG
>NZ_JAHSQD010000922.1 GCF_020103755.1 Streptomyces sp. LS1784
GGCCTCGGCGAGTTCGGCGGCCAGCTCGCCACCCCGGCCGGCCCGGAGCAGGCCGTCGGCCAGCCGCTCCAGGGCGCGCAGCCGCAGGTCGGTCAGGTACGGGAGCATCCGCTCGCGCAGCAGGGCGGAGCCGCAGTCGGCGAGCGCCGGGCCGCGCCACAGGTCCAGCGCGGCGCGCAGCAGGGGCAGTGCCGGGTCCGGCGAGACGCCCTCCGTCGGGGTGGCGGGCTCGGGGAGCAGGACGCCCGCCTGCTCGCAGAGCCGGCCGAAGCGCAGCACGTCGACCCGGTCGGGCTCGCCGGCCAGCAGGTAGCCGGACCCACGGGTGCCGAGCTCCAGCCCGGGGCCGTCCAGCAGCTGGCGCAGCGCCGCGACGTGGCCCTGCAGAGCGGCCCGCGCGGTGGGCGGGGCGCAGCCCTCCCAGACCAGCTCGATCAGCTCCTCGGTGGCCACCGTCCGGTTCAGCTGTACGGCGAGCGCGCTCAGCAGTGCCCGGCGCTTGGGCGCCGAAGGCGTCACCGCCGTCCCGTCCTCCCGCCGCACCACCACCGGTCCGAGCAGATCGATGTGCACGCGTCTGTTCCCCTCCCCCGCCAACGACTCCCCGGCCGGTTCGAGGATAGGGCCGACCAGGCCCTTCACACCGGGTCGGGCCCGTCTCCGCACCGTACCGGCGGGGTACGACAGGGCGGTCCCGTCCACCCGTCGCGGTCCGCCGCCCCTCCGGTGCAACCTTCGGCCGCCCCGTGGCGTCCACCGAGGGCAGGAGCGACTGCCGGACTGGACCGGACATGTTCTCGCACTACACTGCTCCACCCCGAGGGCCGGTGAGCGCTTCGGGTGTGATGCGCGGTTTGCGATGAGGTGGTGGGTACTGGTGCGGATTCGACTGCTCGGGCCGGTGGAGTTGCGGGTCGGGGCAGACGGCTTCACCGGCGTGGCGGGTGCTCAGCGGCGGGCCGTGCTGGCACTGCTGGCGCTGCGGCTGGGGCACCTGGTCACCGTGGACCAGCTGTGCGAGCTGCTGTGGGACGAGCAGCCGCCGCCGAGCGCACGAGCAGCCGTGCAGGGGCACGTCGCCGCGCTGCGGAAGGTGCTCGCCGACACCCCCTTCGAGCTGCACACCCGGGACTCCGGCTACCTGCTGGACGGGCCGGCCGGCACGGTGGACGCGCTGCGCTTCGAGGAACTGACCGGCGCGGCCGACCGGCAGGCCGGGCTCGGCGCCTGCACCGCGGCGGTCGCGCTGCTGGAGGAGGCACTGCGGCTGTGGCGCGGCGAGGCCCTGGCCGACCTGCCCGACACCCCGTTGCGCGCCGCCGCGGTGGACCGGCTGAAGCAGTCCCGCACCGCCGCCCTCCTCCACTGGGCCGGGCTGCGGCTGGGCCAGGGCACCGGGGCGTCGGCCGTACCGCTGCTGGAGCAGGGCGTACGGATGGACGGGCTGCGCGAGGAGCTGGTGGCGCTGCTGATGCGCTGCCTGCACCAGGCGGGCCGGCCCGCCGAGGCGCTGACCGCCTACCACCAGGCCCGGGTGCGGCTGGACGACGAGCTGGGCATCAACCCGGGCCCGGCGCTGCGGGCGGCGCTCGCCGTGGTGCTGGCCGACGACCGCGCGGTGGAGCCGCCGCCCACCGCTCCCCCACGTCCCGAACCGGCGCCGCTGCTTCCACTGGTCCCGCGCCAACTCCCCCGCCGCCACCCGGACTTCGTCGGCCGCACCACGGACCTGGCCCGACTCGACCGGGCCTGCGGGCCCGCCCGCGCCGGGGACGGCCCGGTGCTGGTGGTCGGCCCGGCCGGGGTCGGCAAGAGCGCGCTGGTCACCGACTGGGCCCACCGGGTCGCCGACCGCTTCCCGGACGGCCTGCTCCACGCCGAGCTGCACGGCCTCGCCCCGGACGGCCCGGCCCTGCCGGAGGCCGTCCTGGCCCGCTTCCTGCGGGCACTCGGCGTGCCGGAGGACGGCGTCCCCGCCGAGCGCGCCGCCCGGGCGGCGCTCTACCGCGAACGCACCAGGGGCCGGCGGCTGCTGGTGCTGCTGGACGACGCCGCCGACGCCGACCA
>NZ_JAHSQD010000923.1 GCF_020103755.1 Streptomyces sp. LS1784
GGCGGCCGCGGGCGGCGCCGCCTGCTGCTGCTGCCGGACCACCCCCGCATCGGGCCCGGCACCCGACCCCGCGTCCGAACCCGCGCGCGTCGTGCCCACGACCGGCTCCGCCCGGTTCGGCTCGTGGGTGCCCGGCCGGAGACCGCCGAAGGCGCCGAGCGTGGTGAGCACCGTCAGAGCGGTGACGCACACCCCGCAGACCATCGCCCCGGCCGCCCGCACCAGCATCGGCCAGCGCTCACCGGTCAGCTCGTAGGTCTCGGCGGCGCGCAGGTCGCGCCAGCGGAGTTGGGCGCCCCGGGCCAGCCAGATCCCGCCGAGGGCGGCGGCCAGCAGGGGGATGATGAGGAGCGAACGAACCACGGAACGCACCACCTCTGGAGGGGGCCGCGCCGAACCGGAACCGGCGCGTACGGGAGGCGACCGCCCCGGCACCGAGCGCAGTCGGCCCCCAGCGTGCACAACGGGCGGACGGTCACACGACGGTGTGCCCGGCGAGTGTCGCTCGTTCACTCGAAGGTGGGACGGCCCGCGCTCCGCGAGGCCTACGGGCATCGCCCGTCGGAGTAGTGGCCCGCCCGGTGGAACGCCCTCAGGGCGACGGCCCGGCCCGATGCTCAGCCCGCGCGCAACGCCACCGTCATCGCCTCGACCGCGAGCAGCGGGTCCACGTTGCGGTCCAGCGCCTGGCGGCAGGCCAGCACCGCCTCGATCCGGCGCAGCGTGCTCTCCGCCGGACCGGCCTGGGCCACCCGGTTCAGCGCTTGCCGCTGGTCTTCGTTGGCGAGCGCACCGGTGGAGCCGAGCTGGATGGCGAGCACGTCCCGGTAGAAGCCGAGCAGGTCGAGCAGGGCGACGCCGAGGGTCTCCCGGCGGGTGCGGGTGGCCCGGCTCTTCTGCCGTTTCTCCAGCTCCTTGACCGCACCGGCCATTCCGCGCGGCGCCTTGCCGCCCTCGGCGGCGCCATAGGCGGCCTTGAGGTCGTCGGTCTCCTTGGCGTCCTGGGTCTCGGCGAGCGCCTCGGCATCGGCCTTGGCGGTGTCGACCAGGCGCTGGGCGGCGGTCAGGCAGCCTCCGATGTCGCCGACCTCCAGCGGGATGCGCAGTACCTCGGCCCGGCGCGTCCGGGCCTGCTCGTCGACGGCGAGGCGGCGCGAGCGCTCGATGTCGCCCTGCCCGGCGAGCGCGGCGAGCCGGGCGGTCTCCGGGTCGACACCGTCGCGGCGGACCAGGGTGTCGGCGACCGCCTCGGCTGCGGGGGTGCGCAGCACCAACAGGCGGCAGCGCGAGCGGATGGTCGGCAGCACGTCCTGGACGGAGGGGGCGCAGAGCAGCCAGACGGTGCGCGGGGAGGGCTCCTCCACGCCCTTGAGCAGCGCGTTCGCGGCGGCCTCGGTGAGCCGGTGGGCGGCGTCCACCAGGATCACGGACCAGCGGCCGCCGGTCGGGTAGCTGGAGGCGCGCAGCACCAGGTCGCGCATGTCGCCGACGCCGATGGAGAGGCCGTCCGTCCGGACGTACTTCACGTCGGCGTGGCTGCCGGCCAGCACGGTGTGGCAGCCGTTGCAGAACCCGCAGCCGGGCGTGCCGCCGAGCGCAAGGTCGGGGCTGGTGCACTGGAGGGCGGCGGCGAAGGCGCGCGCGGCGGTGACCTGCCCGGCGCCGGGCGGGCCGGTGAACAGCCAGGCGTGCGTCATCAGGGAGGCGTTCGCGCCCTCGACCGGGGCGGCCCCGCGACCGGCCTCGACCGTCGCCCCGGCCGCCCGGGCGGCGGCGGTCAGCTGTTCGACCACCCGCTCCTGGCCCACCAGGTCGTCCCAGACGGCCACTGCTGCTCCCAAGCTCCGTACGGCAGCGCTCGTGGCGCCTCTTCCCCGCCGTCGAGCATACGTCTCCGCTCCGACACCCACTGCTCCGTCCGGGTCACGGCG
Organism: Streptomyces sp. LS1784; assembly: GCF_020103755.1. Lineage (GTDB taxonomy): Bacteria > Actinomycetota > Actinomycetes > Streptomycetales > Streptomycetaceae > Kitasatospora. The sequence continues at coordinate 1,932 of NZ_JAHSQD010000923.1, forward strand.
GACGGGGAGGCCGACCCCACGGCGACAGGGGGTCCTGCCCCACGGGCGCCGGAACGCCGCCCGCCGGACCGTGGCCCGCCGAAACGCGGCGGCGCCGCCGGGGACCTGCCCCGACGGCGCCGCCC
>NZ_JAHSQD010000924.1 GCF_020103755.1 Streptomyces sp. LS1784
CGCGCCGACCGGCCGCTACGCCGCGTCCGCCGCGCTCGCCAGCCCGACGGCCACCCGGCTCCCCGCCTCCAGGTACCGCAGCTCGCCGCTCCGCCGCGCGTCCAGCGCGGCCGCCAGCCGCCGGTAGCGGCCCGGGGGCAGCAGTTCGCCGGCCTCCTCCAGGGTGACGAAGCGCCAGCTGCGCAGCTCCTCCTGCTGGAGCAGCAGGTTCTGCCGGCCCTCCGCGTTCAGCAGGCCGCCGTCGTACATCAGCCGCAGGCCGCCGCGGCGAGGACCGGTGCGCGGTTCCCAGTCGACGGCGAGCAGGCGCAGCGTGGACGGGTCCAGGCGCAGGCCCAGCTCCTCGGCGGTCTCACGCAGGGCGGCGTCGGTGGGGGCCTCGCCGCGTTCGACCACGCCGCCGGGGAAGTCCCAGTCGGGCTTGTAGACGGGGTCGACCAGCAGCACGCGGTCCTGCTCGTCGAAGAACAGGACGGCGGAGGCCACGGTGTCCCCGGTCGGGTCCGGGGTCTGGACGATCGGGCAGCGGGCGGCGCCGACCCGGACCAGTTCGGCGATCCGGTGCGCGGTCTCCCGGGGGGAGAGCTCACTGGTGTCGATCAGCCGGGCGTCACCGACCAGCCAGCGGCGGGCGGCACGGTAGCGCGGCAGGTGTTCGAGGCACCAGTCGCGGACCCGCTCGCTGCCCTCCGGATCGCCGGGACACGCCTCGCGGTGGGCTATGCGGTCACGCAGGATCGTTTCTTCAGGGTCCAGCACGAAGTGGTGCACCGCGATCCCGTGCGAGGCCAGGTCGCCGAAGATCTCGTCCCGGTAGTCCTCTCTGAGCAAGGTCATCGGGACCACCAGCGGGCCCCCGACCTCACCGAGCAGCGCCGCCGCCGTCTCGGGGACGAGCCGGCGCCAGGCCGCCAGGTCCTGGAAGTCGGACACCGCCGCCAGCCGGTCGGCCGGGAGCATCCGGCGCAGGCCGAAGCCCACCAGCTCGGGATCGAAGAGCACGCTCCCGGGCAGCAGTTCCACCAGCTCGCGGCAGGCGCTCGTCTTGCCCGCCCCGAATGTGCCATTGACCCAGACGATCACAACGTCCCCTGCCCTCGACTTCCCCCGATGCCGTTCGCACCGGGCAGCGCCCCCGTCAGCCGAACCAGCGCCACCCGTGGTGGTACCCGCGCCATGCCGCCCCCCATGCCTCCCCGACGCGCCCGCCCGCACGCCCAAGCCTGCCCCGTGACAGCAGCATGTGCCCAGGTCAGGCACCCGCGCACAGAAATATGCAGACCGGTCTACATCAAAATTGCACCCCTTCACCACTGCTAGGGCACAGGGCGCCCGATGGGTCGACCTGCCATGCACGCCCCACTCGTACGCTCCGCACGCCCGCGTGCACGCCCCGTGCTCACTCTGCGCTCCCCCATCACCGATCGTCACCGGCCGCCTGCTTGCGCCGCCCGCGCCCCGCCGCGTACAGAGGAACGATGAAGCTGCTCCCCGTCGGCCGCGTGGTCGTCATCGGCTCAGTGAACACCGACCACATCCTCCGCTGCCCCGTGCTCCCCTCCCCCGGCGAGACCGTCCTCGCCACCGCCGCCACCCGGGGCTTCGGCGGCAAGGGGGCCAACCAGGCGGTGGCGGCTGCCCTGATAGGGGCGACGACGCACCTGGTCGCCAAGGTCGGGCGGGACGCCGAGGGCGAGGCGGCACGTGCCGATCTGCACGGCGCGCAGGTCGAGACGGGCGCCGTTCTCACCCATCCGGAGGCGCCCACCGGTCAGGCGATCGTCATGGTCGACCCGTCCGGCGAGAACAGCATCGTCGTCGTCCCCGGCGCCAATGCCCACCTCACCCCGGAGGAGGTCACGGCCGCGCTCACCCGCCTCCACCTGCTCCCCGTCGACGTGGTCCTGACCAGCAACGAGGTCCCCGAAGAGTGCATCCGTGCGACCGCCGCCGCCCTGCCCGCCGCGGGCCGCTCGGGCGGCACCCGCTGGCTGCACAACGCCGCCCCCGCCGGCACCCTGCCGGGAGCCGGCCCCACCGGACGCCGCCCG
>NZ_JAHSQD010000925.1 GCF_020103755.1 Streptomyces sp. LS1784
TGCGGGCGCTGCCGCCGGGTGGGCGGCCGGCCACGGGGGAGTCGGGCGACGTGGCCGGGAGGGAGCGGGGAGGTGACGCCGCGGGCGCCCTGACCTGACGGGTCGATGGCCTTCCCTGTCGACAAATATGTTGATCGAGAAGGTTGTTGCGCCCGCACGCGCAATCCGACCGGATAACGGAAAACGGCCGGCGGTTTTCCGGTCGACCGTCAACTTGTGTGGGACCTGAGGGGATTGATAACGATCCAGATACGGAATCGTCCTGATTTCGCATGGGGAGCTCGGGGCCTCCGGGGCTCAATAGGATTCGTCTGGTTCATACCGCAGCAGTGCCACAGGAGGCACGCGCGGAACGGCAAGTCGGCGGGCCGCCCACTCGGTGCGGCTCGGCCCGGAGGGATCCCAGATGTTCCAGAGGCAGGGGCGGAGTCTGTCCCGGATAACCACTGTCATGCTCACGACCAGCTTGGCGCTGGGTGGTGGCCTGTTCACGGCCGGTGCGGCGGCCGCGGCCGACACCCCGGCCTCGGGCGTGACCGCCGAGGTTCAGAACGAGATGCTCGGCGAGAAGATCGACGTCGACGGCCGGACCGTCGACGGCGGCCTGTTCACCCTCAAGACGGACGCGGGCGAGAAGCTCCGGACGTACTGCATCGACTTCGACAACCCGGTCTACCTGGACAGCGCCGCCAAGTACCACGAGGCGGACTGGGCGTCGAGCTCCCTCAACAGCAACGCCAACGCCCCCAAGATCCGCTGGATCCTGGACAACTCCTACCCGCAGGCGAGCCTGGCCTCCCTGGCCACGGCCATCCACGTGGACAAGCTGAGCGACGAGGACGCCGCCGCGGGCACCCAGGCCGCGATCTGGAAGTTCTCGGACAACAAGAACGCCACGCCGCGCAACGAGAAGGCCAAGAAGCTCCGCGACTACCTGGTCGGCGACGCCAACAAGGGCGTCGCGGCCGAGCCCAAGCCCTCGCTGACCCTCTCCCCGGACTCCGTCTCCGGGAAGTCGGGCGGCAAGCTCGGCCCGTTCCTGCTGAACTCCAGCGCGAACGAGGTCAAGCTGACCGTCACCGGTGACGCCGCGGACAAGATCAAGCTGCTGGACAAGGACAACAAGCCGGTCAACGGCGCCCTGGCCGGCCCGATCGGCAAGGACACCCCGCTGTACCTGGACGTGCCGGCCGGCACCCCGGACGGCAAGGCCGCCATCAACGCCACCGCCGAGGCCAACGTCCTCAGCGGCCGGGTCTTCATGAGCAAGGTGGACAACAAGGGCCGCCACAGCCAGACCATGATCCTGGCCGGCTCCACCAAGGTGAACGTCGCGGCCGGCGCCAAGGCCACCTGGAAGCAGGGCAAGGGCGCGCTGATCGACAGCACCGCCAAGGAGGAGTGCGCCGCGGGCGGCGTGCGGGTGTCCGTCACCAACACCGGTGACGAGGCCGCCACCGTCACGGTCGGCAAGCAGCAGGTCGCCGTCCAGCCGGGCAAGACCGAGAGCGTGCTCGTCAAGGTCGAGGAGAAGACCCGCTACGACTTCACCGTCACGGGCCCGAACGGCTACTCCAAGCAGTTCACCGGCGTCCTGGACTGCAAGGTCGGCGTGACCCCGACCCCGGCCCCGAGCACCCCGGCCGCGACCCCGTCCGGCACGCCGGTCGCGACCCCGTCGGGCACCCCGAGCAACGGCGCCGGCCAGCCCGCCCCGGCGACCACCAGCGCCGCCCCCGGCACCGGTGGCCTGGCCCAGACCGGTGCCAATGACTCGACCCCGATCCTCGCCGCCGTCGCCGGTGGCCTGGTCGTGGCCGGTGGCGCCGCCGTCTTCGTCCTGCGCCGTCGCGGCCGCCACGGTCGCAGCACCGCCTGAACCGACTGAACCGCCCGAGCGGGCCGGGAGGCACTGACCTCCCGAGACCCTGAGAGCGGCAACCGGCCCGGCTCCCCGCACCCGCTGCGGGGAGCCGGGCCGTCGCGCTGTGCGGCGCGGGGCGGGCAGGGGCGTCGGCCGTGGTGAGGGGGCCGAGGGGCCGA
>NZ_JAHSQD010000926.1 GCF_020103755.1 Streptomyces sp. LS1784
CGCAGCCCGGCCAGCAGCCGGGCGCCCTGCTCGGCCGCGTTCTCGACCAGCCGCTCCTCGCGCAGCACGTCCAGGGTCGCCAGGGCGGCGGCGCAGGCCACCGGGTTGCCGCCGTAGGTGCCGCCCTGCGAGCCGGGCCAGGCGCGCCCCATCAGCTCGGCGGGCGCGGCGATCGCGGACAGCGGGAAGCCACTGGCCAGGCCCTTCGCGGTGATCAGGACGTCGGGTCGGAAGCCGTCCCCGTGCGGGTGGGCGTCCTCGTGCTGGTGGGCCCAGAACCGGCCGGTGCGGCCGAAGCCGGTCTGCACCTCGTCCACCACCAGCAGGATGCCGTGCCGGTCGGCCCGCTCGCGCAGCCCGGCCAGGAAGCCGGGCGGGGCCGGAACGTAGCCGCCCTCGCCGAGCACCGGCTCGACGAACACGGCCGCCGTCTCGGCGGGCGCGCAGACCGTGGCGAGCACCTCGTCCAGGCCGCGCAGGGCGTGCGCCACCGCCTCCTCCCCGGACAGTCCGAGCCTGAACGCGGCCGGGAAGGGCGCCACCGCGACCCCGGGCATCAGCGGGCCGATGCCGGCCCGGAACCGGGTGCCGGCGGTGGTGAGCGAGGCCGCGCCCATGGTGCGGCCGTGGAAGGAGCCCTCGAACACGATCACGTTCTGCCGCCCGGTGGCGTGCCGGGCGAGCCGCAGCGCGGCCTCCACCGCCTCGGTGCCGGCGGTGGCGTAGAACAGCGAGTCCAGGCCGGGCGGCAGCACCTCGCCGAGCCGCTCGGTGAGCGTGAGGAGCTGGTCGTGCAGCACGGTGGTGTACTGCCCGTGGATCAGCCGGCCGGCCTGTTCCCGGACGGCCTCGACCACCCTCGGGTGGCAGTGGCCGGTGCTGGTCACCCCCACGCCGGAGGTGAAGTCGAGGTGGCGGCGGCCGTCGGCGCCGTAGAGGTGGAGTCCTTCGCCGCGTACGGCGACGACCGGGGTGGCCTGCTTGAGCACCGGGGACAGCTGGGACACGGGGCCTGCCTTCACGGGTTGGTCCTGCCTTCACGGATGTCGTCACCGGTGGCGGCACGGATGTCGTCACGGGTGGGTGGGGGCGGGTCGACGGGCGGCAGGTAGCCGGCCTCGGCGGCCCAGGTGAGCGCGGCCGACCACCACCGCGGGGTCGGGGCGGCGAAGCGCACGCCCAGCCGGTCGAGCACCCCGGTGGTGTACGCGCTGTCCACCAGGACGCGGCGCTCCTCCTGCGCCGCCCAGGCGGCGGCCAGCCGGACGGCCGTCGGGTGGCGCCGCTCGGCCCGGGCGAGGGCGGCCGCGAAGGTCTCTTCGTCGGTGAGCCGCACACGGTGGCCGTGCCCGGCCAGCCACCGCACCAGATCGTCGTGCGGGACGGCGTGCGGCGACTCCACGTGGTACGCCCCGGGCGCCGCGTACGGGTCGAGCGCGATCGCGGCGATCCCGGCGGCCACCGTGTCCACGTACGAGAAGGAGAAGGCGGTGTCCGGCCGGCTCGGCGCGGCGCCGGCGAGCAGGTAGCCGCGGATCAGCTGGTAGATCCGGTTGTCGTCGGCGTTGGCCTGGAACGCGCCGGTCCGGCTGTGCGCCGCGATGTGGCCGCTGCGGTGCAGGTAGGCGGCGTGTCCGCGGGCGGCCCAGGCCCGCACGGCCTGCTCGGCCCGGTACTTGGTCCGCTCGTACGGGGTGCGGAAGTGCTGGCCGATCTCCAGGTCCGCCTCGCTGAAGCGGCGCGGCGGGCCGTCGACGCCGCCCGAGACGGCGAGCGTGGAGACATGGTGGAGCCGTGCGTCCGGGGCGTGCTCCCCGACCCAGTCGAGCAGCCGGCACACCGCCGTGTGGTTGGTGCGCTCCAGTTCGTCGGGCGGGGCCACCAGCCGGACGTCCGCCGCCGCGTGCACCACCAGGTGGGCGCCCCGGGCGAGTTCCCGCCCGGCCGGGGAGAGGCCGAGGCCGTCCCGGTCGATGTCCCCGGCGAGCGCCCGGACGGGGCCGGTCCCGCCGCCCGCGCCGGTGCCGAGCCGTTCCAGGGCCC
>NZ_JAHSQD010000927.1 GCF_020103755.1 Streptomyces sp. LS1784
CACGCCGGACGACCGCGGCAGCGGCCCGGACGTCGGGCTGATCGCCGGTGGCGCGCTCGTCGCCGTCCTCGCCGGCGGCGCCGTCTGGCAGGCCCGCCGCCGCCGTCACTCCTGATCCCCCACCCCTGGACGACCAACCGTGAGCAGCACCGCCCGTAGCACCCGGCCGCCCGTCGGCCCCCGTCAACTGCATCCCGGGGCCTGGTGGTTGTGGGCGCTCGGGCTCGGAGCGGCGGCCACCCGCACCACCAACCCGGCGATCCTGCTGCTGCTCGTCGCCGTCGCCGGGTACGTGGTCGCGGCCCGGCGCGGCGATGCGCCCTTCTCGCGCTCGTACGGGGCGTTCCTGCGGCTGGGCCTGCTGGTGCTCGGCATCCGACTGGTGTTCGCGGTGTTCCTCGGCTCGCCCGTCCCCGGCACCCATGTGCTGTTCACGCTGCCCGAAGTCCCGCTGCCCGCCTGGGCGCAGGGCGTGCGGATCGGCGGCCGGGTCACCGCCGAGGGGCTGCTCGCGGCGCTGTACGACGGGCTGCGGCTGGCCACCCTGCTGATCTGCGTCGGCGCCGCCAACTCCCTGGCCAGCCCGGCCCGCCTGTTGCGCGCCCTGCCCGGCGCGCTCTACGAGGCGGGCGTGGCGGTGGTGGTGGCGATGACCTTCGCGCCGAACCTGATCGCGGACGTCCGCCGGCTGCGCGCCGCACGGCGCCTGCGCGGCCGCACCGACAAGGGCGTCGCGGCCGTGCTGAGCGTCGGACTCCCGGTGCTGGAGGGCGCGTTGGAGCGGTCCATCGCGCTGGCCGCCGCGATGGACACCCGGGGCTTCGGCCGCACCGCCGACGTCCCGCACCGGCTCGCCCGGGCGACGGCCGCGCTCACCCTGGCCGGACTGCTCGGAGTCTGCCTGGCCGCGTACGGGCTGCTTACGGCCGGTGGCGCGGGCTGGGCGCTGCCCGTCCTGCTGCTCGGCCTGGCCGCCGCCTCCGCCGGGCTGCTCCTCGGCAGCAGGCGGTCCGTCAGGAGCCGCTACCGGCCCGACCCCTGGGCGCTCCCCGAGTGGCTGACCGCCGGTTCCGGGGCGGCCGTGGCGGCCCTCACCACCTACCTGGCCGCGCAGGACCCGGCTGCCTTCGCCCCCACCGTCGTCCCGCCGACCGTCCCCGCGCTGCCGCTGGCCGCCGTGCTGACCGTCCTGCTCGGCCTGGTACCGGCGTTCGCCGCCCCGACCCCGCCCCGGAGGGCATCGTGATCACCTTCGAGCAGGTCTCCGTCCGGTACGCGGACGCCGCCGCACCCGTCCTGAACGGCGTCGACCTCACCGTCCCCGAGGGCGAACTCTGCCTGCTGGTGGGCCCGTCCGGCTCCGGCAAGTCCACCCTGCTGGGGACGGTCAGCGGCCTGGTGCCGCACTTCACCGGCGGGGTGCTGCACGGCCGGGTCACCGTCGGCGGCCGGGACACCCGCGAGCACCGGCCGCGCGAACTCGCCGACCTGGTCGGCACGGTGGGGCAGGACCCGCCGGCGCACTTCGTCACCGACACGGTCGAGGACGAACTCGCCTACGGCATGGAGTCCCTGGGCCTGCCGGGCGACGTGATGCGCCGCCGGGTCGAGGAGACCCTCGACCTGCTCGGCCTCGCCGACCTGCGCGACCGTTCGTTGGCCTCCCTCTCCGGCGGCCAGCAGCAGCGCGTCGCGATCGGCTCCGTCCTCACCGTGCACCCGCGCGTGCTGGTCCTGGACGAGCCCACCTCGGCGCTCGACCCGGGCGCGGCCGAGGAGGTGCTGGCCGTCCTCCAGCGGCTGGTGCACGACCTCGGCACCACCGTGCTGCTGGCCGAGCACCGGCTGGAGCGCGTCGTCCAGTACGCCGACCAGGTGCTGCTGCTCACCCCCGACGCCCCGCCCGTCCTCGGCGAGCCCGCCGAGGTGATGGCCCACTCCCCGGTGCACCCGCCGGTGGTCGGCCTCGGCCGGCTCGCGGGCTGGCGGCCGCTGCCGCTCTCGGTCCGCGACGCGCGCCGCAAGGCCGCCGCGCTGC
>NZ_JAHSQD010000928.1 GCF_020103755.1 Streptomyces sp. LS1784
GCCCGGTGCGCGCCAGGGCGGCGGCCTGCTCGCCCCCGGCGGTGTCCGGTCCGGCGGGGGCGGCGGGGGCGGCGGGGACGGCGGACGCGGAGGCCTTCGGCTCGGTCGGTTCCTCGGAGCCCTCGACCGGCTCCGCCACCAGCCCCCGGCCCTCGCTGCGGTCCACCACCGGCACCGACTGGGTGGGCATGCGCACCGCCGCGACCGACTTCAGGCCCATCGTGTGCCCGGCCTGCACCTCGGCCAGCATCCGGGCCGCCTCGTCCGCGGTCGGCCGCTCGTCCGGGTCCTTGGCCATCAGCGCGGCCAGCACCGGCCCCAGCGGCCCGGCCCGCCGCGACTCCGGCAGCGGCTCGTCGACCACCGCGGCGAGCGTGGTGATCGGCGAGTCCCGTCGGAACGGCGACTGGCCCTCGACCGCCGCGTACAGCGTCGCCCCGAGGCCCCACAGGTCGGAGGCCGGCCCGGGCCGCTCGCCCTGGGCGCGCTCCGGCGCCAGGTAGTCCGGCGAGCCGACCAGGTCGCCCGGCCGGGTCAGCTCCGTCGAGCCCTCGTACTTCGCGATGCCGAAGTCCATCAGCACCACCCGCCCGGTGCCGCGCTCCAGCAGCACGTTGGCCGGCTTCACGTCCCGGTGCAGCACGCCCAGCTGGTGGCCGCGGTGCAGCGCGGCGAGCACCTGGCTGCCGACCTCGGCGACGGCGCGCGGCTGCAGGGTGCCGTCCTGGCTGATCACGTCGGCCAGCGAGCGGCCGTCGACCAGCTCCATCACGATCCACGGCCGGCCGTCCTGCTCCAGCACGTCGTGAACGGTGATCACATTGGGGTGCTTGATCCGCGCGGCCGCGCTGGCCTCGCGCTTCATCCGGGTGTGCAGGATCTGGAGATCCTCCTCCGGCAGGTGGTTGACGGTCAGCTCCTTGACCGCGACCTCGCGGTCGAGCATCCGGTCCCAGGCCCGCCAGACGGTGCCCATGCCGCCCCGGCCGAGCCGCTCGCCGAGTTCGTACCGCCCGGCCAGCAACCGCTCCGCCTCGGCCGCCTCCGGCCGGTCCTGCACGCCCATCTGCGCCCGCTCCCCCACACATTCCGCCTGCCGTCACCGCGACGGAGGGCCTGGTGCAGACCACTGTTCGAACAAATCCCACGCACACATTAGGCGCACCTTGCCGCCCCGGGTAATCACGCCCGCTCCCTGGACCGGAAGGCCGGATTCCGGGCGGGCGGTCAGCCTGCGAACAGCACCACCGCGACAATTCCCAGCGCCAGCAGCGCAAACACTCCACCCACCAGCAGCGGGCCCAACAGGGAGGGGGGTATCCGGGGCGGTTTCGCCCCGTCTCCTGCCCCGAAGTCCCCGCCGCTCCCGCCTTTTCGGGCACTCCCCCCGGCCCTGGAACCCCCGGCCTTCCCCCCGCGCAGGCGCGGCTGCCGCGGCACCAGCGACGCCTCCGGCTTCGGCCCCGGCCCGCCACCGGTCCAACTCTGCGCCACCCGGTCCTCGTCGACCGGCTCCGGTGCCCCCGCCAGCAGCTCCGCCAGCTCCCCGCGCACCGCCTCCGCGGTCGGCCGCAGCACCGGATCAGGCTGCAACAGCCGCTCCACCAGCGGCGCGAGCGGCCCGCACACCACCGCGGGCTCGCGCCGCCCGTCCCGTACCGCCGTCACCAGCTCCGGCACGCCCCGCTCCGGGTACGGCGCGCGGCCGGTGACCAGCCGCTGCACCAGCACCCCGAGCGCCCAGCAGTCGCCCGCCGGACCGCCGTCCAGCGGCCAGCGCTCCGCCACAGGGCCGACCAGGGTGGCCCGCACCTCGTACCGGCGGCGACCGCCCGGCCCACCGAGCTCCTCGGCCAGCGCCTCCTCCGCCACCCCGGCGAGCAGCCCGCCGAGCATCGCCGCGCCGTCCTCGCAGACCAGCACCGACTCCGCGGTCACGTTGCCGTGGATGAGCCCGGCCGCGTGCAGCGCCCGCAGCGCGCCGGCCAGGTCCGCCGCCAACTCGGCCGCCCGGTACGGCGGCAGCGGCCCG
>NZ_JAHSQD010000929.1 GCF_020103755.1 Streptomyces sp. LS1784
GCGCGACCGTCAGCCGCAGCTGCCGCCGCAGGCCCCGCAGCAGCCGCTGCCGTCGGCCGAGCCGGCGCCGGTGGAGAGCACCCAGCAGTTCGCCCGCCCGCGCTTCGAGGCCAGCCAGATCGACCCGCGCGACCCGCTGGGCCTCGGCCTGGTCGAGCCGGTGCTGCCGAACGTGCCGAACCCGCCGCGTCCGGAGCCGGTGCGCCAGGAGCAGGCCCCCCAGCAGCCGCAGCCGCTGCCGTACCAGCAGCCGCAGCCGCTGCCGTACCAGGAGCCGATGGCGCTGCCGACCGGCCCGTCCGAGGCCACCGGTCAGCAGAGCGCCGGCGAGCAGCCCTGGTACCCGCAGGCCGAGGGGCAGCAGGCGCGGCCGCGGCCGTACCAGCCGCGCCGCCCCGGCACCACCGCGCCGGAGTTCCAGCAGCAGGCCCAGGAGCAGCAGCAGCCCCAGCAGGCACCGCAGCAGCAGGCCCCCCGGCAGGCACCGCAGCAGCAGGCCTCCCCGCAGGCTCCGCAGCAGCCGCAGGGCCAGCCGCAGCAGAACCAGCAGCAGCCGGGCAGCGACGACGCGCCCTGGCGTCCGTCCGCGAACGACGAGCGCTGGCGCCGCGCCGAGCAGATCCGCGAGCCCTCGACCAGCGGCGTCACCATGTCGGGCCTGCCCCGGCGGACCCCGCAGGCCAACCTGGTCTCCGGCACCGCCGAGGCCTCGCCGCTGACCGGTCCGCAGGTCTCCCGGGCCCCCGAGGAGGTCCGCGGCCGGCTGACCAACCTGCGCCGCGGCATCCAGCAGGGCCGCCGCGCCGGGGCCGAGCAGGCCGCCGGTCAGACGGGCTACCAGCATGGTGCCCAGCAGGCCGGATTCGATAGTTTCGGTGGCCGGAGCGACGGCAACGGCGCAGATCACCAGGAGCGTTGAGTTGAACCAGATGAGCCAGGCCGCACAGAACCTGAACTGGCTGATCACCAATTTCGTGGACAACACCCCCGGGGTGTCCCACACCGTGGTGGTCTCCGCGGACGGCCTCCTGCTGTGCATGTCCGAGGGCTTCCCGCGCGACCGTGCCGACCAGCTCGCCGCCGTCGCCTCCGGCCTCACCTCCCTCACCTCCGGCGCCAGCCGGATCTTCGAGGGCGGCGAGGTCAACCAGACCGTGGTCGAGATGGAGCGGGGATTCCTGTTCCTGATGGCCATCAGCGACGGCTCCGCACTCGCCGTCCTGGCCGCCCCCGACTCCGACATCGGCCTGGTCGGCTACGAGATGGCCCTGCTCGTCGACCGCGCCGGCGCCGTCCTCACCCCCGCACTCCGCGCGGAACTCCAGGGCAGTCTCCTGCACTGACCCGAGCCGCCGAGCGGATCCACCCACCCGTCCCACCTGCCTCGCCGGGTCCGACCCGACCGGACCCGGTGCAACCCCTTCAGCTGCCTTCGGGCAGCTGATCCCGCCTCAGCTGGCACCGTCCCAGCTGGAACCGGCTGCTCAAGGCTGCAGCACTAGGAGGACCCATGACCCCGCCCTCGACACCCGCCGGCCCGTACGGCAACGGGTACGGCAGCGGCTACGGCGGGCAGCAGTCCGACGGCTACGAGCAGCAGCCGCTGGTCCGCCCGTACGCAATGACCGGCGGCCGGACCCGTCCCCGGTACCAGCTCGCCATCGAGGCCCTGATCTCCACCACCGGCTCGGCCGACCGGACCGGCGGGCTGCTGCCCGAGCACGCCCGGATCGTCAGCCTCTGCCGCGAGGTCAAGTCCATCGCGGAGATCTCCGCACTGGCCGGCGTGCCGCTCGGTGTCGCCCGCATCCTCGTCGCCGACCTTGCCGAGGCCGGCCTCGTCGCCATCCACCAGCCCGCCGCCGCGGGCGAGTCGGGCGGAACGCCCGACGTCACGCTGCTCGAAAGGGTCCTCAGTGGACTTCGCAAGCTCTAACGCGGCCGCCCCCACCCGCGCCACCACCTCCGCGAAGATCGTCGTCGCGGGCGGCTTCGGTGTCGGCAAGACCAC
>NZ_JAHSQD010000093.1 GCF_020103755.1 Streptomyces sp. LS1784
GGCCGCGGCGCAGGCGGCCCCCGCGCCGGCCTTCCTCGACCAGGCGCCGCCGGCCGACCGCCCGGCGTCGCACATGGCGGCCGACGCCGCGCTCGAACCCTCACGCGGACCGGGAAGGGGACGGGCATGACCTCCTACGGCTCGTACCGGCAGCTGCGGCTGGCCCCGCAGCGCAGCGGGGTCTCCAAGGCCCTGGCCAAGGACTCCCCGCTCTGGCGGCTCGACTGGATACTGCTGCTCGCCGCGCTGGCCCTCTCGGGCGGCAGCGCGCTGCTGGTCTGGTCGGCCACCCGCGGGCGCGACTCGCTGACCCACGGGGACCCGCAGTACTTCCTGTACCGGCACCTGACCAACTTCGTGGTCGGGCTGGTGCTGTGCGCCGTGGTGATAGCGATAGGGAGCAGGCGCTTCCGCACGATCGTGCCGTTCCTGTACGTCGGCGTGATCCTGCTGCTGCTGGCGACGCTCAGCCCGCTGGGCTCGACCATCAACGGCGCGCACTCGTGGATCCAGCTCGGCGGCGGCTTCTCGGTCCAGCCGGCCGAGTTCGCGAAACTCGCGATCGTGCTGGCGATGGCGGTCGTGCTGTCGGACCAGGTGGACGCCGGGGAGCGGGAGTTCCCCTCGCACCGGGCGGTGTTCCGGGGGCTGCTCTGGGCCGGGCTGCCGATGTGCATCGTGCTGCTGATGCCGGACGCCGGCTCGGTGATGGTGATGGCTGCGATCGTGCTGGGCATCCTGCTCGGCTCCGGCGCGGCGAACCGCTGGGTGCTCGGCCTGCTGGTGGCGGGCACCGCCGGGTGCGTGGCGATCTGGAAGTTCGGGTTGCTGAGCCAGTACCAGATCGACCGCTTCGCCGCCTTCGCCAATCCGCAGCTGGACCCGAACGGCGTCGGCTACAACACCGCGCAGGCCCGGATCGCGATCGGCTCGGGCGGACTGACCGGCAAGGGGCTGTTCCACGGCACCCAGACCGTCGGGCAGTTCGTGCCGGAGCAGCAGACCGACTTCGTGTTCACCGTGGCCGGCGAGGAGCTCGGCTTCGTCGGGGCGCTGGCGATCATCGCGCTGGTCGGCGTGATCCTCTGGCGGGCCTGCCGGATCGCCCGGCAGGCGACCGACCTGTACGGGACGATCGTGGCGGCCGGGATCATCGCCTGGCTGTCCTTCCAGGCCTTCGAGAACATAGGGATGTGCCTGGGCATCATGCCGGTCGCGGGCATCCCGCTGCCGTTCGTCTCGTACGGCGGCTCGTCGATGTTCGCGAACTGGATGGCCATCGGGCTGCTCCAGGCGGTGCGGAGCCAGCGGCCGGTAGGGGCCTGAGCGGGCGCCGCGGCGGGGCCGGTCCGGGACTTCCCGGCCGGCCCCGCCGTCGTGTCCGGGGCGTTCCAGGGCCGGGGGCGGGGTCAGACGGTCTGGAAGCCGATCCGGGCGAGCACGCCCCAGCGGTCGGAGCGCCGGGTGAGCACGTAGACCGAGTCGAAGGCACCGGTGCGCTCCCCGGCCGCGTCGTAGCGGGCGAAGCGGACCAGGGCGTGCACCTGGTCGGGGGAGGACTGGCTCAGCTCGACGCTCTCCCAGCCGCTGCGGGCCCAGCCGGAGCCGACCAGCCGGGCCAGCTCGGGGGCGGAGCGCTCGACGTAGCCGGCCCGGTCCTCCCAGACCGTCACCTCGCCCTCGTGCACCCGGACGTGCGGGTAGTGCAGGGTCTCCGCCCAGGCCGCCGGATCGCGGCTGTTGAGGGCGTCGAGGAAGGCGTCGAGGGCGGCGCGGGCGGCGGTCTCGTGGGCGCGGGTGTCGACGGGCACGGCGGACTCCAGTACGGGCTGCGGACAGGGGAACGCGGCCAGCCTGGGCCATCGGCGCGCCCGGTGGGGCCGCGCGGGGCCGATTCAGGTCCAAAGGCCGGGGCGCAGACCGGTCGTACGGCCGAAGAGCGGCCCCGGGAGTGTCGGGGAGAATCAGTGGGCGTCGGCGGGCTCACGGGTCGCGGCGTTCAGCACGGCGTCCAGCAGACCGGGGAAGCGCAGGTCGAGGTCGTCCCGGCGCAGCGACATCAGCCGGCGGGTGCCCTCGACCCGGGTGGTGGTGACGCCGGCCTCGCGCAGCACCTTGAGGTGGTGCGAGAGGGTCGACTTGGACAGGGGGACGTCCAGATCGCTGCAACACCGCTCGTCGACCTCGGCCAGGCCGGTCACGATGGAGAGACGGGCCGGGTCGCTGAGGGCGTGGAAGATTCCGGCGAGCTCGATGGAGTCGGTGGCCGGGTGGCTCGGGGTGCGCATGGTGGCTCCTTGGGCGTCCTGGTCGCGTGATGGATTGTTCGAACTTTGGCGTACTATCCAATCTTAGGCAATGGGGCCGGCCCGCACCGCCGTTCCCGCGGAAGGACACCCGATGAGTGAGCGCCGCGAGCGAACCGCCGGGAGGTGCCCGTGGGCCGCTACGGTCTGACGCTCCCCCTGCGCGGCGTCCCGCTGCACCGGCACCGCGCACTGGTCGAGGAACTGCCCGACCTGGGCTACACCGACGTGTGGACCGGCGAGGCGGCGGGCTACGACGGCTTCACCCCGCTGGCACTCGCGGCGGCCTGGGCGCCGGCGCTGCGGCTGGGCACCGGCGTGGTGCCGGTGCAGACCCGCGGGCCGGCGCTGCTCGCCATGACGGTCGCCTCGCTGGCCGAGGCCGCGCCCGGCCGGGTGGTGGTGGGCGTCGGCTCCTCCGGCCCGCCGTTCGTCACCCGGATCAACGGCATCCCGTTCGAGCACCCGTACCGCCAGGTCCGCGACACCGTGCGGTTCCTGAAGCAGGCGCTGGCCGGACGGACGGTGCAGGGCGCGTTCGACTCCTTCACCATCGAGCGGTACACCCCGGCGCTGCGGCCCGACCCGGTGCCGCCGGTGATGATGGGCGCGCTCGGCCCGCAGATGCTGCGGCTGGCCGGACGGGAGGCGGACGGGCTGGTGACCAATTTCCTGGCGGCCGCGGACGTGCCGCGGGTGCGGGCCGCGATGGGGGAAGCGGGCCGCACCAAGGAGGTGGTGGCCCGGCTGTTCGTCTGCCCGACCAAGGACCGCGACCACGCCCTGTGGCAGGGGCGGCAGTTGCTCGGGCCGATCCTCAACGCCCGGACGTACGGCGGCTTCCACGACTGGCTGGGGCGCGGCGGGGAGCTGGCGGCCTCGCACGCCGCGTGGGCGGCGGGAGACTTCCACGGCGCGTGCGCGGCGGTGCCCGAGCGCCTGGTCGACGACCTGCTGATCCACGGGTCCCCGGGGGAGTGCCGGGAGCGGGTGGCGCAGTTCGTGGCGGCGGGGGTGGACACGCCGCTGCTGGCGGTGCTGCCGGTACCGGAGTTCGGCGCCGGACCGGAGGGGATGCGCGACACGCTGCGGGCCCTGGCCCCGCAGACGTGACGCCGCGCCGGGCGGCCGGTGGTTCAGACGGCCGCCCGGTGCCCCGACCGGGCATAGACCATCGCCTGGGCCCGGCTGCGCACGCGCAGCTTGCCGAGCACGTTGGAGACGTGGAACTTGACGGTCTTCTCGCTGAGGTGGAGCTCGGCGGCCATCTCGGCGTTGGACAGCCCGCCCGCGATCAGTGTGAGCACCTCCTGCTCGCGGGGGGTGAGCAGATGGAGCAGCGGCGGGGTGTGCAGTGGTGGTCCGGGCAGCCGGCGGGCCATCTCGGTGACCACCTCGGCGGTGATCGGCGGGGAGATCAGCGCGTTCCCGGCGGCGACCGCCCGGACCGCGTGCACCATGTCGGACTCCGGTCCGTCGCGCAGGACCAGGCCGCGGGCGCCCGCCCTGAGGTAGTCGAGCATCCGGTCCGGGTCGCCGGGGCGGACGAGCAGGATGACGCCGGGCTGCCCGGCTTCCCGGGCGGTGGTGAGCTTCTTGACCTCGCAGGCCTCCATCCCGGGCATGTCGGCGTCGATGACCACCACGTCCGGGCGCTTGGCGGCGCAGGCCTGGGCGATTCTGGCGGTGGTGGAGAGTTCGGTCAGGGGTTGCAGTCCGGGTGAGCGTTGCAGGATGGTGCGCAGCCCGGTGCGCAGCAGTGGTGAGGCGGCGCAGATGAGCACCCGGACGGTGGGGCCGGCGGGATCGGACGGATCTGCGGAGCGGTAGAGGGACAGGCTCATGTTCGTTCTCCTTGCCGTCGAGATTCCGGAACTCCGGGCAGCCGGAACCGGCGGGGTGCGTGGGGGCACCACCGCGGGGCGGAACCGTGATGATGAGAGGAGATCCTCTTCCGGCGTCAGGTCGGTGCGCGGACGCGGGAGGAGGGTTCAGGGGCGACAGCGGCAGCGGTGCGTCGCGCAGTCGGAAGTCGCCTCGGCAGTAAGGCCGTTGACTCGACATTCCCGGAACATGGCAGTCATCCTAAAGATCGGCCTGATCGGTGGTCAAGAACGCTCCGGTGGGCCCGGCATCCCGGCCGGGGGCTACCAGGCGTCCCAGTGGGCGATCTGCTCGGTGCCGACCCGGGGGCCGGGGCGGAAGTCGGTGCCGATGGTGTGCGCCAGCGGGATCAGCGCGGCCTGGAGGACGGTCTCGTAGGGGATGCCGAGGATCTGGGCGGCCTCGCGCTCGTAGTGCAGGTGCGGGGTGGTCCAGGCGGTGCCGAGGCCGCGGGAGCGGGCGGCGAGCATGAACTGCCAGGTGGCCGGGATGATCGACCCCCAGGTGTTGGCCTGGCCGACGAAGGAGTCGACCTCGTGCCGGCCCTCGATCCGGACGCAGGGGATCACCAGGACCGGGACCTCGTGCAGGTGGTCGAAGAGGTGCTGGGCGCTCTCGGCCAGGCGGAGCCGGCGCAGCTGGTCGCCGACGGTGCGGTCGACGCCGGTGCCGACCACCTGCTGGCGGGGGCGGACCAGGCCGAGTCGGTAGAGGTCGGCGATGGCGGATCGCTTGGCCGGGTCGGTGACGATCATGAAGTCCCAGCGCTGGCGGTTGCGCCCGGTGGGGGCCTGGGTGGCCAGGGCCAGGCACTCCTCGATCAGCTCGCGCTCCACCGGGCGGGTGAGGTCCAGTCGCTTGCGCACCGCCCGGGTGGTGGTGAGGAGTTCGTCGATGGAAAGCGCGAGGGGCGGCATGGGCAGGCTCCAGCTCCGGTCGGGTCGGAAGGGGGTGCGAATCCTTCCGGATCCTATGAATGGTTCGAAATTTGCGCAACATTCGAAGTCCGGCAGGTGGAACTCGCGGGATCTCAAGTTCCGCCCTTGTGTGCGGAGTTGATTCTTCCTATGCTTCCACTATCTTCGAACATTCGAAACATGACGAGAGCGCTCGACCGCGAGAGGACGCCATGTCGCAGATCAAAGTCGAAGTCGAACCGGCCGAGGTGGGGCTGGATCCCGAGCGGCTGCGCCGGATCGACGAGTACCTCCGGACCTACGTGGACGACGGCCGGCTGCCCGGCTGGCAGCTCGCCGTGACCCGCGGCGGGAAGGTCGCCCACCTCGCCGGGTACGGGCACCGCGACGTCGAGAACGGCCTGCCGCAGACCCCGGACGCCATCTACCGGTCCTGGTCGATGACCAAGCCGGTCACCTCGGTGGCCGCGCTGGTGCTCCTGGAGGAGGGCGCGATCGGCCTCCAGGACCCGGTCTCCCGCTACCTGCCGGAGTTCGCCGACGTCCGGGTCTACCAGCGCGGTCCGGCCTCCCGGCCGGTCACCGTCCCCGCCGCCGAGCCGATCCGGATCGTGCACCTGCTCACCCACACCTCCGGCCTGACCTACGGCTTCCACCGGGCGCACCCGGTGGACGAGATCTACACCGCCAACGGCTTCGAGTGGACCACCGCGCCCGGCCTCGACCTCGCCCGGTGCGTGGCGAAGTGGGCCTCCTTCCCGCTGCTCTTCGAGCCCGGCACCGCCTGGAACTACGGCGCCTCCAGCGACGTGCTCGGGCGGGTGATCGAGGTCGCGTCGGGCAAGCGGCTGGACGAGTTCCTGGCCGAGAGGGTGCTCGGGCCGCTCGGCATGGCGGACACCGGCTTCCACGTCCCGGCCGACAAGGCCGACCGGCTGGCCGCCTTCTACGTCGTCAACCCGGCCGACGGGAAGGCCGTTCGCAACGACGCCTTCGGCGGTGACGTGCTGCGCGAGCCGGACTGCCTCTCCGGCAGCTCCGGACTGGTCACCACGCTCGCCGACTACCACCGGTTCAGCCAGATGCTGCTCGGCGAGGGCGAGTACCAGGGCGTGCGGGTGCTCGGCCGCCACACGCTGCGGCACGCGCTGCGCAACCACCTGCCCGGCGGCGGGGACCTGAAGAGCGTCGGACGGCCGGTGTTCTCCGAGATGCCCACCGCCGGGGTCGGCTTCGGGCTCGGCTTCGCGGTGGTGCTGGACCCGGCGGCTGCCGGGGTGCCGGCCAGCGCGGGGGAGTACGGCTGGCACAGCGCCGCGTCCACCATCTTCTGGGTGGACCCGGTGGAGCGGCTGACGGTGCTGTTCCTGACTCAGCTGATGCCCTCCAGTGCGCACCGGCTGCACGGGCGTCTGCGGCAGCTGGTCAACCAGGCGCTGGTCGACTGAGGCGTGTCCCGCGGGTCCTGGCGGACCCGGCGGAGACCCGCAGGGCACGCCCACGGCTTCACTCGCCCGGCTGAACGGCGAGGAGCTTGCGGGTCAGCCGGATCAGCGTGTCCCGCTCCTCCGCGGTGAGTGCGGCGAACACCCGGTCCATCATCGGGGCGATGTCCGCCTCCGCATCGGCCAGGGCCCGCGAACCGGCCTCGGTCATGGTGACGGCATAGGCGCGGCGGTCGCGCGGGTGGCGTTCGCGGACCACCAGCCCGGAGCTCTCCAGGGCGTCGATGCAGCCGACCATGACGCTGCGGTCGATCCGCAGCTGCTCGCTCAACTCCTGCTGGGAGCAGGCCCCGACCGCGTCCAGCATCTTCAGCACCAGGTGCTGGGCCACCGTCAGCCGGGCGCCGGTCAGCTCCTCGTCGATCGCCCGGGCGACCACCGTGGTGGCCCGGCAGAGCGCGATGTCGGGGCGCTCCCGGGTGAGCGTCGCGAAGTACTGCCGGCGCTCGCCCCCGTCGTCCGTCCGGCTGGGCGAGGCGAGGCGGGGCGTCCGCGGGGCGGTGGCCATCGGAACTCCTTCTGCGGGCGGGGCCACCAGCATAACGCGTTCAGGAGATTGTTTTTCCATAGATGTTCTCCAGGAAGGGGAATCCCATGTGCTCACCGGAGACGGTGGCCGGTGCCACCGGCCACACCGCCACCGGTCCCGTCGCCGGCGGTCCCGCCGAAGTCTCGGCGCCGCTGCGGGACAGGGCCCCGATCAGCCTGCCGCGCGGGGCCGTCCGGGACCTCACCCACGTGGTCGGCCCGGACTGGCCGGTGTTCGAGCTGTACGTCAAGCCGATGGAGATCAAGCGGCTCGCCAACCTCGCCGAGCACGAGTACAACGCCTTCGAGCTCACCTACAACGAGCACATCGGCACCCACCTCGACGCGCCCTCGCACTTCGACGACGACGGCCTGGCCACCCACCAGATCCCGGCCGACACCCTGGTCGCGCCGCTGGCCGTGGTCCGGATCGGCGAGCGCGCCGCCCGTGACCACGTCACCGAACTGACCGTCGACGACCTGCTGACGTGGGAGAGCCGGCACGGCCGCATCCCCGACGGCGCGCTGCTCGCCGTCGACAACGACTGGGCGCACCGGATCGACACCCCCGGCGCCTTCCTCAACCTCGACCCCGCGGAAGGGCTCTACCGCTTCCCCGGGATCTCGGTGGAGGCCGCGCACTTCCTGGTCACCGAGCGCTCGGTGGTCGGCGTCGGCACCGACTCGATCAGCCTCGACCCCGGTACCCGCCCGGCCGACCCGGACACCCACCGGGTGCTGCTGCCGGCCGGCAAGTACGCCATCGAGTGCCTCGCCGGGCTCGACACCGTGCCCGACCTCGGCGCCGTCGCCGTGGTCGGCGCGCCCAAGCACCGCGGCGGGACCGGCGGCCCGGTCCGCGTCCTCGCCTTCGTCTGACCGCCCCGGCCCGCCCGAAGTCCCCGCCCGGCGTCCCCGTCGGACGCCGGGCCCGCACGTCCGTCCGCACGTCCCGTCCGTACGCCCGAACCGCGAGCACAGGAGAAGCCCATGACCGTACAGACCGGCTCGGAGTCCGTCTTCGCCGGAGCCACCGGCGAACGCTGGGAATGGAAGGAGGAGCGCTACCGCGACGGGGTGTTCAGCCACGCCGTGGGCACCGAACTGCACCGGCTGCGGCTGCTGGAGTCCGTCCTGGACGAGCACACCCGCAACCGCTTCCGGGCGCTCGGCCTGCAGGCCGGTCACCGGGTCCTGGAGGTCGGCGGGGGCGGCGGCTCGGTCGCCCGCTGGCTGGCCGGACAGGGCGCCGAGGTCACCGTGACCGACCTCGACACCACCTTCCTGGACGAACTCGCCGCCGACGGCGTGCGCGTGCTGCGCCACGACGTCTACACCGACGACTTCCCGCCCGCCTCCTTCGACTTCATCCACGCCCGGTACGTGGTGATCCACCTGCCCGACCCGGAGAAGGCGGTGGAGCGGCTGGTCCAGTGGCTGGCCCCGGGCGGGACGCTGGTGCTGGAGGAGCCGGCCTTCTTCCCGATCAAGGACTCGCCGCACCCCGGCTACCGGACCGCGCTGCGGGCCTTCCGCCGCCACCTGGAGACCGCGGTGGGCACCGACACCGAGTGGGCGCGCAGCCTGCCGGTGCCGCTGGAGGGCAAGGGGCTCAGCGGCCTCGGCCACGACGCGCGCTTCCAGCTGATCGCCGGCGGGGACGACGAGGCCGAGTGGTGGCGGCTCACCCTGGAGCAGACCCGGCCGGCCGTGGTGGCCGCCGGGCTCGCCACCGACGAGGACTTCGAGGCCGCCTACCGGGAGCTCGCCGACCCGGAGTTCCGCGACCTCTCCCTCGCGGTCTTCACCGCCTGGGGGAAGCGGGCCTGACGCACCCGCGGCCGCCGGCGGGCCGGTCACCCCTGCGGGGGCGGCCGGCCCGCCGGCGTTCCCCGGGAGACCCGGGCGTCGTCCGGCGGGACACGCCGCACCGCCCGTACCCCGGTGGAGCAGGGGCACGGGCGGCGCGGTGGGGTGCGGTCGGAGGGTCAGAGCACCACGCGGACGCCGTACGTCCGCAGCCAGGCGTCCAGCAGCAGGGCGCGCGGCAGCCAGGGCGGCGGGGTGAAGGTGCCGGTGTGCCAGTCGCCGCCGTCCACCTGGGCGCGCAGCGCCTCGGCGTTCAGCAGCGGCAGGGCGGGCGAGTCCCGATCGGCCAGCAGGGCGCGGACGGCCTCGCGGACCGCCTCCAGGTACTCCGGGCTCTGCCCGAACGGGAAGCCGCTCTTCTGCCGCCGCACCACCTCGGTGGGCAGCAGGTCGGCGACCGCCTCGCGCAGCAGACCCTTCTCCTGGCCGCCGGCCCGCTTGAGCGCCCACGGGGCGTTCCACACGTACTCGACCAGCCGGTGGTCGGTGAACGGCAGCCGGACCAGCAGGCCGGCCGCGAAGCTCATCCGGTCCTTGCGGTCCAGCAGGAACGGCAGGAAGCGGGTGAGCTGGAGGTGGAAGGCCTCGCGCAGCCGGCGGTCCGTGCCCGACTCGCCCGCCGGCCGCGGGACCTCGGCGAGCGCCTCGCCGTAGCGGGCGGCCACCTCGGCGTCCACGTCCAGGTGGCGGCGCAGCTCGGCGGAGAGCATCCCGCTGCGGTCGGTGATCCCGGCCGACCACGGGAAGTTGGCGGTCGGGCGTTCGGCCTCGGCGGCGAACCAGGGGAAGCCGCCGAAGACGTCGTCCGCGCCCTCGCCGGAGAGCACCACCTCGGCGTGGGCGCGCACCTCGCGGAAGAGCAGGTGCAGCGAGACGTCGAGGTCGCCGACGCCGGGCAGGTCGCGGGCGCGCAGGGTGGCGCCCAGGTGGTCGAGCAGCGAGGGGGCGTCCAGCAGGATCTCGGTGTGCCGGGTGCCCACGTGGTCGACCACGGCCCGCACGTACGGGGCGTCCCGGCTGACGTGCAGGGCGTCGGCCTTGAAGTCGGTCTCGCTGCCGGCGAAGTCGACCGAGTAGGTGGAGACCTTGTCGCCGCCGGCCGCGGCCAGGCCGACGATGGCGCTGGAGTCCAGGCCGCCGGAGAGCAGGGCGCCGGGCTTGACGCCGGTGTCGGCGGACTGCCGGCGCACGGTGTCGGCGAGCAGGGCGCGCACCCGCCGGACGGTGGTCCGCTCGTCGTCGGTGTGCTCGGCGGCCTCCGGCGCCCAGTACCGGCGGTGGCGCACGCCGTTCGGGCCGGCCACCAGCAGCCAGCCGGGGCGGACCTCGTGCAGGCCGCGGTAGACGGCGTCGCCGGGGCGCTTGAGCGCGACGGTGAGGACGTCCACCAGGCCGTTCGCGTCCACCTCGGCGGGCAGTCCGGCGGCCAGCAGGGCCTTCGGTTCGGAGCCGAACGCGAGCGAGCCGTCCGGGAGTTCGGCCCAGTAGAGCGGCTCGACGCCGAGCCGGTCGCGAATCAGTACCAGCTCCTCGGTGCGGGTGTCCCAGATCGCCGCCGCGTAGCCGCCGACCAGCCGCTCGGCGGCGGCGGTGCCCCATTCCAGGTAGGCGCGCAGGACGAGTTCGGCGTCCGAGCCGTTGCGGATGCGCTGGCCGCGGGCGGTCAGTGCGGTGTGCAGCGGGCCGGGGCCGAGCAGTTCGCCGGAGAAGGCGATGACGGCCGGCGCCGGGTCCAGTTCGGGCGGGAACCAGGGCTGCGGCACGTCGTTGCGGGGCCCGGTGTGGAACTGCCGGTGGCCGAGACCGGCGTGCCGGGCCAGCCAGGTGCCGCCGCGGCGCGGGCCGCGGTGGGTCAGGGTGTCGGTGAACTCCCGTACGAGTTCGGCCTGTTCGCGCACATCCCCGGTGCGCGACACCAGCCCGGCGATTCCGCTCATGCGCCCACCTCGCTGCGCTCGGCGAGCGCTTCGCGCAACGCGCACCTCTCGATGATGAGCTCCCTGCGCTCGCTCATGCCTCAACCCCCGTGGCCTGGGCGACCTGCGCCAGCGACTCGCGCACCAGCGAGGTGAGCGGCGTGGGCAGCCGGCCCCAGTTGGCCTCCTCGTTGAGATCCAGGACCCGGGAGAGCTTCCAGCCCAGGTACTGGCCGAGCGAGGCCAGCGGGGGCAGCTTCTCCACCGGGTGGACCGTCACCGTGTACTCCTCGAACAGCGGGGCGAGGCGCTGTTCCAGCACCCCGGACCACGAGCCGTCCGGGGTGCCGTCGGTGGTGACCAGGCAGACGATGGTCTTGCCGCGCAGCACCAGCATGTAGTTGAACACCGAGGCGCCGGGCAGGGCCTCGGCCCACAGCGCCTCCTCCAGGTCGTCCTGGCGGATGTTGTTCTCGGCGAGCAGCAGGACGTCCTGGGCCCGGCCGAGGGTGCGCAGGACGGGCAGCCGGATGCCGCAGTCGCACGGGTCGGTCTCGATCCGGACCAGGTCGCCGGTGCGGTAGCGCAGCAGCGGGCGGGAGGGGATGTCCAGGGTGGTGACGATCAGTTCGCCCTGCACCGGCTCGCCGTCCGGGCCGAGCACGGTGGTGCGTTCGCCGTCGTCGATCTCCAGCAGGTAGCTCTGCAACTGGAGGTGCAGCCGGCGGTGTTCGCAGGTGACGGCGAGGGTGCCGGTCTCCGAGGAACCGTACGAGCCGACGTAGGCGGTGGCGCCGGTGAGGCGTTCGAGGTGGCGCAGGAAACTGGGGCCGGTCTGCTCGGCCATCAGCAGCAGCCGGTCGAAGCGGGGCAGCGGCAGGCCGGCCAGCCGGGAGAACTGGGCCAGCTCCAGCAGTCGGGAGGGCGGTCCGACGTAGACGTTGGCGTTCAGTTCGGAGATCAGCCGCAGCACCCGGGTGTAGTCGCCGGTGATGTTGTCCACCCAGGGGCGGAAGGACATCACCCCGAGGTACTCCAGCACCTTCTCGAACTGGTAGGCGGCGGGCGCGAAGGGGGCGTTGATGAGGATGAGGGCCACGTCGGCGGGCTGCAGCAGCCGGCCCCACGTCTCACCGATGTTGAGCGTGTTGATCAGCAGGTCGTCCACCGCCTTGGGGGCGGGGGCCGGGTCGCCGGTGGTGCCGGAGGACTCGTAGTAGTGCAGGAACTCCGACAGCGGGCGGGTGAACGCGCCGGCGCCGTGGCCGCCGAGCTCCTTCTTGCCGAGGAACGGCAGCGCGGCGAAGGCGTCCAGGGCCTCGGCGGCGGGCAGCGGGGTGTCCGAGCGCAGCCGTTCGGCGAGTTCGCCGGTGAGGGTGGCGGCGTACATCGGGGAGCGCACGGCGGCGGCCAGTGTGGTGGCGAGCTTGGCGCCGTAGTGGTCGGCCGGGTCCTGGCCCTGCCAGGTGCGGTGGATCAGGGCGGTGTGGGAGTCCAGGCGCTCGGCGGCGTCCTGTCGTCGGGCGGGGTCGCGCAGTAGCAGCATCTCTGATTGCTCCTCGGGCTGGGGGAGTCACGGTCGGGACGTGCCGGTGCGGGGGAGCGGCGGGGGCCGCGGGCGGGCCGGTGGACGGGACCGGCACACGGGCATCGGTGGAGCAGGGGACGGACGGGCGGTGCGCGGGGTCAGCGCGCGGCGAAGGGCTCCGGGAGCCCGGCGGCGCGGCGCAGCGAACCGTCCCGGACCAGGCCGGCCACGGCGGCGATGTCGCCGTCCATCCGCCGGTCGCGGTCGGTGAACGGGGCGTGCTCGCGGATCAGGCCGTGCACCTTCTGGAGGGTGGGCGAGGCCTTGCGCAGGCCGCGCAGCTCGACTGCCTGGGCGACGGCGAGCAGGTGGATCGCGGTGACGTCGCGGGCGAGCTCGACGACCGTACGGGCGTCGCGGGCGGCGATCGTGCCCATGCTCACCTTGTCCTGGTTGTGCGCCTCGGTGGACCGGGAGAAGAGCGAGGCGGGCGCGGCGGTCTTGAGCGCCTCGGCGGTGAGCGCGGAGGCGGCGATCTGCATGCCCTTGAAGCCGTGGTGCAGTCCGGCGTGGGCGTCGGTGTCGGCGGCGGGGGCGATCAGGTTGGGCGGCAGGCCGCGGCTGTACCTGGGGTCGACCACCAGGGCGAGCTGGCGGTCGAGCAGGTCGGCGGTGTTGGCGACGGCGGTCTTGAGGCTGTCCATGGCCTGACCGACGTGGCCGGCGTAGAAGTTGCCGCCGTGATGGAGCACTCCCTCCTCGGTGTCGAACAGCGGATTGTCGGTGGAGGAGTTGACCTCGGTCTCCAGCCAGGGCCGTACCCAGTCCAGGGTGTCCCGCAGCACGCCGGTGACGTGCGGGGCGCAGCGCAGCGAGTAGGGGTCCTGGATGCGGTGTTCGTGGGTGAGGAAGCCGCGCTCGCCCAGGCGCTCCTGGCGGTCGAGGATGCCCCGGTAGTCGGTGGCGAGTTCGGAGCCGTCGAGCAGGGCCCGGATCGCGGCGGCGGAGGTGAGCTGGCCGCCGTGCGGCTTCTGGCGGTGCAGGAACGGGTGGAAGTGCGAGGCGTTGCCGTGCAGCGCCTCCACGGCGAGGGCGGTGGCGATGTCGGCGGCGGCGGCGAGTTCGGCCGCGTCGTGGGCGGCGAGGACGGCGAAGGCGGACGTGAAGGCGGTGCCGTTGATCAGTGCCAGGCCCTCCTTGGCGCAGAGCACGACCGGCTCGATGCCCTCCTCGGCGAGTGCCTCGGCGGCCGGGCGGACCCGGCCGCGGTGCAGCACCTCGCCCTCGCCGAGCAGGGCGTGCGCCAGGTAGCAGAGCGGGACGAGGTCGCCGCTGGCGCCGAGCGAGCCCCGTTCGGGGATGAGCGGCAGGATGTCGGCGGCCAGGTGGCGCAGCAGGGTGTCGACCACGGCGGGGCGGATCGCGGAGGGGCCGCGGCCCAGGCAGTTGGCGCGGATCAGCTGGACGGCGCGGGCGACCTCGGGCGCGGCGATCGGGCCGGTGCCGTTGAGGTGGTAGGTGACCAGGTTCCGCTGGAGCGCGGCGGCCCGGTCGGCGGAGATCTGGTGCGCGACGGAGTCGCCGAAGCCGGTGGTGATGCCGTACAGCGGGATGCCGCGGGCCAGCCAGTCCTCCTTGAGGGCGACGGAGGCGGCCATCTTCTCGGCGGCGGCGGGGGCGAGGACCGGTCTGGCGGCGCCGGGGCGGGCGCGGGCGACGGAGACGATGTCGGTGAGGGTCAGGTCGTGGCCGGTCAGGGCCGACGGGGGCGTGGTGGGCATGGGTCCTCGTTCCTGGGCGGAGCGGGTGGTCCGGTCGGTGTGGGACGGTGTACCGGCTGGCCCCAAGTCTCGGGATCGGACGGGCGTTCCGTCTTCGGGCGTCGGTACGGACCGGATCCCGTCCCAACGGCCGGGCGGCGGGCGGGGACCCGGCCCAACGGACGGGCCGTCGGACCGGGTCGCCGGGGCATGGTGTCGGGCCGGGGGCCGTCACCACTCGACGGGCAGCGCCTTCGGGCGCAGCGTCAGCAGGCCGCCGAGCCACTCGACCTGCTCGGCGGGCACCGCGAGCCGCAGCGAGGGCAGCCGGCGGGCCAGGGTGCCGAAGGCGACCTGGAGCTCCATCCGGGCGACGCCTGCGCCGGGGCAGTAGTGGGCGCCGTGGCCGAAGGCGACGTGCCTGGGGTCGGTGCGGGTGAGGTCGAGCCGCTCCGGGTCGTCCACCCGGCGGATGTCGCGGCCGGCCGCGTGCATCACCGGGATGACGCCCTCGCCCCTGGCGACCGGGGTGCCGGCCAGCTCCAGGTCCTCGGTGGCGATCCGCATGAAGCCGATCTCGGACGGCGGGGCGTAGCGCAGCAGTTCCTCGGTCGCGTTCTCCAGCAGGTCGGGGCGCTCGGTGAGCAGCCGCCACTGGTCGGGGTGGCGCAGCAGCTGGTAGAGCGCCCGGGAGACGGCGCTGACGGTGGTGTCGTGACCGGCCACCAGCAGGTTGATGCCGAGCCAGACCAGCTCGCGCTCGTCGAGGCGGTCCTGGTCGTCGCGGGCCGCGATGAGGGTGGAGAGCAGGTCCTCGCCGGGGTTCGCGCGGCGTTCGGCGACCAGCCCGGCGACGTACGCGGCGGACTCCTGGCGGGCGGCGAGCCGCTCCTCGGGGGTGTGGGCGGTGATGGAGACCAGCCGGTCGGTCCACTGCTGGAGCAGCGGGCGGTCCTCGACCGGGGCGCCGACCATCTCGCAGATCACCCAGACCGGCAGCACGGCCGCGAAGTCGTGGTGCAGGTCGGCCGGACGGGGACCTTCGACCAGGCGGTCGATCAGCTCGTCGGCGATCTCGGCCACCCGGGAGCGCCAGCGCTCGGCCTTGCGCGGGGTGAAGGCGGGGGCGATCAGCCGGCGCAGCCGGGCGTGGTCGGGGCCCTCCTGGTTGAGCAGGTTGTACGGGTTGTCGGAGAAGTCCTCGCCGGAGACGGTGCGCACGGCGCCCGGTTCGCGCAGGGCGGCTCGGGACAGCCGCTGGTCGGAGAGCGCGGAGACGACCTCGTCGTAGCCGGTGACCAGCCAGGCCTGGTCGCCGCTGGGCAGCCGGACCCGGCTGACCGGGCACTTGGCGCGCAGCTCGGCGAACTCGGCGGGCGGCTCGCCGTAGGAGGAGAGCGGGAGGGGGTAGGCGGTGAGGTCCTGATCGGTCATCGGTCTGCCTCTCGGTCGGATCGCTGTGGTCGCGGTCAGGTGGTCGTGGCGTCGGTCAGGTGGTCGGCGGCAGGGCCGGACGCGGACACCGGGCCCGCCGAGGGGCCCGGGGGCGTGGGGTCGGTGGGGCGCCGGCGGGGCGTGCCGAGCAGCCGTACCGCCGGGAGCTCGACGTAGCGGTGCAGGAGGCCGGCGAGCAGCCAGGCGGCGGTGAACGCGCCGAGCAGCAGCGCGGCGGCGACCGGGGTGGTGAAGGTCCGTCCGGAGCCGAGGGCGCGGTGGCCGTGGTCCAGGATCAGCCGGTGGACCAGGTAGAAGGCGAAGGTCCAGCTGCCGAGGGTGACCAGTGGGCGGGAGGTGAGGAAGGTGCGCCTGCCGGCCACGTCGCGGGCGGCGAGTGCGGGCAGCAGCAGGGCGATCGGGACGATCGCGGGGGTGGTCAGGCCCCACAGGAACGGCAGCTGCTTGGCCAGGAGCTGGGCCGGGACGAGGAGCAGCGCGGCGGGCAGTGCCCCGACCGGCAGCCGGCGGCCGGTGAGGACGATCCGGGCGAGCAGGATGCCCAGCACGAACTCCAGCAGCCGCACCGGCGGGAACACGTAGACGAACCAGAACTGCCACACCGAGCCGGAGCCGAACGGCAGCGGCGGACGGTCCGGCAGCAGGGCTGAGGCGGCCGGGACGAGCAGGACCGCGGCGATCACCCCGGCGGTCCAGGCCCAGAGCCGCTCGGGGCGGATCCTTTGGATCCGGTGCACCAGCAGCGGGAAGGCGGCGTAGAAGAAGACCTCGCAGGAGATCGACCAGCTGACGTCGTTGAGGCTGGAGAAGACCTCGCGGTCCGGGTTCCACGTGTGCACCAGGAACAGGTTGGGAACGGCCTGACGGGCGGTGGCCGCAGTGCCGGCCACGGCGAGCAGCACCAGCGCGGCGGCCCAGGTGAGCACGTGCAGCGGGTAGATCTTGGCGGCCCGGCGGCGCCAGAAGCCGCGGGCGCCGTGGCCGGGGCGGGAGCCCCAGGTGATCACGAAGCCGCTGAGGACGAAGAAGCAGCTGATCGCGGTCCAGGCGACGTTGCCGACGAGCCAGGCGTAGGCGTCGGCGACCCCCGCGTCGCCGAACGGTTTCTCCATGTCCGCGTGGAAGGCGAAGACCGGTACCACGATCAGGAACCTGATGCCGGTGAGTGAGGGCAGGCGGGGACGTCTGACGGATTCGGGCATGGGTGGGCAACTCCCCCGTGGGTAGGGCCGATATTTCTAAGGTTCGGCAATTATCAAACAATAGGAAGTCAACTCCTCGTGATGCAAGGGGTGTTGGGGTTCGTGAGGAGCGGAGATTGTTTGACGCTAGATGATTTGGCTGCTAAGTTCGGTCCACTTGATTGAGATGCAGACGATTGTCTGCCAGATGGATAGGGAGAGGGCCGATGCCGGACACGGCGCCCCGCACCCTCGGCGCACACAAGGGGTTGGCACTCCTGGTGCTCTGCGCCCAGCTCTTCCTCGACTCGATGGACGTCTCCCTGACGGGTGTCGCCCTGCCGGAGATCAAGCAGGACCTCGGCCTCGGGCCGGAGACGCTGCAATGGATCATCTCCGGCTACGCCGTCGCCTACGGCGGCTTCCTGCTGCTCGGCGGCCGCGCCGCCGACCTCTTCGGCCGGCGCCGGCTGTTCTTCTGGGCCACCGCCGTGTTCGCCCTGGTCAGCCTCGCCGGCGGGCTCGTCTCCGACGGCACCCTGCTGGTCGTCAGCCGCGTCATCAAGGGCGTCGCGGCCGCCTTCATCGCCCCCGCGGCGATGTCGATCATCACCACCACGTTCAAGGAGGGCCCCGAGCGCACCCGCGCGATGGGCATCTTCTCCCTCACCGGCGCCAGCGGCTACGCGGCCGGCCTGGTGTTCTCCGGCGTCCTGACCGAACTGCACTGGCGGCTCATCTTCTTCGTCCCCTTCGTCGTCGCCTCGCTGGTCCTCGCCGTCACCAACTACGCCGTCGCCCCCGACCAGCCGCGCACCGGCGAGCGGCCCGGCTTCGACGCGGCCGGCGCGCTCACCGCCACCGCCGGCGTCCTGCTGCTCGTCCTCGGACTCGTCCGCGCCCCCGAGGTCGGCTGGGGCTCCACCGCCACCCTCGGCTCGCTGATCGCCGCCGTCGTGCTGCTGGTCGTCTTCGTGGTCATCCAGCAGCGCCGCGCCGACCCGCTGCTGCCGCTGCGGATCTTCCGCTCGCGCACCCTGTCCACCGCCAACACCGTCGGCCTGGTCTGGGCCTGCGCCACCATCGGCTGGCAGTTCATCGCCCTGCTCTACCTCCAGCAGGTGCTCGGCTACAGCGCCCTCCAGGCGGGCCTGGCGATCGTCCCGATGGCCGCCGCGATCCTGCTCGCCGTCAACCTCGCACCCAAGCTGATCAACCGTTCCGGGCTGCGCCCGGCGGCCGTCCTCGGCCTGCTCCTCCAGGGCGGCGGCATCCTGCTGTTCCTGCGCACCGGCACCGACAGCGACTACCCGAGCGTCCTGCTGCCCGCGCTGATCGTGCACGGGCTCGGCAACGGCACCAGCTTCCTCGCCTTCAACATCGCCGCCGTCAGCGGCGTGAAGAACGAGGACCAGGGCCTGGCCACCGCGCTGGTCACCGCCGCCCTCCAGCTCGGCGGCGGCATCGGCGTCGCGGTCGGCGCGGCGGTGCTCACCGGCGTCGGCGGCGCCTCGCCCTCGCTCTCCGCGTACCACTGGGCCTTCCTGGTGGCCGCGGTGTTCTCGGCCGTCGGGCTGGTCGCCGCCGCCCTCGGGCTGGGCGCACCGAAGGGCGGGGCCGCTGCGGAGGTCGGGACCACTGCGGAGGCGCCGGCCCGGGCCGCGGACCTCCAGGAGGACCGGGCGTGACCGCCGCCCGGCCCGCCGCCACCGCCGTCGAACGGCTCACCCCGGACGACCCCCGGCTCTCCTGGGACGGCATCAGCGGCCTGGCCCGCCACGAGGACCGCTGGATCCCGCTGCGCCTGCCGCTGGACCGGGTGGCGACCACACTCTCCGCCGACTTCGCCCGCCTCGCGCAGCTCCCGGCCGGCGCCCGCTTCGGCCTGCGCACCGACGCCGTCGAACTGGTCCTGGAACTGGACGCCGAGCCCGGCAGCGCACCGCTGGACGTGGTGGTGGACGGCGTCGTCGCCCACCGCTGGCACCCGGTGTCCGGCCGCCGCCGGCTGGCCCTGCCGCTGCCCTCCGGCGCGAACGGCCCGGCCGAAGTGGAGGTCTGGCTGCCGCACCTCAGCCGCACCCGGATCGGCCGGCTCTCGCTGCGCGGCCACCGGGTGCTGGAGCCCCTCGAACGCACCGGCCCGCGCTGGATCGCCTACGGCAGCTCGCTCACCCACGCCATGTTCCCGCACGGCCCGTCGGAGAGCTGGGTCTCCCTGGTGGCCGTCCGGCACGGCTGGCGGCTGCGCAACCTCGGCTTCGCCGGGGAGGCGTACCTGGACCCGCTGGTCGCCCGGGTCGTCCGGGACACCCCGGCCGAGCTGATCACCCTGGAGATCGGCACCAACGCCTACATCCGCAGCGTGTTCACCGCGCGCAGCTGGGGCTCGGCGGTGTGCGGCTTCGTCGAGACCATCCGCGACGGCCACCCCGACACTCCGGTCGCGGTGATCGCCGCGCTGCCCTCGGCGGAGCGGGAGAGGACGGTCAACGCCGCCGGACTCACCCTGGAGGGCATCCGCGAGCTGACCGGCGAGGCGGTCCGGGTGCTCCAGCGGCTCGGCGACCCGCGGCTGCACCTGGTCGACGGCCGGGACGTGCTGCCCGTCGCCGACGCCGACCGGGTCTACGCGGACGGGCTGCACCCGACCCCGGACGGTGAGCACGACCTCGCCGACCGGGCCGCGCCGATCCTCCGGCGGCTCCTGCCCGGCTGACAGCCGGACGGCGGCCGAGCCGAACGGCGGTGCCCCGACGGGACGTTCCCGCCGGGGCACCGCCGCGTACCGGGCCCGTCAGGCCGCCGAGATCCGCGCGGGCAGCCGGGGCACCGCCGCGAGCAGCTGCCGGGTGTACGGGTGCTCGGGCGACCGGAACACCCGCTCGGCCGGGCCGTACTCGACCGCCCGGCCGTCCTTCATCACCAGCACCCGGTCGCTCACCTGCCGCACCACCGCGAGGTCGTGCGAGATGAACAGCATCGCCAGGCCCAGCTCGGCCCGCAGCCGGGCCAGCAGCTCCAACACCTGCGCCTGCACCGAGACGTCCAGCGCCGACACCGGCTCGTCGCAGACCAGCAGCCGCGGCCCGGTGGCCAGCGCCCGGGCGATCGCCACCCGCTGGCGCTGCCCGCCGGACAGCCCGCGCGGCCGCCGCTCCAGGTGCTGCTCGCCGAGGCCCACCTGAGTGAGCAGCTCGACCGCCCGCTCCCGCCGCTCCGAGCCGCGGGCCACCCCGGCGACCGCCAGCGCCTCGGCCAGGATCCGCCGGACCGTGAAGCGCGGATCGAAGGAGGCCAGCGGGTCCTGGTGGACCAGCTGCACCGCGGGCCGGGCCGGACGACGCTCGCGCTCGGGCAGCGCGCTCCACGGCCGGCCGTCCAGCAGCACCTCCCCGGCGTCCGGGGCCAGCATGCCCGTCACCAGCTGGGCGGTGGTGCTCTTGCCGGAGCCGGACTCGCCGACGATGCCGAGGGTCTCGCCGGGGGCGAGCCCGAACGAGACGTCGGCGACGGCCTCCCGCAGGCCGCCGTCCGGGGTGCGGTAGCGCTTCACCAGGCCCCGGGCGGTGAGGAGCCGGCCCTTCTCCTCGTCGTCCTCGTCGACCGCCGCGGGGGAGGGGGCCGGGCGGCTCGGATCGGGGGCGGCGGCCAGCAGCATCCGGGTGTACGGGTGCTCGGGCGCGCCCAGCACCCGTTCGGCCGGGCCGCTCTCCACGATCCGGCCGTCCTTCATCACCGCGATCCGGTCCGCCAGCCGGGCCACCACCGCCAGGTCGTGGCTGATCAGCAGCAGGGCCGTCCCCTCGGCCTTCAACTCGCCCAGCAGATCCAGCACCTGGGCCTGCACGGTGACGTCCAGCGCGGTGGTCGGCTCGTCCGCGACCAGCACCCGCGGTCCGGCCGCCAGCGCGGAGGCGATCAGCGCCCGCTGGCGCAGCCCGCCGGAGAGCTGGTGCGGGTACTGCCGGGCCCGCTCGGCCGGCTCCGGCACCCCGACGTCGCGCAGCAACTCCTCGACCCGGGCCGGAACTTCGGCCTTCGGCAGAACCCGGTGGGCGAGCAGCGGCTCACCCACCTCGGCGCCCACCCGGCGTAGCGGGTCCAGCGCGGACAGTGCGTCCTGGAGCACCAGCCCGACCGTCCGGCCGCGCACCCGGCGCCACTCCCGCTCGGAGAAGGCGGCGGCGTCCCGGCCCTCGACCAGGAACCGCTCGGCCCGTACGGCGGCTCCGGGCGCGGTCAGCCCGACCAGCGTCCGGGCCGTGACGCTCTTGCCCGAGCCGGACTCGCCGACCAGTGCCAGGCACTCGCCCGCCGACAGCGACAGCGACACCCCGGCCACCGCCGTGGTCCGCCGTCTGCCGTGGCCGAACTCGACGTTCAGGCCCTCCAGTTCGATGAGCGGGCTCATGGTGTCCGTCCTTCCAGGTGGCGGTGCAACTGTCGGCCGAGCACGGTGATCGCGACCACCACCGCGGTGATGGCGGCCCCCGGGAACACCGCGATCCACCAGGCGGTGGACAGGAAGTCGCGGCCCTGGGAGAGCATCGCCCCCCACTCCGGGGCGGGCGCCTTGGGCCCGAGGCCGAGGAAGCTGAGCGCCGAGCCCGAGACCACGGCGGTGCCGACGGCCAGCGTGGCGGGCACCGTCAGCGGCCCCAGCGTGTTCGGCAGCACGTGCCGCAGCACCACGGCCGTCCGCGGCACCCCGAGCGCCGTCGCGGCGCGCACGTACTCCGAGCCGCGCACCACCATCGCCTGCCCGCGCACCAGCCGGGCGAAGCCGGGGGTGGCCGCGATCGCGATGGCCAGCAGCGCATTGCCGGTGCCCGGGCCCACCACCGCGATCACCAGCAGCGCGAGCAGCAGTTCGGGCAGCGCCAGCAGGACGTCCACCGCGCGCATCGCCACCTGGTCGCCGACCCGGCCGGACAGCGCGGCCGGCAGGCCGACCAGCAGGCCCGCCAGGACCGACAGGGCGGTCGCGCCGAGCCCGATCAGCAGCGAGTACCGGGCGCCGTGCACCACCCGGGCGTACACGTCCCGGCCCAACTGGTCGGTGCCCAGCCAGTGTTCGGACCCGGGCGGGGTGAGCGCGGCGACCGGGTCGGCCGCCGTCGGGTCGGCGTGCGCGAGCAGCCCGGGCCAGGCGCAGGCGAGTACCGCCGCCGCCAGGACCAGCGCGGCGAGCAGCGCCCCGGGCCGCACCC
>NZ_JAHSQD010000930.1 GCF_020103755.1 Streptomyces sp. LS1784
CCCCGGTCCCGGCCACGACCTGCGCCAGGGCCAGCCCGATGCCGCCTCCTTCCCGCGCAGCGCCTGGCTCGCCGCCGCCCGCCGGGCGCTCGTCGCCGCCCCCAACGAGGCCTTCGGGCCCGGCGATCCCCAGGGCCGGCGCGAACTGCGCACCGTCCTCGCCGACTACCTCGCGCGCGCCCGGGGGGTGCGCACCGACCCCGACCGGATCGTGGTCTGCTCCGGCTTCGCCCACGCGCTGCGGTTGCTCTTCGACGGCGCCACGCCCGTCCTGCCGCCCGCCGAGCACGGCCCGCTGGCCGTCGAGGCGTACGGGCTGGGCTTCCACCGCGGGCTGCTGGCCGCCGCGGGCGTCACCACCGTCCCGCTGCCGATCGACGAACGGGGCGCCCGGACCGGCGAGTTGGCGCAGCGCCCGGACGTCCGGACGGCCCTGCTCACCCCCGCCCACCAGTTCCCCACCGGGGGCCCGCTGCATCCGGGCCGCCGCGCCGCCGTGGTCGACTGGGCACGCGGGCGCGGCGGGCTGGTCCTGGAGGACGACTACGACGGGGAGTTCCGCTACGACCGCCAGCCGGTCGGCGCCGTCCAGGGGCTCGATCCCGAACGGGTGGTCTACCTCGGCAGCACCAGCAAGAGCCTGACCCCCGCGCTGCGGCTCGGCTGGATGGTGCTGCCCGACCACCTGGTGGACCGGGCGCTCGCCGCCAAGGGCGAACGCGAGGGCTGGGCCAGCGCCCTGGACCAGCTGACCCTCGCCGAGTTCATCGACTCCGGCGGCTACGACCGGCACGTGCGCCGGATGCGCCGCCGCTACCGGGACCGCCGCGACCAGCTGGTGGCCGCGCTCGCCGCCCGCGCCCCGCACGTCGAGGTGTCCGGCATCGCGGCCGGGCTGCACGCGGTGCTGCGCCTGGAGCCGGGCACCGAGCGCTCGGTGCTCAAGGCCGCCGCGTACCGGGGCCTGGCCGTCGACGGACTCGCCGACTACCGGCACCCGGCGATCGGCGAGGAGGCGATGCCCGCCGTCGACGGCCTGGTGGTCGGCTACGCCACGCCGCCGGACCACGCCTACCCGGCGGCGCTCGACGCGCTCTGCGACATCCTGCCGCCGTGTGCGTGAGGACGGATCCGGGACGCCGGGAGGGCGGCGAAGCATAGGCCCCCGGGCGGGGGCGCGGGGGCGGAACGCGAGCGGCGGGTGCGCGGTGTCCGCTCGCCGCTCCTGCGTCGGTACGGACCGGGGCCGAGGCGCACAACCCCGGCGGAGGCGGCGCCTACGCTCCATGGTCATGCGCAGAACACATCTGAGCCGCGCCGCGCTCGCCGCGTGTCCGGCCCTCGTCGTCGGTCTGCTCCTCTCCGCCGCCCCCGCCGCCCGGGCCGACAGCCGACTGCCCCTGACGGCCGTCTCCGACAAGCAGACGACCGTCCGGGGCGGCGAGTTCACGCTCACGTTGACGCTCACCAACCCGTACGACACCCCGATCCAGTTCGTCTACCAGAGCGTCCAGGAGACCTACGGCACCAGCCTGGAGACCGGTCTCAAGTTCACCGCGACCGCCTGCGGCACCCAGACCAACGGGTGCAGTGACAACGTCCACGGCGGCATCGCCCGCTACGACGTGCCACTCGCCCCCGGTGCCGGCAGCGCCTTCACGGTGACGTACACCATCGCCCCCGATTCGGCCTGCGGCCCCGACACCCGGATCGACTTCTACTCCTACCTGTACTACGAGTACCGGGGCGGCGAGTCCAACAACTCGGGCATCGTCGGCATCCCCGGCACCCAGGTCGCCTGCGCCTGACCCGTCGGCACCGCCGGTGCCGTCGGCGGAGGCCGCAGGCGCGCCGTCCTCCCCGGCGCAGACCCCCACTGCGCACCCCCCGTTCACCCGTCAGGTGCCGGCTTCCCCCGTGCCGGCACCTGACGGGCCGTTCGTGCTTCCGCGGGCGGTCGCCGGAGCTCGGCCGCTGGGCCGCGCGGGTGTCCGCGGCGCC
>NZ_JAHSQD010000931.1 GCF_020103755.1 Streptomyces sp. LS1784
CAGAGCTGTGCGAGCAGGGCCCCGGCGGCCGCGACGGAGCGGGGGCGGGGCAGCCACCGGGCGATCCCGCGGCGGGCTCCGGCGACGCCGCGGGGGGCGGGTTCCTGGGGCTTGGTCGCGTGATTGGCTCGCACGTGAGTCGAGAACGAGCGGACGGGCGGTGAGGTCACGCCTGCCGTCACGGACAGTCATCGTGCGGGTGGCCCCGGGGCCGGCGCTCCCGGGGCCACCGACCGTGTGGCGGTCAGGAGTTGGGGCGCAGGGTCCAGGTGACCGTCATCACTCCGGTGACGGCGCCGTCGGCGCGGGTGATCTCGACGGTGACCGGGAACTCGGGGCGGCCGCCGGCGTCCAGCTCGGCGACGACCTCGGCGGCCGGGCGGCCGAGCACGGCAGTGGCGGTGACGACGCCCATGGCGAGCTTCTTGTACGCGATCTCGGCGTTCACGGCGAGCGGCACGGCCCGGGACAGCTGGTCGCCGAAGGCGGCGAGCACGATGCAGCCGCTGGCGGACTCGGCCAGCGTGAACATCGCGCCGGCGTGCGGGCCGCCGACGTGGTTGTGGTACGCGGGCTGGTCCGGCAGCCGGAGCACGGCGCGCTCCGGGGTGGTCTCCAGGTACTCCAGCTTCAGGGTGTGCGCCATCGGCACGGTGGAGTCGAGCATCTGGCCGATCGTAGGTGTGGTCATGGCGACGATGTTACTAGCCAGTAGCTTCCGGCGGCAGGGGGAGGGTGGAAAGCCGGCCCGGCGGGCGCGTGTGAGGGAGCGCACATATCGGTGCGGGAGTGCGCAACTGAGGCCGTGCACGACTGAGGGAGCGCGAAAACGCCCGAGGGGCCGATCTCTTGAAGAGATCGGCCCCTCGGGCTCTGGGGTGAGTGACGGGACTCGAACCCGCGGCCACCTGGACCACAACCAGGTGCTCTACCAACTGAGCTACACCCACCATCTGTCCGGTCCGTTCCCGCTCTCGCGTTCCCGTTCCGACAGGAAGAACTCTACAGGATCCGAGAGGGTGCTCGCGCCAGGGTTTCGTTCCGGCGGACACGGGCACCCCCTCAGGCCCTCCGGCGAGGTCCTGCCGGTGGTCCCGGGGCCGCCCGGCGGACGCTGTCGGGGACAGTCCTGTGGGCGCTGTCGGGGACGGCCCGGCGGGCCGGGCCCGGGCTCAGCCCGCCGGGGCCTGGTACTTCCCGGCGATCGCCCGCGCGGTGTCGGCGTCCGGACCGGGCTGCGGGACGAACACCGCCTCGCGGTAGTACCGCAGTTCGTCGATGCTCTCCCGGATGTCGGCGAGCGCCCGGTGGTTGCCGCCCTTCTGCGGGCTGTTGTAGTACGCCTTCGGGTACCAGCGGCGGGCCAGCTCCTTGATCGAGGAGACGTCCACGATCCGGTAGTGCAGGTGCTTCTCCAGGGCCGGCATGTCCCGGGCCAGGAAGCCGCGGTCGGTGGCCACCGAGTTTCCGCACAGCGGGGTCTTCCCGGCCTCCGGCACGTGCTCGCGCACGTAGGCGAGCACCCGCTCCTCGGCCTCGGCCAGGGTCATGCCCTGCTCCAGCTCCTCCAGCAGCCCGGAGGCGGTGTGCATGGCGCGCACCACCTCGGGCATGTTCGCCAGCGCCTCCGCCGGCGGCCGGATGATGACGTCCACGCCCTCGCCGAGGATGTTCAGCTCGGAGTCCGTCACCAGCACCGCGACCTCGACCAGGGCGTCCCGGTCGAGGTCGAGGCCGGTCATTTCACAGTCGATCCATACCAAACGGTCATTCACGCAACTCACCCTACGGCGCGATCACGCGCCGCGGGGACCGGTGGAGCCGAGCGGGGTGCCTCGGCCTGGTGCTCCTCCGGCCCGTCGTGCGTGCCGTGGCCGTCCGGGCGCTCGCCCTCCCGTCCGGTCCGGACCGCGTGGCCGTCCCGTCCGGTCCGGACCTCGCGCCCCGCCCGGGAGACCTCGGCCGCGGGCCGAGCGGCCTGGCCGCGGA
>NZ_JAHSQD010000932.1 GCF_020103755.1 Streptomyces sp. LS1784
ACCGTCCGGGCCGAGTCCCACCCGGCCCCGGCCCCGGCCCCGGCGGCCCCGGCGGGCACCTGCGGCAGCTCGGCGTGCCGGGTGATCTGGCTGGTCAGCGGGTGCGGCAGCCAGTCGTCGCCGAACCTGAGGTGCCCGCCCACCGCCGGGTGGCTCCGGGCGGCGGCGATCACCTCGGCGGTGGTCGGCCGGTCCTCGGGCCGCTTGGCGAGGCAGTGCAGCAGCAGGGCGCGCAGGCTCTCCGGGACCCGGCCGAGGTCGGGCTCCTCGTGCACGGTCCGGTAGAGCGCCGCCGGGTCCGGGCCGTCCCCGAAGGGCGGGGTGCCGCCGGCCACGTGGACGGCCAAGGCGCCCAGCGCGTACACGT
Organism: Streptomyces sp. LS1784; assembly: GCF_020103755.1. Classification (GTDB taxonomy): domain Bacteria; phylum Actinomycetota; class Actinomycetes; order Streptomycetales; family Streptomycetaceae; genus Kitasatospora. The sequence continues at coordinate 368 of NZ_JAHSQD010000932.1, forward strand.
CGGTGGCCGGGGTCGCCGGCCGGCCCATCGCCTGCTCGGGCGCCATGTAGGCGGGCGAGCCGATGCGCAGTCCGGTGCCGGTCAGGGCGCTGGCGTCTGCCGCCCGGGCGATGCCGAAGTCGATCACCCGGGGGCCGTCGGAGGCGATCAGCACGTTGCCGGGCTTGAGGTCGCGGTGGACCACCCCGCTGGAGTGGATCGCCTGCAGGGCCTCGGCGATGCCCGCCACCAGCAGCAGGACGGTCCGTTCCGGCAGCGGGCCGAAGCGCTGGACCACCTGCTGGAGCGAGGGGCCCGGCACGTAGGTGGTGGCCAGCCACGGGGTGGCGGCGTCCACGCCCGCGTCGACCACCTGCGCGGTGAACAGTCCGTGGATGCGCCGGGCGCTGGCCACCTCCTGGGCGAAGCGGGCCCGGAACTCGGGGTCCTCGGCCAGTTCGGGCCGCACCACCTTGAGCGCCACCGGCCGGCCGCCGGGGGTGTACGAGAGGTAGACCCGGCCCATGCCGCCGGCGCCGAGCCGGGCGTACAGCAGGTGGCCGCCGACCTCGCGCGGGTCGTCCGCGGTCAGCTCCTGGAAGACCGGCTGGAGGGTGAAGGGGGATCGGTCGACGGACATGCGGTGGCCTCTCTCGGCGGACAGGGAGGGGGGGCGGAGCCGGAACGGCGTCCCCGGGCGGCCACAGCGCTGTACGGCGCAGACGGCATCGCGAAGTTTAGAGGTAGGGTCAGGGTAGTCGTGACGGGCGGACCGGACGCCGGTGACCGTCAGCGGTGCAGTTCGGTGTCGACGGCGCTGCGCAGCAGCCGGCGGGCGTGGTCGAGGGGCAGTGAGCCGCTCAGCCAGCGCACGCTGAGGCCTTCGACGAGGGTGGTGAGCCGCTCGGCGGAGGCCGCGTGCGCGGGTGCGGTGCCGGTCGGGTCGGCCCGGGCGAGGAGTTCGGCGATGTCGTGCACCCAGGTGTGGGTGGTCCTCGCCAGGTCCTCGCGCAGGCTCGGTTCGAAGACCGCGCTGGCTCTCAACTCGCCCCAGGCGGTGCTGTTCTCCCGTACCTCGGTGCTGTCCTGGAGCTCCCGGAGCAGGACCCGTTCCAGGTCGGCCCGAGGGTCCTCGGTCCGGGGCGCAGGGTCCTCGTCGGCGGTGTAGTGGTCGGCGCGGTCGCTGATGAACTCCAGCGTCCGGCGCAGGATGCCGGCCCGGTCGGTGAAGTGGTAGTAGATCAGCGAGGTGGACACCCCGGCCTCGGCCGCCAGTTCGCCCACTCGTAGCCCGCGTACGCCGCGCCGGGCGATAACCCGGGTCGCGGCTTTGAGTATTTCCGTCCGACGGTCCGACATGGTCGCCCACTCTACCGGGCTCCCTGGCTGGTCAGACCGGTCCCTGATGATCGTTTCAGGGAGTTGCGCCAGCTTTGAGTCAAAAGCTTGACTGAATTTTCAGTTCGGTAGAGGATGCGGGGCAACCCCCACCCCTGCATCACCCAGGGAGCGCCATGCAACCCCACACCCCCTCCCGGCGCGGTCTGCTTCGGTTCGGCGCCGCCGCCGTCCCCCTGATCGCCCTCGGCACCGTCCTTCCGGCCGGCGCCCGGGCCGCGGCGGCCGAGGCCGCCGCCC
>NZ_JAHSQD010000933.1 GCF_020103755.1 Streptomyces sp. LS1784
CGCCGCGGTCGTCGCCGCCGTGGCCGGCACCGGGCTGTTCGCCGCGTTGGCCGGCGCGGGCTACGCGGCGTACGCCGGCAAGCAGACCGACCGCGACATGGCCGGCCAGTCGCTGGCCGCCGACGCGCTGATCTCCGCGGAACTGGGCACGCACGAGGGCATCCAGGTGCCCGGCGCCGGCGGGACGATCCCGGACGTTCCGCCGACGGCCGCCCCCACCGCCACCGCCACCGACCCGGCGGTCACCCCGAGCGCCTCGGCAACGCCGACCGCGACCGCTCCGGCCTCCCCGACGGCTTCGGCCGTCGCCACCCCGACCGCCGTGCCCACCCCCACGGCCTCCGCGGCGAAGGCGACCCCGGGCGCCACCCGTACCGCCCCTGCCGTCCCTGTCAGTGCCGAGCGGACCGCCGCGGCCGCACCGGCGGGCGGGGGCGCGGCTCCCTCGTACGCCCAGAAGGTCGTGGACCTGGTCAACGCCGAGCGTGCCAAGGCCGGCTGCGGGCCGGTCAGCGCCGAGCCCCGGCTGGCGAGTGCGGCCCAGTCGCACAGTGACGACATGGCCGACCGCAACTTCTTCGACCATGCCAGCCCGGAGGGCTATCACGCCGATCACCGGATCGAGGCGGCCGGCTACAGCTGGAGCACCTGGGGCGAGAACATCGCCCGTGGGCAGAAGGACCCGGCTGCGGTGATGAGCTCCTGGATGAACAGCCCCGGCCACCGGGCCAACATCCTGAACTGCTCGTTCAAGCAACTCGGCGTGGGCGTGCGGACCGGCACCAACGGTCCGTGGTGGACCCAGGTGTTCGCCGCCCCGGCGTGAACCGACCCCGGGCCGGCTCCGGAGCCGGCCCGCGCCTGACTGCCCCCGTGCGTGTCCCCGTCCCGGCCAGGTCCGCCTTCCAAACCGGGCAGATCGGTCCGGGCCGATTTTCCGATTCCGTGCACATTGTTGTTATCTGATCACTTCCCACGGGTCTCCGAGGAGGCAGCGGCGGACGGAAACACGGCAAGACGGAGCGCGGACCATGAAGGCTGATGTGCAGAACAGGACCGGGACCCCCCTGGTGCTCGCGGCGCAGGCAGGTGACCGGCAGGCCCGGGAGGCGCTGGTCGCCACCTGGCTGCCGCTCGTCTACAACGTGGCCGGCCGCGCCCTCGGCGGCCACGCCGACGTGGACGACGTCGCGCAGGAGACCATGATCCGGGCCCTGGACGGCCTGGACGGGCTCCGCGACCCGGAGTCCTTCCGGTCCTGGCTGGTCGCCATCACCATGAACCAGGTGCGCCGTCGGCATGCCGCCGGTCAGCAGCAGCCGACCGTCGGTGGCCTGGACGAGACCTGGGAGGTCGAAGACCCGCGGGCCGACTTCACCGACCTCACCATCCTGCGCCTCGGTCTGTCCGGCCAGCGCCGCGAGGTGGCCGAGGCCACCCGCTGGCTGGACCCCGACGACCGCGAGCTGCTCGCCCTCTGGTGGCAGGAGGCCGCCGGTGACCTGACCCGCGCCGAACTCGCCGAGGCGCTCGACCTGACCCCGCAGCACACCGCCGTGCGCGTGCAGCGGATGAAGAAGCAGCTCGAAGCGGGCCGCATCGTCGTCCGCGCGCTCGGCGCCTACCCCCGCTGCCCCGGACTGACCGAGCTCACCGCGGGCTTCGACGGCACCCCGAACTCGGTCTGGCGCAAGCGCATCGCCCGCCACATCCGGGACTGTTCCGACTGCGGCGGCCTCGGCCGGGACCTGTTCCCGGCCGAAGGGCTGCTGGCCGGCCTCGCCCTGGTGCCGATCCCGCTCGACTCGCCCGTGCTGCTGCACTTCCAGCAGGCCGCGGCCACCGCCGCCTCCCCGGCGGCCGCCACCGGAGCGGGCTCCGGAGCGGGAACGGGTGCCGGAGCCCACACCGGTACCGGCGCGCACGCGGGAGGGCATGGCGGCTGGGCCGGCACCGCGGCCCGCAAGGCCGTCCTGGCG
>NZ_JAHSQD010000934.1 GCF_020103755.1 Streptomyces sp. LS1784
ACCGACTCGCCGGCCCGGTGCGCCGCCCCGGCCGGCAGCCCGCCGGTGTCCAGCGCACCGCGGTACGCCCCGGACAGCAGACTGCCGAAGGCGGCGATCCCGATCGCGCCGCCGACCTGCCGCAGGGTCTGCAGCAGTCCCGAGCCGACCCCGGCCCGGGCCGGCGGCAGTGTGACCAGGGCGGAGGACTGCGCGGTGATCAGCGACAGCCCCATGCCGACGCCGAGCACGCTGAGCCAGATCGCGGCCCGCCCGTAGCCGTCGCCGACGCCGGTACGGCTGCCGAACAGCAGCGCGGCGGCGAGCAGGGCCAGGCCGAGGGTGATCACCGTACGGGCGCCGAGCCGGTCGACCAGACGCTCGGTGGCCTTGGCGGCGACCAGCAGCCCGAGCATCATCGGCATCAGCCGCAGCCCGCTGCCCAGGGCGTCCGCGCCGAGCACGCTCTGGAAGTAGAGCGGCAGGACGAAGAAGGCGCCGAACAGGACGAGCGAGATCAGCGTGGCGGCGACGGAGGACCAGCGGAAGGTGCGGTCGTCGAGCAGCCCGAGGTCGAGCATCGGGTCGCGCTGCCGGCGGCTGCGCAGCACCAGCGCGGTGAGGGCGAGCAGTGAGCCGGCCAGCGTGCCGAGCACCGGCGGATCGGTCCAGCCGCGTTCGGCGCCCTCGATGATGCCGTAGGTGAGTCCGGCCAGGCCGGCGGTGGCGAGCACGGTGGCGAGCAGGTCGATCCGGGGCGCGGCCGGGTTGCGGGTCTCCGGCAGCAGCAGCACGCAGGCGGCGATGCCGATCGCGGTGAGCGGGACGTTGATCGCGAAGACCGAGCCCCACCAGAAGTGCCGGAGCAGGAAGCCGCCGATCAGCGGCCCGAGCGGAGCGCCGAGGGAGAGCGCGGCCGCCAGGATCGCGGTGGCCCGGCGCTGTTCGGCGGGTGGGAAGAGACCGGGGATCACCGCCAGCGACATCGGCATCACCAGCGCGGCGGCCAGGCCCATCCCGGCGCGGGCGGCGATCAGGGTGGCGGGGGAGTCGGTGAGCATGCCGACGGCGGAGGCCAGGCCGAACAGGGCGAGCCCGGCGGTGAGCGTGCGGCGGCGGCCGAACCGGTCGCCGAGCAGGCCGGCGGGGAGCATCACGGCGGCGAAGACCACGGTGTAGGCGTCGACGATCCACTGCTGCTGCCCGGTGGTGGCCCCCAGCTGCGCGGCCAGCGTGGGCAGCGCGACGTTGAGGACCGTCATGTCGAAGCTGATCACCAGGACGCTCAGGGCGACGGCGACCAGGGCGAGCCGGCGGCGTGGATCGGCGGAGACGGCGGGTGCGGCGGTGGCCGCGGTTGCGGGCGGGGCGGCGGGCACGGTTCCTCCAGGGTGCCTCTACTGGAAGTCTCTCTCAAATGAAAGTAACTCTCAAAAAATGTTGGCCGTCAACCCGCACCGTCAACCCGCGTCGCCAATCCGCGCCGTCAGCCCATGCCGTCGAACCCGAGTCGCCGATCCACCAGTACGATCGAACGGCTACGCTCCGTCATGTGTCCTGGAAGTGCTGTTTCCGCACAAGGAATTGACGCAACGTTGATCTGTCGTTCGCCGCCCCGGGGCAGTCGGCCATGACTGTCGGTAGATACGATGTGGCAATCGGTCAGTGCTGGCCGACGCGTGCCGAGAGCGGAGAAGGGGTGGGGCGGCAGGAGCCGACCACGAGCCCGGCACCGGGAAAGGGGACCGAAGTGGCCGACGCGGACGACAGGCAGACGAGCACCCAGGTGTGGGGTTCGGTGGTGGTGGTGGGCTCCGCGCTGGCCGTGGTCGCGGCCTATCTGATCAACGGCGCCCCGCTGGTCCTGGCGGTCGCCGGGGTCGAGACCCTGCTGCTCATGGTCTACGTCGCCCGCCGCTGGCGCGCGCTGCACGGCGGTCCGGCCCCGGTCCGGCATCGCCCGCGCCGGGGCGTTCCGGACGCCGCGCACTGTGAGCGCT
>NZ_JAHSQD010000935.1 GCF_020103755.1 Streptomyces sp. LS1784
CCCCGCCCGGGCCGGCGCGGCGCGCGTGGCCCGGGGGCTGTGCGCCCGAGGACGGTGGAAGCCGGTCCGACTGGAGGTCGTGCTCGCGGTGGTCCGGCCGGGCCACCGCGAGCGCTGGGTCTGGCGGCCGGGTCGGGACCCCGGGGGGTGAATTTGTGCCGGCGCGTGAGTACCCCGGAAACGGAGCAGGAAAACATCCGGATCGTGAGTTCGGAACCGGAACCCGGGGTAGAACCACTGGTGCAGCGGCCGTGTCCGAACCGGCTGCTCCAGCACCGTGGACGGTGCCACCGGGACCGCGCTTGAAGAAGCCGGGCACAGGTCCTGGGGGAAGAAGTCCGCGACGCACGAGGTGTGAGTCCGCACGCGTCGCCGGGCCCCCGATGCCCAGGAGAACTCACGTGTCCATCAACCTGGAAACCACCGATGAAGGAGTCGCGCCTCCGGGCCTTCCGCCCGACCTGCCGCCGAGACCGACGGCAGCCGAACTGCGCCGGATGGGGAAGTCCGAGGCACGCGAACTGAGCGACGCGCTGTTCGAGCGGCTGGCCGGGCTGGCCCGGGAGACCCACGCCTACAGCTACGTCCGCGGCACGATCATCGAGCTCAACATGCCGCTGGTGCGCTTCATCGCGGCCCGCTTCCGCCACCGCGCCGAGGACATGGACGACATCCTCCAGGTCGGCACGATCGGCCTGATCAAGGCCGTCGACGGTTACGACCCGCAACGCGGCGTCGAGTTCGTCACCTACGCGATCCCGACCATCGCCGGGGAGATCAAGCGCTTCTTCCGTGACACGTCGTGGCCGGTGCGGGTCCCACGCAGCATGCAGGAGCTCTACCTGTCCGTCGCCCGGGGCTCGGACCGCCTGGAACAGGAGCTCGGCCGGCTGCCGCAGCCCGAGGAGATCGCCGAGGAGCTGGACATCACCGTCGAGCAGGCCACCGAGGGGCTGATGGCGGGCCGGGTCTACCGCCCCGACTCCCTGGACGCGTTGCGTGACCAGGACACCGACGAGACGGGCAGCGCCCTGCTCGACCGCCTCGGCGACTGCGACCCCGGCATCGAACTCGTCGACTTCCGCATCGCCGTCCGCCCGCTGCTGGCCCGGCTGCCCGAGCGTGAGCAGACCGTCCTCAAACTGCGGTTCTGGGACGGGTGCACCCAGTCCCGGATAGCCGAGCGGATCGGTGTCTCCCAGATGCACGTCTCCCGGCTGCTCAGCGCCACCCTGGCCTGGCTGCGCGAGGAGCTGGAGGACCGGGAGGCCCCCGGCTGGGCCGACGAGCCTGAGGAAGCCGGCTGAGCGTCCTGCACCGCCCGCGGGCTGATCGCCGAGGGCCGGCCACCGAGGGCGGCCGACCGGCGGCGTGGTTCCGCTGCGTGATCGGCGCATACTTTCCGTAAACACACGGAGGTGCTCATGCCCATGGTGGATGTCGCGGCCCTCGGCCGACTGGTCGCGGAGTACGAGGCCCTGTCCTCGGCGGGCTCGCCGGAAGCCGGGCAGCGGCTGCGTGACGTCTGCTACACGATCGGCATCTACACGGGGGAGGCCGACGCGGCCCGTGCGATCGCCCGGGCCCGTGAGCTGCTGGACCGTCAGGGCCCGGCCGGCGTCGGCGGGGCGGCGGGCGGGGCCCGGGCGACGGACCGGGCCCGCGCGAAGCTGCTGGCCGTACTCGGCGAACTCGCTGCCCGCGAGCGGGCGCGGTCCGGGTCCTTCCCCACGCTGCACGACGTGGTGCAGCTGACCAGGGTCACCGTCCCGCACTGCGTGGGCGCCGCCGTCAGCACCTGGCACGACGACGGTTCGGTCGAGACCTTCGCGGCCACGCCGTCGTACCTGCTGGCCCTCGAACGCGCGCAGGGCGGGGCGGAGGCGGGCCCCCTGGCCCGGCTCCGCCGTCAGGGCGAGGGGCAGGTCGTGGTCCGGCTCGACCCGGGCCGGCCGGGCCGGTTC
>NZ_JAHSQD010000936.1 GCF_020103755.1 Streptomyces sp. LS1784
TCGGCCTGCGGGCGCTGGACCGGGCGGTCGATCCGGGCGTCGACGCCCCGGCGGCCGGCGCGGCGCTGCTGCGGGGGCTGGACCGCCGCTGAGCGGCCCTGTCGGGCGTCCCGGACGCCCGGTTGACCACGGAAGTGCTTCCACCGAGGAGAAGGAGTCGGCAGATGGCGCAGGTCGGGATAGACGGCGACAGCCTGGTCGTGGAGATCGAGGGCCTGGACAAGCTCTGGGCGCTGAAGAGCCGGTTGGTGATCCCACTGGCCAACGTGCGCGGCGCGACGGCGGATCCGGGGATCGCCAAGGAGCCCAAGGGGTTCCGGGCCCCCGGGACCCACTTCCCGGACGTCATCACGGCCGGGACCTTCCGCCGCGACGGCGAGCGGGTGTTCTGGGACGTGCATGACGCGAGCCGGATCGTGGTGATCGAGCTCGCCGACGAGAAGTACGCCCGGCTGGTGGTCCAGGTGGCGGACCCGCAGGCGACGGTGGCGCTGATCGAGTCCGTCGTTCCGCCGAGGTGAGCCGGGCGGGGACTCCCGCCCGTCGTCGCCCCGGTGGCGCCCGGCCCTTCGTGGGGTCGGGCGCTACCGGCGTTTCAGGGGTTCCGTGAGTCTCTTGATGTGAAGTATCTTGATGTCGAGATTGATTGCGATCACGCGACTCGACCGACTCACACCACTCATGCGACGGGGGCCTGCCATGCGGGGGAACGGACTGATGACGCAGCTGCGGCGGCCGCCGGGCGGGCGGGACGCGCGGATCATGCTGCTGGCTCAGTGCGTCGACCGGACCGGCACCGGGGTGTGGGCGGCGGCCTCGGTGCTCTACTTCACCTACGTGTGCGGGATGGACGCGCGCCGGCTTGGGCTGCTGCTCGGGGTGGGGGCGGTGGCGGGGATCGCCGGGTCCCCGCTGGCCGGGCGGGCGGCCGAGCGGGTGCCGGTGCGGTGGCTGCTGATCGGCTGCCACCTGCTGCGGCTGGGCGCGATGGTGCTGCTGCTGGTGGTCGACGACTTCGCCGCGCTGCTGCCCGTGGTGGCCCTGATCTGCCTGGCCGAGCGGGCCGCCAAGACGCTGGAGATGCTGTTCGCGACCCGGGTGGCGGGCGAGCGGCGGGCGACCTACCAGGCGCTGTTCCGCAGTGTGGCCAACGCCGGGTACGCGCTCGGTGCGGGCATCGCGGCGATCGGGCTCGCGGTGGGGACCACGGCCGCCTACCGGGCGCTGATCCTCGCCAACGGGCTGTCCTACGTGCTCGCCGCCGTGCTGGTCTGGCGCACCCGGGAGCCGTCCGGGCGCGGCCTGGTCGCGGCGAAGGCCGGGGAGGAGCCCACCGCGGTGCCGTCCGCCGTGCCGAGTCCCTGGCGGGACCGCGGCTACCTGCGGTTCGTCCTGCTGGACATGCCGCTGAACCTGGACGACTCGATCCTCAACGTCGGGCTGCCGCTCTGGCTGGTCCACCACACCGGCGCGCCGCACGCGGTCGTCCCGGTCTTCCTGGTGCTCAACACGGTGCTCGTGGTGCTGCTGCAACTGCGGGTCTCGGCCCGGGCGGAGGGGGCGCTCGGGGCGGCCGCAGCGGTGCGCTGGTACGGGGTGACGGTGCTGGGCGGCTGCCTGCTGATCGCGCTCGCCACCGGCGCCGGGCCGGTCGTGGCCTCGGTCGCACTGCTGGCCGCGGCCATGCTGGTCACCCTGGCGGAGCTGCTGCGCTCGGTGAGCTCCTGGGAGCTGGCGGTCGTGCTGGCCCCGCCGGGCGCCCGGGCCTCGTACCTGGGGGTCGCCGGGATGTCCCAGTCGGTGCAGAAGTCGGTGGGCCCGCTGCTGCTCACGGGGGTGGTGATGGCGGCCGGCCCGCTCGGCTGGCTGGGGCTCGGAGCGGCGACGGTCGGCCTCGGCGCGCTCCAGCGCCGGGCCAGCCTGCGGCGGTTGGAGGCGCTGGCCGGGGCGGCCGGTGGCACGG
>NZ_JAHSQD010000937.1 GCF_020103755.1 Streptomyces sp. LS1784
CGCACGGTCCGCTCCGGCTGCTTCGGTCCCCTCGGCGACGTCGGCTCGCTCGGGACTCGGCCGACCGCCCGGGACGCGGCCCGGGGCCTCGGCGTGCGCGTCGACTCGTCCGTCGGCAGGCCCGTCCCCGCTGCCGCCCCTGCGGCCGTCGCCATGACCGCCGTCGCGGCCATCGCCGCAGCCGTCACCGAGGTGGTCGCTACGGCGGTCACCGAGGTGCTCACTGCCGTGCTCACGGCGCTGATCGTCACTGCGCTGGTCAGCGCGCACCTCGGCACGACCCTCGGAGCGATCGGAGGCAGGCCCTTCGGCCGGGTCCACGCTGCGGGGCGCGTCCGGTTCAACCGGTCGGGGAGGCTCAAAACCAGCCATGGCTCACGGCTCTTCGATGGAGAGGGGCCGACAGGAGAGGAGAACAACGCTGCCCGGGCAGCAGGCCCGCCCACGGGATGGCGTCGGTCTGCGCCGCGCAGCACCGTATGTGACCTGTTCCTTTCAGAGTACGACGGGGACGAGGCCCCGCCCAGCGAGGAAGCCCTGGAGCGACGTTGTTCCCGCGAAAGGGGGATGCGCCCGCCGAGTCAGTGCGCCCCGCCCACAGGCGATCGCGCCCCCTCCGGAAAGGAGGTTCCCTGGAGCTTGACTGAGCGGACCGGGCGGCGCAACAGCCCCACGGGACACCGTGACCGGACTGTCATGGATCGGCGACGATCCGTTGCGACACGTCGCGAACCGTGACGTCCGATCTGCTCCCAACAGCCCCGGCCGCCACGGGCGTCGCCGGCTGCCACGGGCGTGCGGAGGCCGTTTCAGCCACTCCGTACGGCTTCGCGACGCCGTCTGGCATTTGCCAGGTGCATAGGTGCAGCCGCTGGCACCATGCTTGGCATGCCCCTGCTCCTGTTCGACCTCGACAACACCCTGCTGCCCCGGGACGCGGCCTACCGGGCCTGGGCGCAGAACCTCCTGTCCGAACACGACCTCCCGCCGGGCGATGTCGACTGGTTCGTCACCCTCGACGGCGGCGGCTACGTACCGCGCAGCACCGTACTGTCAGCGGTCCGGCGCCGCTACGGGCTGGACGTCTCCGCCGACGTCCTGCTGGCTCACTACCGACGCGGCATCAACTCCCACATCCACTGCCCGCCCCGGCACGTCGAGGCGCTGCGCTCCGCCCGGGCGGCCGGGTGGACCCTCGGGATCGTCAGCAACGGTGGCACCCGGCCGCAGTTGGAGAAGATCCGGCGGACCGGGCTGGGCTCGCTGGTCGACGGCTGGGTCATCTCCGAGGAGGCCGACTGCGTCAAACCGGACCCGCTGATCTTCCAGATGGCCGCCCGGCGGTGCGGTATCGCCCCCACCGGAGACTGGGCCGAACACACCTGGATGATCGGGGACCACGCGCCCGCCGACATCGCCGGTGCCGAACTGACCGGGCTGCGCAGCGTCTGGCTGCACCACGGCCGGCCGTGGGCGGAGAGCGGCTACCGGCCGACGCTGAAGGCGGCCGGCCTGCCGGAGGCCGTCGGCCAGGTACTTGCCGCGCGGAACGCGCCCTCGCCCCGGCCGGGCATCCGTTCCGGCGGGCCGCTCCGTAAGGCCGCAGCGGGAGTGCCGGTACGCGCGACGGCGCTGGTCGGCGCACGGTCCGGCGCACATCGCGCGGTGGCCGCCCCGGCCGGCCCGAGTGCTTCCGTTCCCGTCACCGCCGGGACGGTCGGCGAGCCCGTCCCCACAGGCGGGCCCGGTGTCCGAAACCGACCCAGTGGGTTTGCCCTGATCGCCGAGGCCCGCCCTGACACCGGAGCGGGCTCCCGGGCCCGGACGGGTGGCAGACCAGGTCCGGTCACGGACGACCCCCGTCCCGCCCCGGCGGCGGCCGTCGTCACAGCCCCGACCCCCGCCACAGCCACGGCCGCGCCCGTCCGCCCGGCACCCCCCACCGCCGGGGCCGACGGCGCC
>NZ_JAHSQD010000938.1 GCF_020103755.1 Streptomyces sp. LS1784
CCGGCGCCGGCCCGGCCGCCAGCATGCGGCTCAGGAGCCTGTAGGCGCTGGTGCTCGCCGGGCGCCGCCGCGACAGGTCCGCGCCGGTCATCGCCTCATCGCGGCCGCGCGCGGAGCGGCTGCTCCACGCCACAGGCCGGGTCCGGCCCGCCTGGTGGAACTGCAAGCCGCCCATGACCGCCCACCCGCTGCTGGCCACCGGCACCAGCGCCATCGCCCCGTCCACCCCGTGGACGGCCATGTGCACCGCGGCCGCGTGCGAGGACCGCGCCGCCTCCATCGCCCTGCGCGTGGACGACCATCCCGCGCGCTTCGAGGCGTCTCGGACCGCCAGGACGGCCGTGCCGACGCGCCGCGCGAGTTCCGCGAGCACCCGCATCGCCTTCTCGACGGGCACCCGGTACGGGCAGACCGTCATGAGGTCCACCACCACGAGGTCAGGCCGACGCTCGCGCAGGAGGTGCTCCATCTCGTCGGCGTCGCCGGGCAGGCGCAGGCCTCGCCGCCCGCCTCGGCCGCCCAACACAGGGGCCACCTCGACCCGCTCGCTGCCCGGCCCGCAGGCCGCCAGGAGTTCCGCCGTCCGGTCCGCCGTCTGCGGCGATGCGAGCACCAGCACGGTGCGTGCCGCCTGGGGCTGCTGCCCGTCGGGCAAGGCCGCCGCCGTCGCCGCCCGCACCGCGACGTCCAAGGCCACCGCCAAGGCGCTAACGCCGTCCTCGCCGTCGATCAGGCTCAAGCCCGCCGACGGCACGTACCCGGGCCAGATCCAGCCGGGGCCGTCATCGAACGCCGGCGGAGCGACCACCACGTACTCCGGGCCCAGCCGCAGCGCCGCCGCGATGTCCTGCGCCTCGCACCCGTCGGCCAGGCAGTCCAGCTCCACCCGCCCGTCCCCGGCCACAAGCACCAGCAGGGAGCCCTGCCGGTCGTCGTGCGCGGGGCAGCGCGCCAGCCAGCCCCCCTCGGTCGGCCGGACGTTTCCCCAACGGCGCAGCGCTGCCAGCACCGTCTCGTACTCCTGTGCCACGCGCCCTTCCTCCGTCGTTCTGCTCTCGACCGGCCTGCTGAACGAACAGGCTGGTTCGTCCTCCTACCGTCAAGACGCGCGACGGCGCGAAGGGTTGCTCTCCAGCGACCGCGCGATGCAGGTGGCCGCGTGCGGCAGGTGCAGCCGCTCGTACGGCAGCAGCGGCAGTTCCGCGTTCGGCCTTCGCGAGCGGATGGTGCCGGTGCCGTCGCGGTAGACCGCGGTGTTGCCCAGTGCGCTCGGGTTCGCGTCGACGGCCAGCCGCGCGCTGGCGGCGGTGATGGTCCAGTGCACGGCCGTACCGCACCGGCGGCACCGGGCGAGGCCTCGCGTCGGCAGCACGCTCACGCCTCTTCGGCTGCCGCTGTGTCGCCGACGAGGAGGGCCGCCACCGCCCGCCAGCCGAACAGTGCAACGGCGTGGGCCTGGCCGTGGCCGGCGATCGCCTCCAGCACTTCCAGCGGGTCAGGATCAGCCGCGCGGCCTCCGGGCAGCGCGGCCATGAGCGGCCGCTGCCCCGGCATCGGTGCCGCACCCGCGGGCCGGGCCCCACCACCCGGCACGTCGGGCAGCAGCGTCAACGGCCGGTCGGCAGCGGGCTCGGCTTCCTGGTCGCGCGCGATCGCGGTCTCGATCGAGGCGAGCCGGTCCGAGACGCTCACGTGCGCCGCCGGGGCCGGCCTTCGGTGTGCCGTCCGGCGGCCGGGCCGGGCCGGGCGGTCCGGCGACGGAAGTCCGGGCTGCTCCCGCTGTTCGCGCACCCACTTGCGCCACAGGGCCTGCCAGTCCGCGCCGAGGGTGGCGCGGCCTCGGTGCCAGTCCGTGAACGCCGCTGTCACGGCCGCCAGCCCGGCTGGGCCGCCGAGGCGGTCCAGGTGGCCGTCGGCCGCCGCCCACGCCAGCGCCGCGGCGTCCGGCCAGAAGCCATC
>NZ_JAHSQD010000939.1 GCF_020103755.1 Streptomyces sp. LS1784
GGCTTCGGCGGCGGCCGTGACCGGGACCGTGACGACCGTCGCTCCGGTGGCTTCGACCGTGACCGCGGTGGTTTCAACCGTGACCGTGGCGGCTTCGGCGGCGGCCGTGACCGTGACGAGCGTCGTTCGGGCGGCTTCGACCGTGACCGCGGTGGTTTCAACCGTGACCGTGGCGGCTTCGGCGGCGGCCGTGACCGTGACGAGCGTCGCTCCGGTGGCTTCGACCGTGACCGCGGTGGTTTCAACCGTGACCGCGACGACCGTGGCGGCCGCTCCTTCGGTGACCGTCCGGCCCGCTCCTTCGGTGACCGCCCGTCCTTCGGCCGGGACCGTGACGAGCGCGGCGGCAGCAGCCGTCCGTTCTCGCGCCGCGACGACCACCGCTCCGGCGGCCGTCCGCAGTCCGACCGCGGTGGTTTCAACCGTGACCGTGGCGGCTTCGGCGGCGGCCGCGACCGTGACGACCGCCGCCCCGGTGGCTTCGACCGCGACGACCGCAAGCCGCGCTGGAAGAACTGACGCCGTACGGGCGGTAGTCGACCGCCGACCCGGCTGAACGTACGAAGGGCCCGCTCCGTCCCCGGAGCGGGCCCTTCGCGTTCCCCCGACACCCCCCGACACCTGACGGTGCCCCCCTGAGGTGTTGTTCTGGAAGTGAGAATAACCTGTGGCGCGCGGGCGCGGTAGTCCCGTAGCGTCGCGGCCATGAGCAGCAGACTGCACGACGTGGCACGGGTGAACGAGGAGATCGCCGAGCGGGGGAGCTACCGGACGACCGGGGGCGAACTCGTGCGGGTGGGGGAGGAGTTGACGGCGGCGAAGGCCGGCACGGTGTCGTATGCGCCGGAGCGGCTGGACGCGCTGCTGGCCGCGGGGGACCGCGGGCCGGGGCCGGCGGACGGGCGGATCGAGGTGACGGCCGAGGGGAGCATCCAGGCCGCCCGCCGGCTGGTCGAGGCCGGGGCGGGGCCGGTCGGGGTGCTGAACTTCGCCTCCGCGCGCAACCCCGGCGGCGGCTACCTGCGCGGCGCCCGCGCCCAGGAGGAGGACCTGTGCCGCAGCGCGCTGCTGTACAGCTGCCTGCTGGAGGCGCCGGACTACTACGAGGCGCACCGGGCCTCCACCGACCTCCGGTACAGCCACCGGGTGATCGTCTCCCCGGCGGTGCCGGTGATCCGGGACGGGCGCGGCGAGCTGCTGGCGCAGCCGTACCCGGTCACCTTCCTGACCTCGCCCGCGCCCAACGCCGGTCAGCTGGAACGGCGTTCGCCCGGTACGGACGTCCGGGGCGTGCTCGCCGAGCGGGCCGTGCGGGTGCTCGCGGCGGCCGCCCGGCACGAGGTGCGCACGCTGGTGCTCGGCGCCTGGGGCTGCGGGGTGTTCCGCAACGACCCGGCGCAGGTCGCCGAGGCCTTCGAGGGGGCACTGGCCCGGTACGGGGCGGCCTTCGAGCGGGTGGTGTTCGCGGTCTGGGACCGTTCGCCCGTCTCGGCGAACCGGGCCGCCTTCGAGGCCCGGTTCGGTGCGGCGGTCCGCTAGTCGGCCGGCTTCTCCCGGTCCGCCGGCCGGCTGCCTCCCCGGGCCGGTAGCCGGCTACTCCTCCCGCCCGGCAGCCGGCTACTTCCTGCGGGCGGAGAGCGCCGTCGCGGCCGTGGAGGCCGCCGCGACCACGCCGGTCACGGCGAAGACGGACGGCCAGGCGCCGATCCGCTTCGCCAGCGGGTGCGAGCCGCCGAACGCGGCGACGTACAGGCCGGTCAGTGCCGCCGCGGTGCCCGTGCCCGAGCTCCGGCGCCACTGCACGGCCGCCCCGGCGCCGGCGGCGGCTTCGGCGGCGGCCGTGACCGTGACGAGCGTCGCTCCGGTGGCTTCGACCGTGACCGCGGTGGTTTCAACCGTGACCGTGGCGGCTTCGGCGGCGGCCGTGACCGTGACGAGCGTCGCTCCGGTGGCTTC
>NZ_JAHSQD010000094.1 GCF_020103755.1 Streptomyces sp. LS1784
GGGCGGCCCGCCTTGCGGCCGCGCGAACCGCGCGCCCGGCGGCGGGCCTCGGCGCGGCCGCCCGACACCCCATGGGCGTTCGACGCGGAAACGCTGGGGGCTCCGCTGGGCGTTTCGGGCAGGTTCACCGCCATCGTCGCTGCTCCACCTCTCCGGCTGGGGGAAACCTGCACGCTACGCCAACCGTGGAGCCTGGCGAAATCGGTCATTTAGCCTCCGCCGACATCACCGGGTGTCCCGGGGGGGCCGCTCGGGGCCCGTCCGGGGAGCGCCCGGGGACCGGCCCGGGAGTCGCTCCGTCTTCGGGCGCGGCCCCCGGGCCCGGGGCTCAGGCGCGGGCGATGGCCTCGTGGTGGCGGATGACCTCGGCGATGATGAAGTTCAGGAACTTCTCCGCGAAGACCGGGTCCAGCTTCGCCCCCGCCGCCAGCTCCCGCAGCCGCTTGATCTGGGCCCGCTCGCGCGCCGGGTCGGCCGGCGGCAGCTTGTGCTCGGCCTTGAGCCGGCCGACCCGCTGGGTCGCCTTGAAGCGCTCGGCCAGCATGTGGACCACCGCGGCGTCGATGTTGTCGATGCTCTCGCGCAGGCTGGTCAGCTCGGCCCGTACGGCGTCGTCGATCCCCTCGGGCAGACTGGCGTCGGGGGTCGTGGAGTGGTCCGTCATCGGGGCGGCTCCCGGTGTCTGGAGTGGGCGCCCGACCGTACGGCGGCCGGGCTCGGGCCCGGGCAAATCTAACAGGGCCCCCACTCCGGCCCCGCACCGCCGAACGGAACCGTCCACGATCCGGACAGCGGCACGGAACCGCCGCCGCACGCCGCACCCCGCCCGACCGCCGCGGCGTGACGCGCCGGACCAGCGCGGCGCAACGCACCCGACCGCTGCGGCGCACACCGGACCGGAGAGGGCTCTGCCCGTAGGCTGGGGTGCGCATGACCGAAAGTGACCGCTCGAACACTCCCTCGGCAGTGCAGCAGGCAATGCAGCAGTCCCCAGTGATGGAGGTACCGATCGTGGCAACCACCCGCACCGCCCGTACGGCCTGGAAGGGCAACCTCGTCGCCGGCCAGGGCCAGGTGACCTTCGAAACGTCCGGGATCGGCACGTTCCCGGTGTCCTGGCCCTCCCGCGCCGAGCAGGCCAACGGCAAGACCAGCCCGGAGGAGCTCATCGCCGGCGCCCACTCGGCGTGCTTCTCGATGGCGCTCTCCCACGGCCTCACCGGGGCCGGCACCCCGCCCACCACCCTGGAGACCCAGGCCGACGTCACCTTCCAGCCGGGCGAAGGGATCACTGGCATCCACCTGACCGTCACCGGCGACGTGCCGGGCCTGGACGAGGCCGGCTTCGTCCAGGCCGCCGAGGAGGCCAAGGCCAACTGTCCGGTCAGCAAGGCCCTGGCCGGCACCACCATCACGCTCACCGCCAAGCTGGCCTGAGCCGCCCCCCTCCTCCTCCTTTCTCCGCCGCCCCTTCCGGCTCCTTCCGCCCCTCCGCTCCCGGCCTGCTCCGCTCCGCTTCCGGCGCGCGACCGGCGCCCAGGGGCGCGGCTTCGGCGCACGCGCCCCCGGTGCACATCATGTGATGTGCACCGGGGGCGTCTGCACGTACCGCCATTCATGATCACAAAGCGGGCGAATCACTCTGGCGGCGGTCACCGCGCGTTGCCGTCGCGGCCTATGATCGGCCGCAGCGCCCTGTCCTTCAGGCGGGTCCCCGCGCACCGGCGCCCCACGACGGGCGGCCCCGCAGCGGACCGACTCCGAGGACCGCGACAGAGTGCGGAGCCGGCCGCTAGGTCCCGACTGGCCGGCCGAACCATCGTCAAGCGTCAGCAGCGGACGGGAGCATGCCGTGCCGGGCCAGAACGAGGGGGCCGACGCACACCACCCGGGCGTGCGGCACGAGGAATCACCGCGCCGCCGCCACCTCGCCTCGCCGGTCCTGGAACCGGCCTCCGGATCCGCGGGCGGCCCCGTCGGCGGATCGGTCTCCGGACCGGCCCCTGGAGCCGCCGCCCTCAGCACCTGCGGAACGCTGGCGGAGCCCGAGCTGCTGCTCTGCCCCACCTGCTCGGCCCCGCTCACCGGCGACGCCCACCGGGGCCGGGGACTCATCGGCAACGGCCCGGCGGACGGCGGCACCGGCCTGGAGAACGTCGGCACCGACCGGCTGCTGGCCGCGCTGCGGGCCAGCGAGTCCCGCTTCCGGGCCGCCTTCTGCGACGCCGTCATCGGCATGGCCCTGATCGATGCCGATGACCGGATCATCGAGGTCAACCCCGCCTTCGCCGCCCTGATCGGACGGAGCGTCGGCGAACTGGTCCGCACTCACCTGCACGAGATCATCGACCCGGAGGGCATGCCGGACCGGCTCTTCTCCGAACTCGTCCGCGGGGAGCGGGAACGGTTCCGCGTGGAGAAGCAGCTCAAGCACCGCGAGGGCCACACGGTCTGGAGCAAAGTCACCGTCTCGCTGATCCGGGACGGTGCCGGGGAGCCGCTCTACACCCTCGCGCTGGTGGAGGACATCACCGAGCAGCGCCGGCTCGGCGACCGGCTGGAGTACCAGGCCCTGCACGACCCGCTGACCCGGCTGCCCAACCGGGCCTACTTCTTCGAACGGCTCGACGCCGCCTGCCTCGCCCCGACCGACCAGCCGGGCCCGGTCGAGTCCTCGGACGAACGCCGGGTGGGGGTCTGCTACCTGGACCTCGACGGCTTCGCGGCGATCAACGAGGCACTCGGCCACCACATCGGCGACCAGCTGCTGACCGCCGTCGCCACCCGGCTGCGACGCGGGTTCGACGGCCGAGACACCCACCTGGTGGCCCGGATGGGCGGCGACGAGTTCGCCGTCCTGGTCACCGACAGCCTGGGCAGCGAGCAACTGACCGAGCTCGCCACCCGGATCCTGGAGGTGCTGGAACGTCCCTTCGACGTCGCCGGGCACCGGCTGGTGATCACCGCCAGCGTGGGTGTGGTCGAGCGGTCCGTGCACGAGACCACCCCGACCGACCTGGTCAAGGACGCCGACGCCACGCTCTACTGGTCCAAGGCCGACGGCCGCGCCCGCTGGACCCTCTACGACCCGGACCGCGGCGCCCACCAGCTCACCCGGCAGCTGCTCGCCACCGCGCTGCGCCCCGCCCTGGAACGCGGTGAGTTCACCATCGAGTACCAGCCGCTGGTCGGCCTGGCCGACGGCACCGTACACGGCGCGGAGGCGCTGGTCCGCTGGCGCCACCCCCGCTACGGGACGCTCTCCCCGGACCGCTTCATCCCGCTCGCCGAGGAGACCGGCGCGATCGTGCCGCTCGGGACCTGGGTGCTGGAGGAGTCCTGCCGCCAGGCCCGGCAGTGGCTCACCGAGTTCCCCGAGACCGAGACCTTCGTGAGCGTCAACCTGGCCGCCCGCCAGATCTGGGACTCCGACATCGTCGCCGACGTCGCCCGGGCCCTCGAACGCACCGGCCTGCCGGCCCGGCTCCTCCAGCTGGAGATCACCGAGAGCGCCCTGCTCGGCCCCGGCGGCCGCCCCCTCCAGGCCCTCCAGGCGCTCGCCGACATGGGCGTGCGGATCGCGATCGACGACTTCGGCACCGGCTACTCCAACCTGGCCTACCTCTCCCGGCTGCCGGTGCACGTGCTCAAGCTGGACGGCACCTTCATCGAGGGCTTCCGCGAGCCCGCCCCGGCGGACCGCCCCGGCCTCCCGGAGCTCGGCTCCCGACGCAGCGACGCGGACGAGCAGATCGTCGGCGCGATGGTGCAGCTCGCCCACACCCTCGGCCTGACCGTCACCGCCGAGGGCATCGAGAGCGCCGCCCAGGCCGAGCGGCTGCGCCTGACCGGCTGCGACACCGCCCAGGGCTGGTACTTCGCCCGCCCCGGCGAGGCCGAGCTGGTCGCGGCCATACTCCGCGAGGGCCGCCCCGCCCCGGACGGCCGGTAGCCGCGGGGCCGGGACGGAGCGGGGCAGGCCGGTGGGCCGTCAGTCCCGATGGCCGGTCAGGCCGTCGCGGTCAGGCCGTCGCCGTCAGGCCGTACGCCTCGGCGATCAGGCCGTACGAACGCAGGCGGGCCTCGTGGCCGTGGATGTGCGAGGTGACCATCAGCTCGTCCACGCCGGTCCGCTTGCGCAGGGCCTCCAGGCCGTCGGCGACCCGGCCCGGGTCACCGAGCACGACGTTGTCGAGCCAGCTGTCGATGAAGTCCGCCTCGACCGGGCTGTACGGGTACTGCTCGGCCTCCTCCGGGGTGGGGATCGGGCCGGGGTTGCCGCGCCGCAGGCGGAGCATGCCGAGGGCTGCCGAGCGGGCGAGCCGCCGGGCCGAGGGCTCGTCGTCGGCGGCGACCGCGCTCACGCCGATCAGCGCGTACGGCTCGGCGAGCACGGCGGAGGGGCGGAACGACGACCGGTAGAGGTCCAGCGCCGGGATGGTGTTGGCGCTGCTGAAGTGGTGGGCGAAGGCGAACGGGAGGCCGAGGCGGCCCGCCAGCTGGGCGCTGAAGCCGGAGGAGCCGAGCAGCCAGACCGGCGGGCGGCCCTCGCCCTTGGGGACGGCGCTCAACCGGGCGTACGGGTGGCCGTCCGGGAAGTCGCCGTCGAGGAAGTGGGTCAGCTCGGCGAGTTGCTGCGGGAAGTCGTCCGCGCCTTCGGCGAGCCCGCGGCGCAGCGCCCGGGCGGTGGCCGGGTCGGTGCCGGGGGCACGGCCGAGTCCGAGGTCGATCCGCCCGGGGTGCAGGGCCTCCAGCAGGCCGAACTGCTCGGCGACGGCCAGCGGGGCGTGGTTGGGGAGCATGACGCCACCCGAGCCGAGCCGCAGCGTCGTGGTGTTGGCCCCGAGGTGGGCGAGCAGGACGGCGGGGGTGGAGCTGGCCACCCCGGGCATGCCGTGGTGCTCGGCCACCCAGAAGCGGTGGTAGCTCCACTGCTCGGCCCGACGGGCCAGCTCTGTGGTGGCGGCGAGGGCCTCGGCCGGCGTGTAGCCGACGCCGACGGTGGCCAGGTCGAGGATCGAGAGCGGAGCGGGCGCCGTTCCGCGGGCGGCGCCCCGGATCGCCGCGCCGACCGTCGGCCCGTCCCCGCGCTGCTGCTGGTCCTCGGTGGTCATCCCGTCCGCCCTCCTGGCTGCCGTCCTTGAGCCGGCCGTCGTGGGCGACCACGCGGTCCCGGGTGGCCCGCCGGTCGCTGTCGCCGACCGGGGTCAACCACGGCCGGGGGCTCGCTGTTCCCGCCTCCGGGGTGTCGTCCGGCCACGGTCCAGGCGGGTTTCGGCCATTCCGGACGGAAGTCCGACCGAACGCCCGGTTGACGGAGAGCCAGCGGGCGAACACGGTTGGCGACTTCCCGCCAGCGCCGGAAGTCGCCAACGTCAGGACTCGCGACAGGGGGCCGGCGTCCGGCAGGCTGGGGCTCAGGAGCGGGCCACCGAACGGGATCCGCACTCCACCAGCAAGATCGTCGGGCTGGACCAGCACTGGACGATCACTGCGAGCCCTCGGCGCGGCACCCCGCCCCGGGGGCTCGTTCCGGCTGCGGCGCCCCTCCCCCGCCCGGGCGCCCCTCGCCCCGGCCGGCCCGGGCCCGCGGTTCGCCACCTCGGGGCGCGGCCGGAATCAGTGGCCGTGACCCCTGCCATACCGGGGTGCTTCATGGCATGAAAAGTCGAGGCGCTAGCGTTGACCCCTGCAGCCACCTGCTCCCCCGGGCGGCCTGGAGGGAGTAAAGGGCCTTGAACTTCGTGGCGGCGATCGGATCCTCGTGGATCTGCGCGCTGGCGATCGTCGCCGTGCTCGGGGACGCCCTCCTTCCGTTCATCCCCAGCGGGACGCTGGTCATCCTGGCTGTGCTCAAGACCGCGCAGATCGACGGCGCGCCCCTGATGCTCGGACTGGGCGTGGCGGTGGCCTCCTTCCTGGGCGACCTCCTGCTGCTCAACCTGGCCCGGCGCGGCGCCCCGGCGCTGCACCGCCGGCTCGCCCGGCGCCCGAAACTGGCGGCCAGCGTGACCCGGGTCCAGCAGGCCCTGGTCGAACGCCCCCACGGCGCGGCCGCCGCGATGGTGGTGATCGCACGGTTCGTCCCGGCCGGGCGGACCGTCCTCAACCTGGCCATCGGCCACTCCCCCGCCCATCCGCACCGGTTCCTGCACTGGTCCGCGCTGGCGGCGCTGGTCTGGGCCGCCTACATCGTGACGCTGGGCTGGCTGAACAGCCACTGGTTCAACACCGCCTGGCTGAGCCTCGTGGTCTCCTGCGCGGCGGCCACGGCCATCAGCACCGCGATCGCGCGCATGGTGCGCCGCACCCGGCGGCTCGCCGCCCTCTGACGGTCCGACCGGCATCCCGGCGCCCGTTCCCGACCGATGGCCGGTCCCGACCGGCCCGCCCCTTGCCGGCCGTCCCTTGCCGACCGTCCCGCACACGGCCGGGTCGCTGCGGCTGATCCTCTCCGGCCGGGTCACTGCGGCTGGGACACTCCGGTCGGCGCGCGCCCCTGGCGGGCTTCGGGCCGCCCAGCCCTGCAAGGGGCAAAAGTTTTCCCAAAAGGGCGACCAACCGGGCCGAACGCCGACGGACTCGGACGGGGCGCGGGCTGACCGGCGGTACCGTACTGCCCGGGCCGCACGGGGTGGAAAGCGTCACAGGACGGCAACAGTCGGCGCATCCCCGCAGCCCAGCCGGATGCGCCCCGCGTGTTGAGAGTCGTCAGCGCTCGGGCGACCTTCGTGGCCACTGTGGCGACATGACATGCTAACGGCGAAATACTCATCAATTGCCCGATTTGACCGGTGCGGCTGCGGCCCGCCCCCACCACCGGCATCGGCACCCAGGGGAGACCATGACCAGCATCTCGCGCAGGACGGTGCTCAGTGCAACCGCTGCGACCGCGGCCCTCGGCGCGGTCACGGCCTGCTCCAGCGGCGGATCCGGCTCGGGCCAGGACTCCACCTCCCCCGGTCCCGGCGGCGCGAGAACCACTCAGGGCGGTGCCGGCGACCCCACCCAGGCGGTGGTGCCCAAGGGCCCCCCGATCGGCGACGGCTCCAATGCGGACACCGGCCCGCAGCCGAACCAGCCCAAGCCCGAGAAGCTCAAGCCGGGCGAGCGGCCGCCGCAGTTCGTGGTCTTCTCCTGGGACGGCGCGGGCGGCACCGAGGACGGCCAGTTCCCCCGCTTCCTGAAGCTGGCGGAGCAGTACAAGGCCACGATGACCTTCTTCCTCTCGGGCATCTACGCCCTGCCCAAGGGCAAGGCCGACCTGTACCACCCGCCGAAGCACTCGGTCGGCGCCTCCGACATCCCGTACCTGTCGGACGGTGCGGTGAAGAGCACGCTCAAGCTCATCAGCCAGGCCTGGCTGGCCGGGCACGAGATCGGCACCCACTTCAACGGGCACTTCTGCTCCAGCCGTCCGGACAAGAACGGGGTCAACGTGTGGACCCCCGAGGACTGGCAGAGCGAGATCGACCAGGCGATAGGCTTCGTCACCCAGTGGCGCACCAACACCGGCTTCACCGACGTCGACCCGCTCCCCTTCGACTACAAGAAGGAGCTCATCGGCGGCCGCACCCCGTGCCTGGAGGGGCAGAAGGCGCTGCTGCCGACCATCGCCAAGCTGGGCTGGAAGTACGACGCCAGCTCCTCGGGCGGCCTGCAGATATGGCCGCAGAAGGTGCAGGACGGCAAGGTCTGGGACTTCCCGCTGCAGTCCATCCCGTTCCCCGGGCACACCTTCCAGGTCCTGTCGATGGACTACAACATCCTGGCCAACCAGTCCAAGGGCAGCACCAAGGGCGACCCGGCCATGTACGGCGAGTGGCGCACCCAGGCCGCCAATTCCTACCTGGCGGGTTTCGAGCGCGCGTACAACAGCAACCGTGCGCCGTTCTTCATCGGCAACCACTTCGAGCAGTGGAACGGCGGCATCTACATGGACGCCGTCGAAGAGGCCCTCAAGGCCATCGCGGGCAAGCCGGAGGTCCGGTTGGTCTCCTTCAAGCAGCTCGTCGAGTGGCTGGAGGTGCAGGACCAGTCCACCCTGCGCAAGCTGCGCTCGCTCAACGTCGGCCAGGCGCCGGCGGGCGGCTGGGAGAGCTTCCTCGGCACGGCGGGCTGACCCGCCGAAGGGCGGAGCAACGGGCACCGGCACCGGCCGACGGGGGCTGGGACCCCGCCGGCCGCTGTCGTCCCGGTCGGCTCCCGCGACCGTCCGACTACCCGGCGGTGAGGGCGTCCGCGAGCAGGAGGCGGACGATGCGTTCCGCCCCGGCCTCGCCCCAGAGGATCGAGTAGTGGTTGGTGTCCGGCACCGGCGAGGCGGGCACCCGCTCCGGGTCCAGGCCGGCCAGCCCGATCCGCTCGTGGTCGTAGAGGCCCTGCGGCTCGTCGAACAGGCCGCGCTCGGCCCAGAGCAGTTCGGCAGGGCAGGGCAGCCGGCGCACGGCGGCGGCCGCGCCCTCGTCCAGCAGGACCTGGGCGCCGTCGGTCTGCACGGCCTCCAGCACGCAGGACGAGCGCAGTTCGGGCTCCGCGCCGACGAGATCGCGCTGGGTGTAGGCGTCGATCCCCTCGGTCCACTCGTCGGCGAAGGCGGGGTGTCCGCGCCAGAACTCCCGGTACGCGTCCCGGTCCGGGAAGGTCATGGACAGCCGGGCCAGCGCGGGACCGAGCACCGCGGCCAGGGCGTCCTCCTCGCGGACGCCCTCCGGCAGCGGGAAGGTCAACGCTCCGTCGACCAGCAGGACGCGGCGGACCAGGTCGGGGTGCCGGACGGCGGCCAGGGCGGTGACCCAGGCCCCCATCGAGTGGCCGACCACCGTGACGGGCCCCGAACCGAGCGCACCGATCAGCGCAGCCACGTCGTCGGCATGCCGGGCCAGCCCGTACGGCCCGGCGACCGTGCGGCTGGCACCGCGGCCCCGCAGGTCGGGCGCGAGCAGGGTGGCCCGCCCGGCGAGCCGGCGGGCGACCTCGTACCAGGCGAGGCCGTTGGCGGTGATGCCGTGCACCGCCACGATCGTCGGGGCCTGCGGGTCGTCGGCGGGCCAGCGCAGGACGGCCAGGTCCCCACCGGGCACGGGGACCGTCAACTCCTCGGGCTTCAGCGGCGACTGGCTCACGCGGGGGTACCTCCGGTGGGGCGGGCGGCTCCGAGGCCGGCCTGCGCCGGAGCGGAGCGGCCGGATCGGGCGGATCGGATGCGGGCGGGCAGTCTAGCCAGGCCGCCGGGCAGCAGGTAGACCACGGCGACGAACAGGGCACCCAGCAGGAACAGGGGTTGGGAGAGCGGCACGCGCAGCACCGCCGGTAGGTCGGCGACGGTCGACGAGTTGGCGAGGTCGCCGAGGCGGTGACTCGCCCAGGTGTACAGGACACCGCCGAGCAGCGGCCCCCAGCGGGTGCCGGAGCCGCCGAGGACGACCATGACCAGGAGCGCGAGCGTGGCGTCCGAGGTGGCGGCCTGCGGGGTGGCTCCACCGGTCAGCAGCAGGTAGACCACCCCGCCCAGCCCGGCGAGCCCGCCGGCCAGCACGAAGGCAACCAGCTTGTAGCCGTAGGGCCGCAGTCCGAGCACCTCGACCCGGCGCTCGTTCTCCTTGATGCCCTCCCATACCCGGCCCATCGGCGACTTGACGGCCCAGTGGACCGCGGCGACCGTCAGCACCAGGTAACCGACGGCGATCCAGTAGAGGTTGGCGGTGTTCTCGATCCCCAGCAGGCCGGCGGGCAGCAGGTCGGCCGGGGCGGAGCGGCCCTCCTCGCCGCCGGTGACGCCACCGGGGTTGCGCTGGACGAGGATCGAGCCGGCCTGGGCGAAGGCGAGGGTGACCATGGAGAAGCCGATGCCGGTGACGCGCAGGCTGACCGAGCCGAGCAGCAGGGCCAGCAGCACGGAGCAGGCGACGCCGAACACCGCGGCGGCGGCGAACGGCAGTTGCAGCTCCAGCATGCCGAGGTCGGTGGCGTAGAGGCCGGTCGCGAAGTAGAGCGCGTGGCCGAAGGAGAGCAGTCCGGTCCGGCCGAGCAGGAGGTCGTAACCGGTGGCGAGGGCCCCGTAGAGCAGGCACAGGGCGAGCAGCTGGAGGCTTCCGGGGCTGCCGAGCGGGCCGTCGAGCAGTCCCGGGACGGGAAGCGCACTGTATGGGGCGACAAGGAGCGTGATCAGCAGAGCGATCGGCCACCAGCGTAGCGCTCTGTGCACACCTGTCCAGCGATAAGTGACTGAATCACCTGTTCGAGGGATGGCGCCGGACTCGGCCTTGTGTTCACAATGGGTCGCGGCAAGGCCGGTGTCAGTCCCCCTTGCCACAGTGGCGGTGTCGGCGGAGCTGGTGTCAGTCCCCTCTGTCGGCATGGTGGTCACGGCAGGGCTGGTGTCAGTCCCCCCTGCCGGAGCGGCGGCGCTGCGGCCGGCCGCGGGGCCACCGGTGCTCGTGATCGGTGTTTCGGCGCTCACGCGAGCCTCCCGGTGAGTCCACGGGGTCGGACGAGAAGCAGCACGGCGAGCAGGACGACGACCGAGAGGTCGCCGAGCCCTGCGCCGGTGTAGTAGTTGGCGAACTGCTGGACGAGGCCGACGCCCACCGAGGCGACGGCGGCTCCGGTCACGGAGCCCATGCCGCCCATCACCACGACGACGAAGGCGAAGATGAGCAGGCCGGTCCCCTGGCCGGGGTTGACCGAACCGAAGTAGAGGCCGCCGAGGGCGCCACCGAGCGCGGCGGCCGCCCCGCCGAGGGCGAAGACGAGGGTGAACGCCTTCCGGACGTCGATGCCGAGCGCCGTGACCATCGCCCGGTCCTCGACGCCGGCCCGGACGATCAGCCCGTAGCGGGTACGGGCGAGGAACAACCGAAGAGCGAGCAGCAACAGGGCGGCGGCAGCCACCAGCACGAAGCGGTTGACCGGGACGGTCGCACCGAGCACGTGCCAGGTGCCGGACAGCAGTTCCGGCTGGGGGAAGGGGCGGGAGTCCGCGCCCCAGATCCCCATCAGCAGGGCGGGTACGGCGAGCCCGACCCCGACGGTGGCGAGGATCTGGTCGCGCGGGCGGCTGTAGAGCGGCCGGATCAGGAAGAGCTCCAGCAGGACGGCTGCGGCCGTTCCGACCAGGGTGCCGAACGGCACCGCGAGCCAGAAGGAGAAGCCGGCCTCGGTGCCGGCCCACCAGGTGGCATAGGCGCCGATGGAGAGCAGGGCGCCGTGCGCGAAGTTGAGCACGTCCATCAGACCGAAGATCAGCGACAGACCGGAGGCGACCAGGAAGTACAGCGCACCGAGACCGAGTCCGGTACAGGTAAGGAGGACGACGGTGTCCATCAGGGCTTCACCTCGGCGGTGACGACAGGGGCGGCCGGGGAGTCGGCGGGTCGGGTCCCGCCGGCGAGCGGGTGACGGGAGCCGACGCCGAGCAGGCGGCGGGCAGCTTCCTCGTCGGCCAACAGCTCGGCAGTGTCGCCGCGGTGGGCGGTACGGCCGTCGGCCAGGACGGCGCAGGTGCCGGCCAGCCGGCGGACGAGGGCGAGGTTCTGCTCGACCAGCAGGACGGGCACGGCCTCGGCCGCACGCGCCAGCACCTCGGCCACCTCGGCAACGATCTTCGGGGCCAGGCCCTTGGTGGGCTCGTCGGCGATGATCAACCGGTTGCGGTTGAGCAGCGTCCGGCCGATCGCCACCATCTGCTGCTGGCCACCGGAGAGCGTCCCGGCCAACTGTCCGGCCCGCTGCTTGAGTTCGGGGAAGAGCTCGTGGACGAGCGCGTAGTTCGGTTCACCGGCATCGCCCCCGCTCCCGGCGGCGCGCTCGGCGAGGCGGAGGTTCTCGGCGACCGTCAGGCCGGCGAAGATCCCCCGGTCCTCGGGCGCGTAGCCGATGCCATGACGAACAACCAGATGTGTGGGAAGGGAGGCGAGTTCGGCACCGGGGAGCCGGATGCTTCCGGTGCGGGGCA
The DNA here is from genome assembly GCF_020103755.1 of Streptomyces sp. LS1784. Classification (GTDB taxonomy): domain Bacteria; phylum Actinomycetota; class Actinomycetes; order Streptomycetales; family Streptomycetaceae; genus Kitasatospora. Next base: position 11,957 of record NZ_JAHSQD010000094.1, read on the forward strand.
CCAGGCCCATGACGGCCTTGACAGTGGTGGTCTTGCCGGCGCCGTTGCGGCCCAGGAGCGCGGTCACCCCGGCGGGGGCCACGTCGAAGTCGACGCCGTGCAGGATGTGCAGCCCGTCGATGACCACCCGCAGATCACGGACGGAGAGGAGGGGTTCGGCAGCCGGCGGCAGCGAGGAGGACGAGTGCGCCGAAGGGGAAGGGCGCTGAGCGGAGGACGGAGAGGAGGTCACAACGCCTCACCCAGGTAGGCCTGTTGCACGGTCGGGTCGGCCATCACGGCCTCGGGGGTGTCCAGGGCGAGCAGGGTGCCGTGGTGCATCACCGCGAGCCGGTCGGCCAGGCCGAGCAGGACGTCCATGTGGTGCTCGACCATCAGGACGGTCCGGCCCAGGTCACGGTGCACGGAACGGATCAGCTCGGTGAGGGCGGGCACCTCCTCCGCGCTGACACCGGCCATCGGCTCGTCCAGCAGGATCAGCCGGGGCTCGGAGACCAGCAGGACGGCCAGCTCCAGCTTGCGCTTCTCGCCGTGCGAGAGCGCACTGGCCAGGGTGTCCGCGCGATGGGCGAGATCGGTGCGTTCCAGGGTGTCGGCCAGCTGCTGCTCGTAGCGGTCGGCGCGGCGCCAGAGCCGGTACGAGGCACGCGGCCCGGCCGCCGCCTGGGCGGCCAGACGGACATGGTCGGCGACCGTCATCCCCGGCCACAGGGAGGAGGTCTGGAAGGTGCGGCCGAGCCCGCGGCGGGCCCTGCCGTGCACCGTCTCGGCGGTGATGTCCGCACCGTCGAGGTGGAGGCTGCCGTGGGTCGCCGGGTAGATGCCCGAGATCAGGTTGAAGAGGGAGGTCTTGCCGGCGCCGTTGGGCCCGATGAAGGCGATGAACTCGCCTTCGCCGACCGAGAAGGAGACGTCCTCGACGATCGGCACGCCGCGGACGGCCCAACCGAGCCCGTCCAGACGCAGCACCGGAGAGGAGGACGAAGAGGACGGCGCGGAAGGAGCGGAGGCGGTACGGGCGGACATCCGGATCAGCCCGCCATCGGAGTGACCGGGGGCGCCGCCTCGTCCGCGGTCAGGGTCTTCTCCACCGAGGGCTTGGCGGCGGCACCGGTGCCGGTCAGCCGCACCTGGAACATCGGCTGGAGCAGGGCGTGGTCCTCGGCGCGGACGGTGGTCTTCCCCTTCACCCCGTCGAAGCTCCAGCCCTCCAGGGCCTTGACCAGGGCCGAGGTGTCGTCGGCGGAGCCGTGGCTGGACTCGACGGCGTGCACGATCATCTGGGCGGCGGTGAAGCCGTCCGGGGTGAAGATGTCCGTCTTCCCTCCGGCAGCGGTGACGGCCTCGGACATGGCCTTCTCCACCGGGGTGCCGGCGGCACCGTCGAAGTAGTGGTTCAGGAAGGAGATCTTCTCGCCGGCCGGGCCGAACAGCGGGTAGGAGGCGGCCAGGTCGAGGCCGGTGACGACCTTGGTGTCGGCGAACACGTCCTGCTGGTTGAGCGCCGTCCACAGGGCCGAGGCGGTGTCGCCGGCCCAGGCGACGAACAGCAGGTCGGGCTTGGCGGCCTTGGCCTGGGTGGCGAAGGGGGTGAGGTCGGTGGCGCTCGGCGGGGCGAGCACCTGGTCGACCGTCGCGCCCTCGCCTCCGAGCACCGCCTTCACGGCGGCCACGTTGGCCTGGCCGAAGGCGTTGTCCTGAGCGAGCACGGTGACCTTCTTGCCCTTGGCGTCGCCGACGAACGAGGCCGCGGTCTTGATGTCCTGGTAGGACTGGCGGCCGGAACGGAAGGTGTACTTGTTCAGGCCGGTGGCCTTGTCGGCGGCGGCCGGGCCGCTGATGAAGAGCACCTTGTTCTGGGCCGCGATCGGGCCGACCTGGAGGGCCACACCGGACGCGGTGGAGCCGGCCAGCACCTTGTAGCCCTTGCCGATCAGGTCCTTGGCGGCGGACACCGCCTTGGCCGGGTCGCCGGCGTCGTCCTGCTCCTCGAACTCGATCTTGTGCCCGTCGACCGCGCCGGTGCCCTTGGTCGCGTAGCTCAGGCCGGCCTTGAAGCCTTCCAGGTACTGCTTGCCGTAGGCGGCCAGCGGTCCGGTCTTGGAGTACACCAGGCCGACCTTGATCGGGCCCTTCGATCCACCGTCCGCCGCGTTCGTCCCGGCCGTGCCGGCCTTGGCGCAGCCCGAGGCGAGCAGGACGCAGGCCGCGAGGGCGGCGAGCTTCCGGGCCGGGCCGCCGGTCAGGGAGTCGCCCAGGCGGGCGCCGGAGGCGGTCCTGGAGGGGGTTGTCGAGCTGCGCATGGTGACCGACTCCTGAGGTACGGCGGGGTGGATGCGGGAACCGTAGGTGTGCGATGGGAGCGGCGACATGTGCCCGGTCGACGTATCAGCCCGTCTGGATGTGGCTCCGGCCGACATACCGTCGGTCTGTCGCCGTCCTCCGGACCTCCGGGTGTGGCCTGCCGACACGGCTCCGCGCCCGCCCATGGGGGTGGCCGCCATGGCTGCGGCGGCCCCTGCCCGGTGACGGTGGAGGGGCGCGGAGCCCGTCCGACGGCAGCCACCCCAGCGGCATGCCCTACCCGGTCCGGCCCAGGCAGGACCTCAGCCCGGCCTGGTCCGGCCACGGGCTCCGTGCGGTTCCCGAGCCCGCCGGCCACCCCTCCCCCTGCCACCCCTCCCCCTGCCACCACTGCCCCACCGTTCCCTCCCTCCGCCGCCCCTCACAACCAGCCCCTCCTCACAACCAGCCCGCACGACCAGCCCCTCCTCACAACCACCCCCTCGCAGCCACCCCTCACGCCCGCCCCTCCTCCCACTCCTCACGAGGTGATCCCTTGGACAAGGTCCTGGACTCCCCCGCCGACGCGGTCGGGGACATCCCCGACGGCGCGGTGCTGGCCGTCGGCGGCTTCGGCCTCTGCGGCATCCCGAGCACGCTGATCGGCGCCCTGGTGGACGCCGGCGCCACCGGACTGCGGGTGGTCTCGAACAACTGCGGGGTGGACGACTGGGGGCTGGGCCTGCTGCTGCGGGCGGGCCGGATCGCCCGGATGACCTCCTCGTACGTCGGGGAGAACAAGGAGTTCGCCCGGCAGTACCTCTCCGGCGAGCTGGAGGTGGAGCTGACCCCGCAGGGCACGCTGGCCGAGCGGCTGCGGGCGGGCGGCGCCGGCATCCCGGCGTTCTTCACCCCGGCCGGGGTCGGCACCCAGGTCGAGGAGGGCGGGTTGCCCTGGCGCTACGCGGCCGACGGCTCGGTGGCCCTGGCCTCCCCGCCGAAGGAGGTCCGGGAGTTCGGCGGCCGCCGGTACCTGCTGGAGGAGGCGATCACGGCGGACTTCGCGCTGGTCCGGGCCGAGGTCGCGGACCGGCACGGCAACTGCGTGTTCCACGCCGCCGCCCGGAACTTCAACCCACTCTGCGCGACGGCGGGCCGGATCACCCTGGTCGAGGCGGACCGGATCGTCGAGCCGGGCGAGCTCCCTCCGGACGCGGTGCACCTGCCCGGGGTGTACGTCGACCGGGTGGTGGCCGCCGACCCCGGGGACCGCCGCATCGAGCGCCGGACCGTCCGCGCCGCACTCCAGGAGGCCTGACCGATGCCCACCCCGACCACCACCGCACCCGACCCAGCCGCCACCGCACCCACCCCCACCCTGGACCCGCGCAACGCCCTGGCTGCCCGCGCCGCCCGCGAGTTGCGCGACGGCCAGTACGTGAACCTGGGCATCGGCCTGCCGACCCTGATCCCCAACCACCTCCCGCCGGGCGTCGAGGTGGTGCTGCACTCGGAGAACGGCATCCTCGGCGTCGGCCCGTACCCGGAGGAGGGCGCCGAGCACGCCGACCTGATCAACGCCGGGAAGGAGACGGTGACGGTCGCCCCCGGCGCCTCGTACTTCGACTCCGCCTTCTCCTTCGGCATGATCCGTGCCGGGCGGATCGACGTCTCGGTGCTCGGTGCGATGCAGGTGTCGGCTGCCGGGGACCTCGCCAACTGGATGATCCCCGGCAAGATGGTCAAGGGCATGGGCGGCGCGATGGACCTGGTGCACGGGGCCCGCCGGCTGATCGTGGTGATGGAGCACACCGCCCGGGACGGCTCGCCGAAAATCGTCGATGAACTGTCACTTCCGGCGACAGGCCGTGGAGTTGTGGACCGGATCGTCACCGACCTCGCGGTCGTCGACGTGACCAGGGAGGGGCTGCGGGTGGTGGAGACGGCACCGGGCGTGGACTTCGCGGACGTCCAGGCAGCGACCGGCGCCACCTTGCTGCCCCCGCTCTGACCAGCCCGGTCCCGCACCGGCGGCCGGACCGCCCTCAGCCCGGTCCCGCACCGACGGCCGGATCGCCTCTCGGGGCGGTCCGGCCGTTCCGCTGCGCCCCCGCAACCTCGCTCCGCCGCCTCCGAGTTCAAACGGATCGCCGGGGCCGGAGCGAATTCGCCGCAATAGCATCAACGCCCGCCGGATTGGCCGGGAACCGTGGCATCTTCATGCCTGCGCGGCGTCGATCTCCCCGATTGGTTGCGATCACCGTTGCGCTCAGGGAGAGTTGAGGAGGCCAGGGATCCCGACGTGCCCGGAGGGGAAGCCGGAAAGCGCATCGGTATCCCGGATTCGAGGCCACCGTGCCGACGTACGACCGAACCGGTCGCACACGCCGAATGTGCTGGACAGCCCGGGAACTGCCCGAGAACCGCAGGAGCCGAGGTAGCGAAGCAAGGCGCGAACTCCGGGGGGAGCAGCCATGACCACGCCGTTCTCACGACGAAAGGGCGTCGGAACGGCCCGCGGGCGAGGTGACGGACAACTGGACGAAGCGGCCCTGAGGTCCGTTCCCACACCCGAAGCCCCCTACGACTACGGCCACTTCAGTCGCCTCGCCGGCCCGGCGCACGACCCGGGCGAGGACGACGACCTCGGTGGCGGCGTCTACTGGCCCGAACCGACCGCCCCGTACGAACCGCCACCCGCGGCCCCGTACCGCGTCCGGTACCGCAGCCTGCTGCGCCGCGAGCCGCACCGGATCCGCGCCGCCCTGCTGCTGATGGCCGCCCCCGTGGTGGAGGCGGTACTGCTGGTCTGGCTGCTGCTGCCGGAGCACTGGCCCGAGCGGCTGGACGAGACGAACACCCTGGTGCTGCTCGGCGACAAGGTGATGATCGGCATCATCGCCGTCGTCGAGGTGTTCCGGCTGGTCAACGTCGTCTCCAACACCCACGCCACGCTGGTCGCCCGCGACCCGGTCCCGGTGACGCCGGAGCCGGGCACCCGGGTCGCCTTCCTCACCACCTGCGTGCCGGGCAAGGAGCCGCCGGAGATGGTCCGGGCCACGCTGACCGCGGCCCGCGCCGTCCGGCACGACGGACCGTACGACGTCTGGCTGTTGGACGAGGGAAACGATCCTGCAATGCAGGCGCTCTGCGCCGAGCTGGGCGCGCACCACTTCAGCCGCGCCGGCCGGCCGCACTGGAACCGACCGAAGGGCCGGTTCCGCGCCGGGAGCAAGCACGGCAACTACAACGCCTGGCTCCAGGCCCACGGCGACGACTACGAGTTCTGGGTGTCCGTGGACACCGACCACGTTCCGCTGCCGGACTTCTGCGAGCGGATGCTCGGCTACTTCCGCGACCCCGACGTGGCATTCGTGGTCGGCCCCCAGGTGTACGGGAACTACCGCAGCTCGGGCTCGGCCGTCACCAAATTCTCCGAGAGCCAGCAGTACCTCTTCCACGCCCTCATCCAACGCGCCGGAAACCGCTACGGCGCGCCCATGTTCGTGGGCACCAACAACGCCGTCAGAATCCGTGCGCTCCAGTCGATCGGCGGGTTGTACGACTCCGTCACCGAGGACATGGCGACCGGTCTGGAGTTCCACCGGAGTCGAAACCCGGAGACCGGAGAGCGCTGGAAGTCCGTGTACACCCCGGACGTGCTCGCGGTCGGCGAAGGGCCGTCCTCCTGGACCGACTTCTTCTCCCAGCAACTGCGCTGGAGCCGCGGCACCTACGAGACCCTGCTCACCCAGTACTGGCGGGTGCTGTGGCAGCTGTCGCCCGGGCGACTGCTCAACTACTCGCTGATGGTGGGCTTCTACCCCATGGCGGCGCTCACCTGGCTGCTCGGCGGCCTGTCCAGCGTGCTCTACCTGGGCTTCGGCGCCTCGGGCGTGCACGTCTCCTCGGAGATCTGGATGATGCTCTACAGCGACGCCGCCGCGCTCCAGCTCCTGCTCTACACCTGGAACCGCAAGCACAACGTGAGCCCGCACGAACCGGCCGGCTCCTCCGGGGTCGCCGGCATGGTGATGTCGGCGCTCTGCGGTCCGGTCTACGCGGCCTCGCTGCTCCAGGCGCTGGTGCGCCGCCGCAGCCGCTTCGTGGTGACACCGAAGGGCCGCTCGGCCAGTACCGACCGCCTCGGCACCTTCCGCTTCCACCTGTTCTGGACGCTGGTGTTCGGCTGCGCGATCGCCGCGTCCTACGTCACCGGCTACGACCACGTCGCGATGCGCGCCTGGGCCTGGATCGCCCTGGTGCTCACCCTCCTGCCGGTCCTGATCACCGCCGGCGACGCCGTCCGCCGCCGCCGGACCCGCCCCACCGCCACCCTCACCGTCACCGGCGGCCCGGCGGCCGCCCCGACGGTCGTCCTGGAGAAGCGCCGCCCGCGCCACGCCCGCGACCCCCGAGCCGCCCGGCTCACCGGGCGGGCCCGGCCCGTACCACCCGCCCAGCCGGTACCTCCCGCCCAGGCCGCACCACCCGCCCGGCCCGTACGAACCGCATCCGACCACGCCGGCAGCGGCACGCCCTCCCACTGAACAGAGCCGCCCACTGACACGCCCTCCCACGTGGACAGAGCCGCCCGCTGAGGACCCACGCCCACCGAGCAGAGCCACCCGTGCAGAGCCACCGAGCAGCCCCCGACCGCCTCCCGAGGGAGCAACCACCGTGAAGATCCACAAGGCCGGCCGCACCAAACGCCTCGCCCTCGGCAGCACCGTCGCACTGACCGTGGCCGGGATGAACGCGCCGGCCGTCCTCGGCTTCGCCTCCGAGCAGTACCACCACTACGTGATCAACCGCCCCGAGTACAAGGCCCAGTACGGCCACTGGCAGACCCTGTCGCTGCCCGCCGAGTTCCGGGTCAACGCCGTGCACGCGACCCTGCTGCGCACCGGCAAGGTCCTGATCGTGGCCGGCTCCGGCAACGACGAGAAGCAGTTCAACGCGGGCACCTTCAAAAGCCTGCTCTGGGACCCGGCCAGGAACACCTACAAGATGATCCCCACCCCGGCCGACATGTTCTGCGGCGGCCACACCTCGCTGCCGGACGGCCGCGTCCTGGTGGCCGGCGGCACCCAGCGCTACGAGAAGCTGGCCGGTGCCGTGAAGAAGGCGGCCGGCATCATGCGGGTGCGCAACGAGAGCCCGGAGCGCGACCGGACCTTCCCGAAGGGCACCGTCTTCGTCGCCCCGAACGGCCACGAGTACGCCAGCACCGCTCCGGTGACAGTCCCGGCCGCGACCAAGACCGGCTCCGGCAAGCAGACCGCGGTCACCGCCGGCGAGCAGCACGTGTACGTGGAGGCGGTCGGCCCGGGCCCGGACTACGTCTCCGACTCCCCCGCCCAGTACCGGATCAAGGGCCTGAGCGGCACCGACGCCCACAACCTGTACGGGCAGAACGAGAAGCTGACCCTGGACAAGCAGGAGTACCAGGGCATCCGCTCCGCCTTCGAGTTCAACCCGGACACCGAGCTGTACGAGCCGGTCACCGACATGGCCCACGCCCGCTGGTACCCGACGCTGACCGGGCTGGGCGACGGCCGGGTGGTCACCGTCTCCGGGCTGGACGACACCGGGGAGATCCTCAACGGCAACGACAACGAGATCTACGACCCGAAGACCAAGTCCTGGTCCAAGGGCCCCGACCACTACTTCCCGACCTACCCGGCGATCTTCCTGACCGCGTCCGGCAAGCTCTTCTACTCGGGCTCCAACGGCGGCTACGGCCCCGGCGACAAGGGCCGCGAGCCCGGTGTGTGGGACCTGTCGAACGGGGCCTTCCAGCCCGTCCCCGGCCTGCGCGACCCCGGCCTCACCGAGACCTCCTCCTCGGTGCTGCTGCCGCCCGCGCAGGCGCAGAGGGTGATGGTGCTGGGCGGCGGCGGCGTCGGCGAGTCCCCGCTGTCCACGGCCCGCACCGACATCGCGGACCTCTCCGCCGCCAGGCCCGCCTTCACCCCGGGCCCGGACCTGCCGGCCGGCGGCACCCGCTACCTCAACAGCGTGATCCTCCCGGACGACACCGTCTTCACCACCGGCGGCTCCAGCGGCTACCGCGGCCGGGGCGACAGCGACCTGCTCAAGGCGCAGGTGTACCACCCGGATTCCAACAACTTCAGCACCGCCGCCGAACCGACCGTCGGCCGCAACTACCACTCCGAGGCGCTGCTGCTGCCGGACGGCCGGGTCGCCGTCCTGGGTTCCAACCCGCTCTTCGCGGACAAGGCCGAGACCCAGCCGGGCGGCTTCGAGCAGCGCATCGAGCTCTACACCCCGCCGTACCTGTACCACGGCGACCGCCCGCAGGTCGGTGCCGTTCCGCAGGCGGGCAGGCTCGGCACCACCGTCGACGTCGGCACCGCCCGGCCGGAGGCGGTCGCCACCGCCAAGCTGATCCGGCCGAGTTCGGTCACCCACGTGACGGACGTCGAGCAGCGCTCGGTGGCCCTGGACATCGCCGGACGGACGGCGGACGGCGTCTCGCTCACCCTGCCCGGCAACCCCAACCTGCTGCCGCCCGGCTGGTACATGCTGTTCCTGACGGACGCCGCCGGTACCCCGTCGGTCGCCCGCTGGATCCAGGTCACCGCATAGGACGCCAAGGCCCGCGTACGACACCGAGACCCGCCTACGACACCGACGCCCGCGGCCGGCGCAGGCGGCCTCAGCGCGCCGCCTGCGCCAGCCCGAGCGCGTACGGCAGCCAGAACTCGCCGGCCCGGGGCTCGCCCCGGCCGCAGTCGCCGTCCGACTCCCCCGGGTTCTTGATCCACAGGTAGGCGTCCACCCCGGCCCGGCCGGTCTCGGTGGTCGGTCGCTCGCCGAGCGCGCGCCCGGGCGGGTTGCACCAGGCGTTGCCCCCCAGCGCCCCGTTGCCGCTGCGGCTGGTGTCGATGACGAAGTTCTTCCCGCCCAGGGCCGCGGAGAGCCTGGCGCCGTACGCCGCGTTCCGGTCGGTGTCGTAGAAGTTGGCGATGTTCACGGCGAAGCCGTCCGCCGCCGCGATGCCCGACTTGCGCAGGGCGGTGGCCAGTTCCTCCGGGTCCTGCGCCCAGCCGGGGTTGCCCGCGTCCAGGTAGACCCGCGCGTTCGGGTTCTTCTTCAGCTCCTGGACGGCGAAGGCCAGCAGGCCGTACCGCTCGGCGGCCAGGTCGCCCTTGATCCCGCAGTTGTCCAGGGTGTGCGCGACGGCGTCCGGCTCCAGCACCACCCAGGCCTTGCGGTCGCCGAGGGCCTGCGCGATGCCGGTGATCCAGGCCCGGTAGGCGGCCGCGTCGGGGGCGCCGCCGGCCGAGTACTGGCCGCAGTCCCGGTGCGGGATGTCGTACGCGACGAAGACCGCCGTCCGGCCGGCCTCGGTGGCCCGCCGGCTCACCTGCTCGGCGATCTCCCGGGCGCCCTGCTCGCCGAGCCACTGGGAGGAGGGCTGGGCGGCGATCCGCAGCAGCGTGTCGGCCTCCGCCGTCCGGCCCTGACCGCGCAGCGCGGTCACCTGGTGGGCGGCGTTGGTCCGGTCGGAGACGTAGAAGGCCTGCCCGGGAAGCTGGGCGAGGGCCCCGTCCGCACCGGCCTGACCTGTGCCTGCACCCTGACCTGTGCCCGCACCCGGGCCGGTGCCCGCGGCCGGACCCGAGCCCGCCGCGGGAGCGGCGCCCGGTTCGCCGCCGCCCGCC
>NZ_JAHSQD010000940.1 GCF_020103755.1 Streptomyces sp. LS1784
GAACGCGCCGCCGTCCGCCGGGGCCTGGCCGGCACCCGGGCCGAGCGCGCGGCGCTGGGCGGCCGCGGCCTCCTCCTGCGCGCGCTTCAGCGGGTTGCCGCTCTTGCGCTTGCCCTTGGCCTGCGGGGCCTTCTTGGCGGACTTCTTCCCGCCGCCGCCCATGCCCGGGATCCCCGGCATGCCGGGCACACCCTTGCCGGAGGCCATCGCGGACATCATCTTGCGGGCGTCGAAGAACCGCTCGACCAGGTTCTTCACCTCGCCGACCTGGACGCCGGAGCCCTTGGCGATGCGGGCCCGGCGGGAGCCGTTGATCAGCTCCGGCTCGGCGCGCTCGGCCGGGGTCATCGACTTGATGATCGCGCCGACCCGGTTGACGTCCTTGTCGTCGATGTTGTTGATCTGGTCCCGGATCTGGCCCATGCCGGGCAGCATGCCGAGCAGCTTGGAGATCGAGCCCATCTTCTGGACCTGCTCCAGCTGGGACAGGAAGTCGTCCAGGGTGAACTGCTTCGGGCCGCCGCGCAGCTTGGCGGCGATCTTCTCCGCCTCGGCCTGCGAGAAGGTCTGCTCGGCCTTCTCGATCAGCGAGAGAACGTCACCCATGCCGAGGATGCGCGAGGCCATCCGGTCCGGGTGGAAGGCGTCGAAGTCGTCGACCTTCTCGCCGTTGGAGGCGAACATGATCTGCCGGCCGGTGACGTGCGCGACCGACAGGGCGGCACCGCCGCGGGCGTCGCCGTCGAGCTTGGAGAGCACCACACCGGTGAAGTCGACGCCGTCGAGGAAGGCCTGCGCGGTGGTGACCGCGTCCTGGCCGATCATCGCGTCGACGACGAACAGGACCTCGTCCGGGTTCACCGCGGCGCGGATGTCGGCGGCCTGCTGCATCAGCTCGGCGTCGATGCCCAGGCGGCCGGCGGTGTCGACGATGACGACGTCGTACTGCTTCTGCTTGGCGTACTCGATCGAGTCCTTGGCCACCTGCACCGGGTCGCCGACGCCGTTGCCCGGCTGCGGGCCGTAGAAGGCCACGCCGGCGCGCTCGGCGACCACCTGGAGCTGGTTGACCGCGTTGGGCCGCTGGAGGTCGCAGGCGACCAGCAGCGGGGTGTGCTTCTGCTTCTTCAGCCAGAAGCCGAGCTTGCCCGCGAGGGTGGTCTTACCGGCACCCTGGAGGCCGGCGAGCATGATCACCGTCGGGCCGCTCTTGGCGAACCGCACCCGGCGGGTCTCGCCGCCGAGGATCGCGATGAGCTCCTCGTTGACGATCTTGATGATCTGCTGCGCCGGGTTCAGCGCGCCGGAGACCTCGGCACCGAGCGCCCGCTCCTTGACCTGCTTGATGAAGGCCCGGACGACCGGCAGCGCGACGTCCGCCTCCAGCAGCGCGATGCGGATCTCGCGGGCGGTGGCGTCGATGTCCGCCTCGCTCAGGCGGCCCTTGCCCCGGAGGTTCTTGAACGTCGCTGCGAGGCGATCGGAAAGGGTGTCGAACACGTCGTCGCGGGTCCTCTGCGGCATCGGTATCGGTACGGTCGTCGTCCCCCAGGGTATCCGGCCGCCCCGGGTACGGTCTCCACCCCCGGTCGGAACTCCTGCCCGCATCCCTGCCCTCGCCCGGTCCACGCCCCTCGTCCACGCCACTACCCGGCCCCGGACCGACCCCGCCCGGCCCGCCGCTCAGCCCAGCGCGGCCCGGAGCGCCGCCGCCACCTCGCCTGCCCGTCGGGCGGTCAGCGGACGGCCCGCCTCGTCGGTCAGGTAGAACGAGTCGACGGCCTCCGCGCCCAGCGTGGAGACGTGCGCGGTGCGCACCCGGACGCCCGCCCCGTCCAGCGCCCGGCCGATCCGGTGCAGCAGCCCGGGGGCGTCGTGCGCGCGGACCTCCAGCACGGTCGCGCTCGCCGAGGCCACCGCGGGCGCCACCGCGACCATCGGCGGCGGGGTGGG
>NZ_JAHSQD010000941.1 GCF_020103755.1 Streptomyces sp. LS1784
GCATGGAAGCCCACTATCCCCTCGGACCACGACTCGACCTGCTCAACCGTCAGCTCATCAGCACACAGTCATACCAACGACGCCGAACGCCAGCGGTAACGACAGATGCGGTTGCAGTATCAACGGCAAGCGCGTCCAGCTCCACTGGAACAACCCGTACGTCGGCAGCAACAGCTACGACTCCGCGGGTTCCGACCCGATGTTCAGGTTCGCGCAGAGCGGGGGCAGCGGCAACAACGCCGCCGTGTACTGGACGATCACGGGCCCCTGACCGACAGCCGGCCGCGGTGAACGGCGGCTTCGCCGAACACCGTGAACGCCCTCAAGGGCGTTCGGTACGCCAGTAGTTCAGTGAGGTGCGGCGGCGGCCCCCCAGGGGACCGCCGCCGCTCGGGTAAGCGGAAGGGCGGGTTTCGGCCAGTTGTGTTGCCGGTGAATACATTCGATCACATCTTCGGCATGCTGACCGCACACATTGTTCGAGAGGCGACAAGGGAGAAGGTCATGCGTCGAATTGCGGCTCTGGGGACCGGGGCGGCGCTGCTGGTGGCCGCCGGTGTGATGGCGGCGCCGGGGGCGTCGGCGACCTCGTACTGCAGCACCACCCAGGGGACGAACTGGGGGTCGGTGAGCTGTCAGACCACCGCGACGAAGAACCACTGGCAGCTGGTGCTGGTCTGCAACAACGACAACGTCAAGGGCATCCAGACGACGGTCATGGGCGCCTGGCACATGGGCAACGGCAGCGACACCCTCTACTGCCCGACCGGCTACAGCGCGGCCTACACCAAGGTCAACAACGACAACTGACCCTCCGCACAGGGGTGTCGGCCGTCGCCGCCGCGGCGACGGCCGACACCTCGGTGCCGGTGGGCCCCCGGGCCGGCCGGTCTACGCCATCGTGTAGCTGAAGTTCGCCTTGAAGGCGTTCATGGAGCCGACCGCGATGGTCTCGCAGGCCTCGTAGAACTTCTCCTCGTCATTGGGGTCGAAGCCGTTCGCGGACACGAGCTGGGCCAGTGACCTGAACTCCTGGAGAATGCGGGCGTTGAGCTCCGCGTCGGGCTCCTTGCCGTTGCGGTGGTACTGCGAGTCCGCCGACCCTCCGCCGGTCTTGGCGAACAGGGTGAACCGGTTCATCTCGTCGTGGAGCGTCGCCGTGTCGCTGGTGGCGACCCTGTTGAAGGCCGCGATGGCCGCGGTCGGGTTGGCGGCGGCCCGGCGGAACTCGGCGCCCTGGATGATGGCCACGATCTTGGCGCAGTACTTCTGCGCGTCCTTGGGCAGATCCTCGAACGGTTTGCTGCCGCTTTCGACCAGCGCCTTGATGAACCGGTTCGCCAGCTGCTGGTCCGTGAGCCCCGACTTGCTCTTGGCCAGGCCGAACAGCTGGGAGTAGTCGCCCTCCGGCACACTGCCGAGGACGAAGTTCCCGGTGGCGCCGATGGTGTAGGAGGCGCCGTCCTCCACGTCGTTGTACGTGAACGGGTTCACCATCGCCTGCCGGTTGCGGAACGCCTCCAGGTCGAGGCTGACACCGCGCAGGGACAGACGCCGGCGCACTTCCCTGTGCCGCTTCACCTGCTCCTCGTCGGAGATCGTCAACTCGTGCTGGAAGCCCCCGGTGGTGATGGCGACGGGGGTCACGGGCGCCAGGCTCTGCCCGCTCGCCGCGCGCACCCGGACGTTGGCCGCGTCGATGAGCTTCTCGTACGAGGCGAACCGCAGGGACTCCCCCGACTCGGCCATCCTCCCGATCTCGGCCAGGATCGCCTGCTTCTCCGCCTCCGGCAGCCTCAGGTGACGCTGGACCTTCCACTGGACCTTCTCGCTGTCCGCCGGCTTGCTGAGGACCGCCTTGGCGACGTTGACGAGCCGCTGCACCGCCGGGGCCGCCCCGGCCGGGGCGCGGTCCGTCGGGCCCGGGGCGTCCGGGGCGGCGACGGC
>NZ_JAHSQD010000942.1 GCF_020103755.1 Streptomyces sp. LS1784
GGCGGGTGCTGGCCGCCACCACCCCGGCCCTGCCGGTGGGGTCGCTGGCACGCGGGCTGCTCGCGGACCCGGCGGCCGAGCGGGCCGGGGTGCCGTCGGCGGCGGTGGACTGGACGGTGGTGCGCGGCTGACGGGGCGGTGGGCAATATGACCTTCATTTACGAAGGTATTATTCGTTCCGCTTCCCGCGCCCGGGCGGTGTGCTGAAGCAGCAGTCCCCGCAGAGCCCGGCACCCGGCCCCACCCGGTAGTAGAGGCAGCAGCTGTTGCGCCGGAACGCTGTGCCGCGCGGCCCGGTGTGCAGGGTGCCCGATCCGGCCAGCGGTGGACGGTCCAGCAGCTCCGCGGCCAACGCCCGTGCGGCGCCAGGCGCATGGGCGTCCAGCACCCGAAGCGTCCCGGCCAGCGCGGACGCGGCGTTGCCGAGCAGCAGGCGTGAGGAGAGCGGTGCGACGGCCCGGACGGCTGCCGCCAGTCGCTCCAAGCAGCCGAGCAGGACGGCTTCGTGGAGCTGGTCGGCAAGCGTTCCGGCGGCCGGCCGGGCGGGCTCCGGGGGTGTCCACAGATCGAGCGGGCCCTGGTCCGGGATGCGCATCCAGGCGTGCTCCAGGGTCGGGACCGTTCCCAGCAGGACGGCCGAGCCCAGTCCCACCGACCAGAAGCGGGCGGCCAGTCCCAGATGCAGGATCGAGGCGGCGACCCGGGGCTCGTCGGTGCCGAGCCGCCGCGCCACCACCCGCAGCCGCGCCGCCAACGGCGCGTCCGGCCCGGTGCCGTACAGCTCGGCCAGCGGCCGGAAGCCCGCAGGCGGCGGCCCGGACGGCGAGGTGTCGAGCGCGAAGTACGGCCCGACGGCGCCGAGCCGGGCGTAGTCGGGCGGCCGCCGGTCCGGCGCGGGGTTCAACGGCCGTCCCCTGTTCGGTCGTTGAACCCCGCGCCCGCCCGTGGCGGGATGGTCGGACGGTCCAGGGACAACGGGGCCTCCAGGTCTCCGGGTGTTCGGGCGGCGGTGCGCAGCCCCGCTCGTTGCCCGAGAGGCCCTGGCAGGCCCGGTCGGCCGGGTGTCAGCTGCGCACGGAGAAGTCACCACTGCTCGTGCGGATGAACGGTACCGTGCCCTGGCAGTCCGACACCGGCTGGCCGAACACGCCCCAGACCCAGCCCATCCGGTCCCCGTGCCGCCCGTTGTCCTCCACCGAGAGCGAGACTTTCTGGCCGACCAGCTCCAGTCCCGGGAACCAGGGCGCCTCGCCCTTGGTGACCACCCCGGTGGCGATCGCCTCCCGGCCGCCGACGGCCAGACAGGTGATGTCCCCCTCGAAGTCGGCGACCAGCCGGCCGTCGGTGCGCACGTGACGGACGTGGAAGTGGCCTGCGGTGCTGTGCGGATCGGTGTTGGTGGCGGCACGGGCGTCCACCGAGATCTGCACCGGGTCGCCTTCGAAGCCGTGGAACGAGGCGGTGAGGACGGTGTTGCCGGTGCCGCGCACGCTGACCGGTCCGAAGTCGGCTGCCGCGGCGGCCGGTTGTGCGGCGGGGACCGGTGCGGCGACGGCGGCCGGTGCGGCGGTGGCGACCGTCGCGGTCAGCAGGAGGAGCGAGACTGCGGCGGTGGCGAGGCGGCGGTTCATGGCGGTTCGTTCTCCTTCGGCGCGGTTGTTCCGACGCCACCGAGCATGCTCCCGCCCGGCCGTGCGGACCTCCCGCTGCGGAGGGGAGTTGACGGCGGACCGCTCCCTCCCGGGGAGGAGGTCGCCTCCCCCGGGAGAGCTGCCCGTAGGCTCGGCCGGGTGCGCACCGACTCACCCTCCGTCCGGTCCGATTCCACATCGCCGCGGTCGGCTCGGATCCGGCGGCGGCTCGCCGCCGTCGCCGCGCCGGCCCTGATGCCGCCCGTCGCGCTCGCGCAGGCGGACGCCCTCGGTGCGGCCGCGCTGCTCG
>NZ_JAHSQD010000943.1 GCF_020103755.1 Streptomyces sp. LS1784
CGCGCCCTGCGCCACCGGCTGGCCGTCACGGGCCCCGACCCGGCCGCCCTGCGCAAGGGCCTGGACGCCTTCCTGGCGGGCCGGGCCACCGCCGGGGCCGTCCACCGGGAGACCGGGCGCGGCGAGGCGGCGCCGGTACTGCTCTTCACCGGTCAGGGCGCCCAGTACCGGGGCATGGCCGCCGAGCTGTACCGGGCCTTCCCGGCCTTCCGCGCCGTCCTGGACGAGTGCGACCGGCTGCACCGCGAGAACTGGGACGAGCCGCTGCTGCCGCTGCTGCTCGACGCCGCACCGCAGGGCACGCAGGACAGCTGGACCACCGAGGCGGCGCAGCCCGCGCTGTTCGCCCTCCAGGCGGCCTACCTGCAGCTCTGGCAGGAGCTCGGTGTCCGGCCGGCCGCGGTCGCCGGGCACAGCGCCGGGGAGTACGCGGCCTTCCACGCGGCCGGCGCGCTCGACCTGGCCGACGGGATGTTCCTGACCGCGCTGCGCGGCCGGCTGATGCACCGGCTGACCGAACCGGGCGCCATGACCGTGGTCTCGGCCGGCCCGGACCGGCTGGCCGGACTCGGCGACTGGCTGCCCGGGGTGGACCTGGCCGTGGTCAACGGCAGGGGCCAGTGCGTGCTGGCCGGCCCGCCACGCGAGGTCGCCGCCGCCGAGGCCGTGCTGACCGCCGACGGGGTGTCCGTCGAACGGCTGACCACCGACCGGGCGTTCCACTCCCGCCTGCTCGACCCGATGCTCGCCCCCTTCCGCGACCAGCTGGCCCGGCTGCGCCTGCGGCCGCTGGCCGTACCGCTGGTCAGCAACCTCGGCGGCGAGGTGCTGGCCCCCGGGACCGTCCCGACGCCCGAGTACTTCGTCCGGCAGACCCGGGAGACCGCCCGGTTCGACCAGGTCCTCGCCGCACTGGACGGGCAGGACCACGAGCTGTTCCTGGAGATCGGCCCGCACCCGACGCTGACCGGCATGGGCCGCCGGGAGCTGCCGCAGCGCCACTTCGTCGCCGGCGGTCGGCGCGGCGCCCCGCCGGAGCAGCAGTTCGACGCCGCCGCGGCCGCGCTGTGGTCGCACGGCGTCCCGCTCGACTGGGCCCGCTTCGCCGCCGCCCGGGACTGGCCGGACGGACCGGCTCGCCGCGTCCCGCTGCCCACCACCGTCTTCCAGCGCCGCCGCCACTGGTTCACCGCCCCTGCCCGGCCCACCACCGAGGACCCCGCCATGCACCAGGACCCACCCCAGCAGACCGCGCCGGCCGCAGCGTCGGCCGCCGCACCGACGCCGAGCCCCGAGGAGCTCGCCGAGCAGGCCGTACTGCGGCAGGTCGTCGAGCGGACGGCCCGCCAGCTCGGCTACGACGAGGCCTCGGTCGGCACGGACGAGCCCTTCTTCGACCTGGGCGCCGACTCGCTCTCGATGATCAACATGATCCGGGACCTGGAGCGCGCGTTCCGTGTGCGGGTGTCGATGCGCGAGCTGTTCGAGGCAGCGGACACCCCGGCCCGGCTGGCCGGGCTGATCGCCTCCCGGCTGGAGCCGGCGGTGCTGGCCACGCTGCTGCCGGCCGCCGAGCCGGAGCCGGTGGCGGAACCCGCGCCCGTACCCGAGCCCGCCCAGGTGACGGCTCCGGTTCCCGTCCCGACCGCCCCGATTGTCCAGGCCACCCAGGCCGCCCCGGCCGCTCCGTCCGTCCAGGCGCCGGCCCCGGTGCCCCAGCCCGTGCTCGCCGCGCCCACCGCCCCGCAGGCCCCCATCGCACTTCCCCCGGTGACCGACGGCACCGGCCTGATCGAGCGCCAGCTCGCGCTGCTCGGCCAGTTCTCCGACCTGATGCGTGACCAGCTCGGCGTGCTGGCCGGCGGCACGCCCGCACTCCCCCCGGCCGCCGCCCCCGCCGTCCTGCCCCCGGCCGCCGTGCCGGCCACCGCCCCGGTC
>NZ_JAHSQD010000944.1 GCF_020103755.1 Streptomyces sp. LS1784
AGCAGCAGGGCACCGACCGCCAGCGCCTCGTCGACCGCCGCCGGGGAGGCGTGCACGCCGACGCCGGCCGCGACCACCCGGAGCGCGCGGGCCAGCGAGGTGGCACCGGGCCGCTGGGCCGGGTCCTTGCGCAGGCAGCGCTCGATCACCGTCCAGAGCGGCTCGGGCATGGTGCTGGGCCGCTGCGGCTCCTGGGCCAGATGGGCCTGGAGCACGGCGAGCGCGCTGTCGCCCTGGAACGGCTGGCGGCCGGTGACCAGCTCGTACAGCATGATCCCGGCGCCGTACACGTCCACCGCGGAGGTCTGCGGGCGGCCCTCGGCGGACTCCGGCGCGACGTAGGCGGGGGTGCCGACGAACTCGTGGGTACGGGTGACGCCCGGGGAGTCGGCGAGCCGGGCGATGCCGAAGTCGGTCAGCAGCGGATGCATCTGCTCGCTGCCGTCGACCACCGTGGAGGCGAGCAGCACGTTGGCCGGCTTGAGGTCGCGGTGGACGATCCCGTCCGCGTGGCTGGCCGCCAGCGCGTCCGCGACCTGGGCCATCAGCAGGGCGCCCGCGATCGGGCTGAACGGGCCGTTGGCGCGCAGGTAACGGGCCAGGTCGGGGCCCTCCACCAGGTCCATCACCAGGGCCAGCAGCTCGCCCTCGACGACCAGGTCGCGGACCCGGACGATGTTGGGGTGGGTCAGCCGCAGCAGCAGCGAGCGCTCGCGCAGGAAGCGCATCACCACGTCCGGGTCGGCGGCCAGTTCCTCGCGCAGCACCTTGATCGCCACCCGCTGCCCGGGCACACAGCCCGGCACCTGGACGTCCTCGCGCACCACGCCGCGCCAGACGGTGCCCGTCGCACCCCGCCCGAGGGTCTCATCCAGCAGATACTTGCTGCCGACTGGCCGCACCTGTCGCACTCCTCGCCGTGCCGCCCGCGCGGGGCGCTCCTCCGCCGGTGCGGTGAGCCTGCCGGGCCCGTGTCTGCGGCCAACTCTAACGGTGTCCGTTCGGGTTTTCGGGGTCGCCGGTAGACCATCCGTACGGTCTGGGGAAGGGTTCGGGGACATCCCCTAGGGAAGGTCCCGGGCACCCCGCGAGGAGGCGGTCGGCCTGACTCCCCGTCGCCCCCGTCACGGCGGTGATCGCAAGATCGTCAAATCCGGTACGGTGCGCGGACCGTCCTCGACGGATGGCAGGATGGACACTCGCCACTCGTGTGGCCCAACGGTGCCCACGGCACCGGGCAGCGGTACCAGGCTTCACACCAGCAGAAGGGACCCGCGGGCGAGATGCAGATCCGGCTGACCGTCCTCCGACCGCGCAGCGGCCCGTCCGCCGCCGGCTCCGCCATTCCCTACGTGGACGTGCTGGTCACCGCGCCCGTCGGCACCGCACTCGGCGCCATCGCGGGCGCGCTCGCCGGCGCCGTGGGCGTGCGCGGGCCGCGGGCCGCCACCCACGTGCACCTGTACGCCGGGGCTCACCGGGTGGACGAGCACACCCTGCTCGGCCACCCCCCGCTGCTCGACGGCGCCGTCCTCAGCCTGAACGAGCCCGACCCGACCGCCGACGATCCCGACGACGCCCCCGCCGCCGCCGAACTGCGCGTGGTCGGCGGACCGGACGCCGGCGGCGTGCACCGGCTGCTCGGCCGGGAGATCCGGGTCGGCCGCTCCGCCGAGGCCGACGTCCCGCTCGACGACCCGGACGTCTCCCGGCTGCACCTCTCCCTGCACCTCGCCGAGGACGGCCGGATCTCCGTCCGCGACCTCGGCTCCACCAACGGCACCGCCCTGGACGGCCGGCTCGTCCCGCCCGGCCCGCCGGAGACCGCCGTCCCCCTGGAGCCGGGCGCCCTGCTGCGGATCGGCGAGTCCACCCTCCAGGTGACCGCCCCCGACCCGGCCGAGGCCGCCGGGGCCGTCCGCGCCGCCCTGCCGGACG
>NZ_JAHSQD010000945.1 GCF_020103755.1 Streptomyces sp. LS1784
CGCACCGGTCTGCGCCGGAGCCGCGCCGGTGGCGCCGCCGGTACCGGCCGGGGTGTCCGCGTTGTCCGGCCCGCAGGCCGCGAGCGACAGGGCGGTGGCCGCCGCGAGCGCGGCGACGGTCAGCTTGGTGGTGTACGAACGCATGATGCGCATTTCTCCTGGGCGCACGGCCGCGACCGTTGCCGGCCTTTGCCCAGTGCGGCGCCGCCCGTCGTGACAGGAAGGGTCGAAGACGACATGGGTCCAGCGGGCAAGAAGCCGTCCCCCGATCTGGCTTTCGGTCAGGGACCATACCAGTCCGCCGGATTGATGCACGGGCTGTGGCAGGGCCGTGACCAGGCCGGATCCAGCCGGTGAAACAGCCTGCGGACGACCTGTGCCGATCGCGTAGATTTCGGAGCTGACGGCAGGGCCCGGGCCCCGTCGCACCCGCACCACACCGGAAGGGCGTACAGCGAGATGAGCGAGGACTCTCTGCGGGAGGAGGTGCTGACCGCGCGGCGGATCGTCGTCAAGGTCGGCTCCTCCTCCCTGACCACGGCGGCCGGCGGCCTGGACGCCGACCGCGTCGACGCCCTGGTGGACGCGCTCGCCAAGGTACGCAACCGCCCCGACGCCCCGGAGGTCGTGCTCGTCTCCTCCGGCGCCATCGCCGCCGGGCTCGCCCCGCTCGGCCTGGACGGGCGGCCCAAGGACCTGGCCCGCCAGCAGGCTGCCGCCAGCGTCGGCCAGGGCCTGCTGGTCGCCCGCTACACCGCCTCCTTCGCCCGGTACGGAATCCGGGTCGGCCAGGTGCTGCTCACCGCCGAGGACGCCAGCCGGCGCGCCCACTACCGCAACGCCTACCGCACCCTGGACCAGCTGCTGGCGATGGGCGCGATGCCGATCGTCAACGAGAACGACACCGTCGCCACCGCCGAAATCAAGTTCGGTGACAACGACCGGCTCGCCGCCCTGGTCGCCCACCTGGTCCGGGCCGACCTGCTGGTGCTGCTCTCCGACGTGGACGGCCTGTACGACGGCGACCCGTCCCGCCCCGGCACCAGCCGGATCGCCGAGGTGCGCGGCCCGCAGGACCTCGACGGCATCGAGATCGGCAGCGCCGGCAAGGCCGGGGTCGGCACCGGCGGCATGGTCACCAAGGTCGAGGCGGCCCGGATCGCCACCGGCGCGGGCATCCCGGTGGTGCTGACCGCCGCCAGCCAGGCCGCCGACGCGCTGGCCGGCCGGCCCACCGGCACGCTCTTCCTGCGCACCGGCAGCCGGACCTCCGACCGGATGCTCTGGCTGGCCCACGCGAGCAGCCCGCGCGGGGCGCTGCACCTGGACGCGGGCGCCGTACGGGCGGTCCTCTCCGGCGGCGCCTCGCTGCTGCCGGCCGGGGTCACCAGGGTCGACGGGGAGTTCGCCGCGGGTGATCCGGTGGACCTTCTTGCCGAAAACGGCCACATCGTGGCTCGCGGACTGGTCAACTTTGATGCGAGGGAGTTGCCCCGCCTGCTCGGCCGGTCCACCCGCGACCTGGCCCAGGAGTTCGGCGCCGCGTACGAGCGCGAGGTCGTCCACCGCGACGACCTGGTCGTTCTGCGGGGCTGACCGGCCCGCGGCCTGACAAGGACCGATGAGACAGGCCCCAGAGGCCGGCACCGGCCGATCGGCGCAGCGCGGACGGCGGGCCGCTCCGTACCGGGAGCGGCCCGGCCACGGGCCAGGAGGGGCGCAGCCGTACCGGTCGGCCGAGGGCCGACGGGGCCGGTGGGGACGACACGACATCGCCGAACAGGAGGCCGCCGGTGGAACGCAGGCGCGAGGCAGCGCTGACCGCAGGGACGGCGGGCCGGCGGCTGACCAGCATCGACGGCGGACGCGGGGACGGCCCCGCCGAGCCGGCCGGTCCGCCGTCGCAGAGGCCCGGCGGGGTGCGCAGGCTG
>NZ_JAHSQD010000946.1 GCF_020103755.1 Streptomyces sp. LS1784
CGGCCGCGCCCGACGCCGCGCGGCGGCCCGCCGGAGCCGCCCGACCGCGGCCACCTGGGGCGCGTTCGCGCTGCTCACCGCACCCGTGCTGATCGGGCTGGGCGTGTTCAAGTACGTCGCGATCGGCTGGAGCTTCCTGCTCAGCCTCAGCGACGCCCGCGGCACCATCGGACTCGGCCACTGGGTCGGACTGGCCAACTACCGCACCCTGCTGGGCGACCAGGCGTTCCGCGACTCGCTCACCCAGATCCTGCTGTTCACCGTCTTCATCGTCCCCACCACCTTCGCCGCCTCCCTCGGGCTCGCGCTGCTGGTGCACCGGATCCGCCGCGGCCGGGCCCTGGTGCGCACCGCCTTCCTCATCCCCGCCGCCGTCTCCTACGTCGCCGGTGCGCTGCTGTGGAAGATGTGCCTGTTCAACTCCCTGCCCGCGGGCATCGCCAACACCGTCGGCGGCTGGTTCGGCATGGAGCCCGTGCCCTGGCTGCAGACCACCTCGCCGCCGCTGTACTGGGTGGTCCTGGTCACGCTGCGGCTCTGGCTCCAGGTCGGCTTCTACATGGTGCTCTTCCTGGCCGGCCTGCAGGCCATCCCGCGGGACGTCCACGAGGCCGCCGCGCTGGACGGCGCGACCGGGCTGCGGCTGCTGCGCCGGATCACCCTGCCGATGCTGCGCAACACCTCGGTGGCCGTGCTGATGCTGCAGTTCATCGCCGCGTTCCAGGCCTTCGACGAGTTCTACAACCTGTTCAGCAGCGGACTGTCCGGCATGGGCTCGGTGCCCGTCCGCACCCCGCTGGTCCACCTCTACACCACGGCGATGGGCGACCAGAACTACGGGATCGGCTCGGCCGGGGCGTTCCTGCTGACCGCGCTGATCGTCGGCGTGACGCTCGTGCAGGGCCGGGTCACCGGCTTCGGCAAGGCCGAGGGGTGAGTGCCATGGACACCGTCCTGCGACACGTGCGGCCGGTCCTGCGGGCCGTGCTCGTGGGCCTGCTCACCGTGCTGTTCCTGCTCCCGTTCTACCTGATGCTGCGCAACTCGCTGATGGACAGCCGGAGCCTGACCTCCCCGCACTGGACCTGGTGGCCGGCGCAGGCGCACTGGGAGAACTTCGGCGCGCTGTTCAGCGACCCGACCGTCCACATGGCCCAGGCGCTGGGCAACTCGCTGCTGATCGCGGGAATCACCGCGCCGGTGTCGACGCTGCTGGCCTCCGCCGCCGGCTATGCGCTCGCGCGGATTCCGGTGCCCGGACGCCGGTTCCTGCTCGGCCTGGTGGTCGCCACCCTGATGATCCCCGGCTCGGCGACCTTCGTGCCGACCTTCGTGGTGGTCGGCTCGATGGGTGGGGTGAACACCCTGTGGGGGCTGATCGCGCCGGGGCTGTTCAACCCGTTCGCGGTGCTGCTGTTCCGCAACTTCTACCTGCAGTTCCCCACCGAGATCGAGGAGGCCGGCCGGCTGGACGGCCTCGGCTGGCTCGGCCTCTACCGCCGGATCGCGCTGCCGAGCTCCGGGGCGATGCTCGCCTCGCTCGGCGCGCTCGCCTTCATCGACAGCTGGAACGCCTTCCTGTGGCCACTGGTCATCGGACAGGACCCGTCCTCCTGGACGGCCCAGATCGCGCTGTCGACGTTCCTCACCTCGCAGACGATCAACCTGCCCGGGCTCTTCGCCGGCGCCGTGGTGACCATCGCTCCTCTGGTCGCGATGTTCCTGGTGGCCCAGCGCCACATCGTCGAGGGCATCGCCACCACCGGTCTCAAGGGCTGACCCGTGACCCGCCCGCTCCTGCCCACCCGAAGGAGAACACGCGTGAGAGCCGACCGAACCGGCCCCGGCCGGGCAACCGCCCGCCGCGCCCTGCCCCTCGTGCTGCCCCTGGTGATGGCCGCGGCGAGCCTCCTGGCCGCCGGCGGCCCCG
>NZ_JAHSQD010000947.1 GCF_020103755.1 Streptomyces sp. LS1784
CTCGGCCACCGCCGCGGCCGTGACAGCCAGCACGGCGAGCTCGCCGATCACCCGGCGCCAGCCGCCGGCGGTCCGCGGGCGCGCCCAGAGCAGGGCGGCCCGGGCCGGGAAGGCCAGGATCGCGAACAGGGTCACGGCGAGCGCCAGCAGCACCGGGTTGCCCCACCGGGGGGTGGGCAGCAACACCAGCGCGAGGGCCGTCCCGAGCACGGCGGCGGGCAGCACGGTCACCGCGCCCTCACCGAGCAGCCGCAACAGCACTCCGCTGCGCGAGCCGCCCCGGGCCTGGAGCAGCCTGATCTCGGCCGTGCGCCGGTCCGTGCTGAGCGCTGCGGCCAGGCACAGCACCACGACCGCGACGCCGGCGACGCCGGCCGGCCCGATGGCGCCGAGCGGGGCCGCGGCCTGGTAGCGGGCCGTGGCCCGGGCGAGGACGTCCGGCATCAGCGAGGTGACGTGCAGGTCGGCCCGGTGGGTCGAGCCGACCAGGGCGGTCATGCCGGGGCCGGAGGAGTACGAGCCGAGGAGCTCGCGGGTCCGGTCGAGCCGGTCGGCGCGCAGGGAACCGGCATCGACGGGCAGCCGCCAGAAGTTCTGGCCGCTCGAACCCCAGACGGCCAGCGCGGTCAGGCTGCCGCCGTCGACGAAGCCGCTCGTCGAGTACCACGCCTGGTCGCCCTTGACACGCAGGCAGGCCCTGGCCGGACAGCCGATTCCCTCCCAGAACGGGTCCTGGGGATCGTTGACCCGGTAGAGGCCGACCACGGTGCTGCGCAGCGAGTCGGGTCCGTCGGTGCCGCTCTCGATGACGTCGCCGAGCTTGATGTTGACGGCCTCGGCGGCCTTCTGGCTCAGCACGATCGGCAGCGGGCCGTCGGCCGGGGCGGGGCCCGGCCAGGTGCCCGCGGTCAGCGTCACCCGGTCGGCGAGGCCGTGCAGGTAGAGCAGGCCGATCGTCGGGTAGGCCTTGTCGGAGAGCTTCGTGTACCCCGGGTTGAACATGGGGCGCTCGGTCCTGACCCGGGTGCCGTAGACCTGACCCGACGTGGTCAGCGGGAGGTCCCGTCCGATCCGCTCGCTCAGCTTCTGCTGGGTGGCCTCCAGGCTTGCCGCGGCGTCGTCGCGAGTCGTCTCGGAGGTGTACTCCAGATTGGTCACGTTGGCGCCCAGGCTGCGCGTGAACTCCTGGAGCGCGGTGTCCGCGCCCCGGTCCTCGATGCGTGGGAAGGCCGCCGCCAGGAAGACGGTGACGAGGGCGAGGGCCGCCGTGAGCAGCGCGGCCAGCGGCATCGCGCGCAGCCGGGTGCGGACCCACGGCGCGGGGCGGTGGGCGCGGGTGGGGCCGGGCGTGGGGGTGGGCACGGTGGTGCCGGCCTTGGTGGTCACATCTCCTCCACGTGGCGCAGCCGGGCGGCCACGTCTCGACGCCGGCGCCCGATCAGGAAGGCCGACAGCAGCGGAACGACGGCGGTCGCGGCCGCGAACAGCAGCGCCTGACCGAACGGCAACTCGACCAGCGCCTCCGGCACCGGGCGGCGGGCGGCCGGGGTCAGCACCACGAAGGGCACGATCAGCCGGACGAGCAGGGCGCCCAGGGCGAGGCCGACGATCCCGCCGAGGCCGACCAGCAGCGCGTTCTCCGCGGCGGCGGTGCGGGCGACCTGCTTGCGCGGGGCGCCCAGTGCGAGCAGCAGCGCGGAGTCCCGGGAGCGTTCGCGGGCGGAACCGGCCACGGCGGCGCCGAAGCCGATCGCGGCGAGCACGGCGGTGACGATCGCGATGGCCATCAGCGCGCTCTGCGGGGCGGCGCCGACCGGGTCACCGAGGAGGCCCTCGGAGACCTCGTCGTAGAGCGCGATGTCCTGGCTGCCGGGGGCGCCGCGCAGGGCGGCGGCGGCCTCGGCCGGGGCGCGGTCGCCC
>NZ_JAHSQD010000948.1 GCF_020103755.1 Streptomyces sp. LS1784
CCCCGCGCACCCTGGTCGACGTGCTGGACGCCACCGTGCGCGCCCACCCCGACGAGCCCGCCCTGGACGACGGGCAGACCGTGCTCAGCTACCGCGTGCTGGCCGCCGAGGTCGAGCAGCTGCGCCGCCGGCTGGCCGCCGCCGGGATCGGCCCGGGCGACCGGGTCGGCGTGCGCGTGCCCTCGGGCACCAACGACCTGTACGTCTCGATCCTCGCGGTGCTCGCCGCCGGGGCCGCCTACGTCCCGGTGGACGCCGAGGACCCGGACGAGCGCGCCGAGCTGGTCTTCGGCGAGGCCGCCGTCGCCGCCCTGCTCGGCGCCGGGCGCGACCTGGCGACCGCCACCGAGCGGGCGCCCGCCCCGGAACGCCGCCCCACCCCGGCCGACGACGCCTGGATCATCTTCACCTCCGGGTCGACCGGCAAGCCCAAGGGCGTGGCCGTCAGCCACCTCAACGCCGCCGCCTTCGTGGACGCCGAGGCCGCGCTCTTCCTCCAGGAGGAGCCGATCGGCCCCGGCGACCGGGTGATGGCCGGCCTCTCGGTGGCCTTCGACGCCTCCTGCGAGGAGATGTGGCTGGCCTGGCGGCACGGCGCCTGCCTGGTGCCGGTCCCCCGCTCCCAGGTACGCAGCGGCGCCGACCTCGGCCCCTGGCTGGCCGAGCAGGAGATCACCGTGGTCTCCACCGTCCCGACCCTGGCCGCACTGTGGCCGGCCGAGGCGCTCAACGAGGTGCGGCTGCTGATCTTCGGCGGCGAGGCCTGCCCGCCCGAGCTGGTGCAGCGCCTGGTCACCGAGGGCCGCGAGGTGTGGAACACCTACGGCCCCACCGAGGCCACCGTGGTCGCCTGCGCCGCCCTGCTGACCGGCGAGGGCCCGGTACGGATCGGGCTGCCGCTGGACGGCTGGGACCTCGCCGTGGTGGACGAGGCCGGCGTCCCGGTCGCCCCCGGCGGCACCGGGCAGCTGGTGATCGGCGGGGTGGGTCTGGCCCGCTACCTCGATCCGGAGAAGGACGCCGAGAAGTACGCGCCGCTGCCCTCGCTGGGCTGGGAGCGCGCCTACCGCAGCGGCGACCTGGTCCGGGCCGACCCGGCCGGCCTGCTGTTCCTGGGCCGCACCGACGAGCAGATCAAACTGGGCGGCCGCCGGATCGAGCTCGGCGAGGTCGACGCGGCCCTCCAGGCCCTGCCCGGCGTGGCGGGCGCGGCGGCTGCCGTGCGGACCGCGCGCGGCGGCAACCAACTGCTGGTCGGCTACCTGGTGGTCCAGGACGGCTTCGACCGCGAGCGGGCCGTCGAGCGGCTGCGCGCGGAGCTGCCCGCCGCCCTCGTCCCGCTGCTGGCGACCGTCGAGACCCTGCCCACCCGGACCTCCGGCAAGGTCGACCGCAACGCCCTGCCCTGGCCGCTGCCCGAGCTGGAGAGCGCCGGCCCGAGCGAGGAGCTGTACGGCACCGAGGCGTGGCTCGCCGAGCAGTGGTCGGAGATCCTCGGCGTCCGGGTCGGCGGCCCCCGCGACGACTTCTTCGCGATCGGCGGCGGCAGCCTGGCCGCCGCCCGGCTGACCACCCTGCTGCGCACCCGCTACCCGAGCGCGGCCGTGCTGGACATCTACCAGCACCCGACGCTGCGCAAGCTCGCCCGGCACCTGGAGCGCACCGCCGGCGAGAGCGCCGAGGCCCGGACCGTCACCCTGGTGCCGACCAGGGCCAAGCTGCTCCAGCTGCTCCTGCTGGTCCCGCTGTTCACCGTGGTCGGCCTGCGCTGGACGGTCGCGCTGCTGGCCGCCGGGAACCTGCTCGCCCACCTCGGCGACTACCCGTGGGCGCCCACCGCCTCGTGGTGGTGGGTCGGCGCGGGCGCGCTCGCGCTGTACAGCGCGCCGGGCCGGCTCGCGATCGGGGCCGGCGGCGC
>NZ_JAHSQD010000949.1 GCF_020103755.1 Streptomyces sp. LS1784
GGATGCTGTTGGTGATCTTCACTGGGGAGGGTGAGGCTGACGGCTTTGCCGGTCGCTGGCCCTGTGCGCCTGCTGTCCTGATCTGGAGATCCGAGCAGGTTGAAGGGGGCTGGTTGCGGTGGCGATGGGCTCGTGGCCGGGGCGGGAGATTCCAGCTCTGACGACGCAGATGGCACGGGCGAGCAATCCTCGGGGGACTGCGGCGATGTGGGTGCGGGACCATCTGGACGGGCTGTTCGTCGATGAGGACTTTGCCGAGTGGTATCCGGTCGACGGGCGGCGCGGTCTGTCGCCGGCGCGGCTCGCGTTGGTGTCGGTACTGCAGTACGCCGAGAACCTGACGGACCGACAAGCCGCCGAGGCGGTCCGCTGCCGTCTGGACTGGAAATTACTGCCTGGGACTGGAGTTGGACGATCGGGGGTTCGACTTCTCGGTACTCAGTGAGTTCCGTGACCGGATGGCCGAGGGCGACCGTGCGGACCGGCTGCTCGCGGTGATGGTGGACCGTCTGGTGGAAGCAGGCCTGGTCAAGCGCCGCGGGCGTCAGCGCACCGACTCCACCCACGTCCTGGCGGCAGTACGGCGCCTGGACCGGATCGAGCTGGTGGGCGAGACCATGCGCGCTGCCCTGGAGGGGCTGGCACGCGCTGACGGGGAATGGCTGTCCGCCCTGGTCACGGACGACTGGGCTCGCCGCTACGGCCGGCCGGTGCGCTACGACCGGCTGCCCAGGGAGACGAAGGAGCGAGAGCGGTACGCCCTGGCGGTCGGCGAGGACGGCATGCGCCTGCTGCGAGCCGTCCTCGGGCCCGGTACCCCGGTCCGGCTGCGGGCATTGCCGCAGGTGGAGGTCCTGCGGCAGGTCTGGGTCCAGCAGTACTGGTACGACGAGGAGGGCCGCCTGGGCTGGCGCGGGCCCAAGCAGACCCGCGACCGGCTGAGCCGGCGCCACAGCCCCCGGCGCTCGATGTCCGCAGAAGCCTCCGACGGGCGGCCCGACCCCGCCTCGGCCCGGGCCCCGTGGTCGTCGGTCGAGATCGTCTCGCCCCACGACCCGCAGGCCCGCTTCAGCCACAAACCCGGCAAGGCCGAGTGGGTCGGCTACAAGGACCACCAGACCGAGACCTGCGACACCGGCCTGCCGAACGTGATCGTGCACGTCGCCACCACGCCGGCACCCGAGCAGGACATCGACACCCTCGAACGGATCCACATCGACCTTGCCGCGCGAGACTTGGCGCCGTCCGAGCACTTGGTCGACGGCGGATACACCAGCCCCGCCACCATCCACCGGGCCAGGACCGTCTACGGGATCGACCTGGTCGGCCCGGTCCGGCTCCCACCCAGGACACGGGCACTACCGGGTTTCAACAAGGAAGACTTCCATCCCAACTGGGAGGAAAGAACGCTCACTTGCCCCAACGGCGCTACCAGCCCGCCCTGGAAAGCGACACTCGCCGACGGCCAGCCACGCCTGTCCGTACTCTTTCCCCGGGCCGTCTGCCGGGCCTGCGACGACCGCCCCAGGTGCACCGGAAACATCGACGGCAAGGGCCGCCACCTCCTGCTGCTGCCACAACCCCTGCAGGAGATCCAGAACCGCGTAAGGAAAGATCAACAGACCCGGCCCTGGAAGGACCGATACGCCATGCGGGCAGGCTGCGAAGCCACCGTCTCCGAGACCGTCCATGCCCACGGCCTGCGCAACTGCCGCTACCGCGGCACCGCGAAGACCCACGTCCAACACGTCCTCACCGCGGCCGGAACCAACATCATCCGCCTCAGCCAGCACCGTGACGATGGCAGATCAGCCGACCATCGAACAGGCCCAACCACCCGCTTCCAGCAACTGTGCCAACCACCGGGTGGCGGGACTCGAACCCGTCACTCATGAAGATCACCAACAGCATC
>NZ_JAHSQD010000095.1 GCF_020103755.1 Streptomyces sp. LS1784
GGCCGGGTCGGCGACGGTGGCGGCGGCCGGTGCGGCACCGGGCTGGGAGGTACCGGGGCCGGTCGGCCCGCACGCGGCGGCCCCGGCGAGGACGAGGGTGAGGACGGCGGGGCCGGCGGCCCTGCCTAGGGAACTTTTGAACACGCCACGTCATGTTACTGACGAGGAATAAGTTTGTCGAAGACGGGCAAAAAAGGCCGCCCAGGCAGGTTTAACCGCAGGTCAGCCCGGATGCCCCAGCCGCTCCGCCGGCAGCGGCGCCCCGTCCGGCGCTCCGACCCCACCCCCGCTCCCTCCCCCGCCGGACAGTTCCGCGAGGTACCGCGAGCGCGCCATCGGCTCGGCCCCCAGGCTCCGCACGTGCGGCCCGTCCCACTGGGCGTCGAGCAGCCGCCCGCCCGCCGCACCGAACCGCGCCCCGAGGTCGGCGACGGCGACCCGGGCGGCGTCCGGGCGGCGGTGGAACATCGAGTCCAGGCTCAGCACCGGCCCGACCCCGACCCCGAACACCCCACCGATCAGCTCCTCCCCCTCCCACACCTCTCCGCTGTGCGCCGCCCCCAGCTCGTGCAGCCGCATCAGTGCCGCCGCCAACTCCTCCGTGAGCCAGACGGGTTGACGCCCCTCGGCGCACGCCGCCAGCACCCGCCCGAAGGCCCGGTCGGCGCTCGTCCACCAGGAGGACCGGTTGCGCAGCCGCCGCGCCAGCCGGCTCCCGAGCCGTACGCCGTCCGGCGCGATCACCGGCCGCGGGTCGGGCGACCACCAGGCCAGCGCGTACGGGTCCGCCCCGCCGGGCAGCAGCGCCACCTCGCCCGCCTCGACGGCTTCGCCGTACAGCGCCTCGTTGTACGCGCTCGCGTACACGTCCGCGGCCGGCAGCGGGAACAGTCCGTGCCGGTACGCCGCCAGCAACTCCTCGGCTCCGAGCGTGCCACCGAAGGCCACCGGGCCGTCACCGTGGCCGAGTCGTACGTCCAGCGCCCCGAGGGCGGCGGCGATGGAGCTCACGACGGCGCCGCCCGCAGGAAGCCCTCCCGCTCCATCCTTGTCAGGTAGTGGTCGATCAACTCTGCACCCACCGCCGGAAGTTCGATACCGCTCCCGGCCAGTGCCGCGTCCGCGTTCGCCCGCTCGAACAGCGGGAACGTCGGCCGGAAGTACATCTCGCTGATCGACAGCGCCGTCCCCGGCGCGCGGTCCACGAACAGCGGGACGAACGGCGCGATCGGGTGCGTCGGGTTCCCGGCCGCGAACCGGACCAGCCGCTGCACCCATTCCCCGTACGGCAGTCGGGCGATCCGGTGGCCGCGAACCCGCAGCCGCTCGGCGAGGTCGGCGAGGACGCCCGGCCGTGGGGAGGTGAGGTGGTAGACCTCGCCGGCGGCGGGTGCGTGGGCGGCGATGTGGGCGGTGGCGCGGGCGAAGCGGTCGGCGGGGACGAAGTCGAGCAGCAGCTGCACGTCCGGGCAGGTCCCGCTGTCGGCCAGGTAGGCGATCAGCGCGCACAGTTCGGTGCGAGTGTTCATCATCCCGTCCGCCAGGTCCCCGGTGACGTCGTTGGTGCGCAGCACGGTGACGGGCAGTCCGGCGGCGGCCGCGTTGTGCAGCAGCTGCTCGGCGACCCACTTGCTCTCGACGTAGCCGACGCCGAGCCGCTCCGGGTGGGCGAGCGGGGTCCGCTCGGTGACCTTCGCGACACCGGCCGCACCGAAGCCGGCCAGCACGGCGAGGGTGGAGAGGTAGTGCACGGGGACGCCCCGGCTGTGTCCGGCGAGCCGGACGACCTCCCGGGTGCCGCCGACGTTGACCTGCCGCAGCTGGTGGTACGGGTAGAGGAAGTTGACCTGCCCGGCCAGGTGGTGGATCGCGTCCAGGTGCCCGGCCAGCCAGTCGAACCGGCGGTCCGTCAGGCCGAGCCGCGGCCGGGTGAGGTCGCCGACCAGCGGCACCATCCGCCGGTCGGCGAGGTCGCGCCGCAGGAAGCGCTGCTGCGCCGCCCGCAGCCGTTCCAGCGCGTGCTCCTCGTCGGGCGCGCGGACCAGGCAGTGGATGCGCGCCCGGGTGGTGGCGAGCAGCGCGTGCAGCAGGTGGGCGCCGCAGAAGCCGGTGGCGCCGGTGAGCAGGATCTCGGCGGGGTCGACACGGGAGGGCGCCGGGCTCCAGGACTGCCGGAGGTCCTCGGTGAACCGGGCCTCCGCGGACCAGTCGACGGCGGCATCCCGTACGGCGCCCGCGGGGCCCTCCGTCCGCGCCGCCCGCAACGCCCCCGCGAAGGCGAGCAGGACGGGCTCGCGCAGCAGCGCCCGGGTGAGCGTCCGCACCTGCCCGACGTCGATGCCGAACACGATCCGCGCCCGCGCCAGTATCTCCATCGCGAGCAGCGAGGTGCCGCCGAGCGCGAAGAAGTCGCCGTCCGGGCCGATGTGTTCGACGCCGAGCAGCTCCGCCCACAGCTGCCCGACGGCCTCCTCCACCGTTCCCGCACCGGAGGCCTCGGGCGCGGGCGGCACCGGTGCCGGGGGACGCACCGGGGCCTGCGGCAGCCGCTGGCGGTCGATCTTCCCCGCCGCCGTGAGCGGCATCTCCTCCAGCGGCACGAACACGGCCGGCACCAGGTACTCCGGCAGCCGCTCGGCCAGGAACGCCCGGATCCCCTGTGCCCCGCCGGCCGCCCCGGAGGCGAGCGTGTAGTACGCGGTGAGCGTTCGGCTGCCGTCCGCCGCCTCACCGGCGGCCGCGACCCGGGCCTGCCGGACCTCCGGGTGGGCTGCCAGGACGGCTTCGATCTCGGCCGGGTCCACCCGGTGCCCGCGCACCTTCACCTGGTCGTCGACCCGCCCGAGGATCTCCAGCTGCCCGTCCGCCCGCCACCGCCCGGCGTCGCCGGTGCGGTACATCCGCTCGCCGGGCAGCGGCGCGTACGGGTCGGGCAGGAAGGACTCGGCGGTGAGCCCGGCCTGCCGCCAGTAGCCCCGGGCGAGGCCGGGCCCGCCGAGGTGGATCTGCCCCTTCTCCCCGGGCCGGACGGGACGCAGTCGGGCGTCGAGCACGTACGCCCGGACCCCGGGCAGCGGCCGTCCGATCGGCACGGGCGCGGTGAAGGTGCCCGCTCCCCCGCCGAACAGTTCCGCCGTGACCTCGCAGAGCGTCGAGGTGACGGCCGCCTCGGTGACCCCGTACGCGTTGAGCAGCCGCGCACCGGGCAGCCGCTCCAGGCAGTGTCGGAAGTCGTCGGCGTGCCCGGCGTCCCCGCCCACCAGCACCATCCGCAGGCCCTGCGGGCCGGGTCCGCCGGGCGGGAGCAGGTCGAGCAGGTGGTGCCAGTAGTCGGGGGTGAGGTCGGCGACGGCCAGGCCCAGCCCGGGCAGCCGGCCGGCCAGCTCGGTGGGCGCCCAGGTGCCGCCCGTGTCCCCGCCGCCGCCCAGCACCACCGTCGCGCCCGCGAGCAGCGGGCCGAGCACCTGTTCCAGCGCGGTGTCGGAGCCCAGCGCGGCCAGTTGCAGGACGCGTTCTCCCGGGCGCAGCCGGTAGGCGTGGACGATCCGGTCGAGGGTGAACAGCAGCGCGCGGTGGGTGACCGGTACGCCCTTGGGACGCCCGGTCGTGCCGGAGGTGTAGATCAGGTAGGCGAGGTCGTCCGGGACGGCGCCGTCGTCGCCCGGGGACTCCCCGCCCCCGCCGTCGCCCGGGAACTCCCCGCTCCCGCCGCCCTCCGGCCCGAGCACGGACACCCGGGACACCCCGGGGAACCCGTCACCGTCCGCGACCACCACCCGTGCCCCGCAGTCCTCGACCAGCCGGGCCAGGCGCCGCGGCGGGTGCGCCGGGTCCAGTGGCAGGAAGGCCCCGCCCGCCTTGAGCACGGCCAGCCAGGCGGTCACCAGCCCCGGCCCGCGTTCCAGGCAGACCGGCACCACCTGCTCCGGGCCGGTCCCGCGCGCCCGCAGTGCGGCGGCCAACCGGGTGCTGCGCAGGTCGAGTTCGCGGTAGCTCAGCGTGGCGTCGTCGGCGACGACGGCGATCGCCTGCGGGTCGTGCGCCGCCCGCGCGCGGAACAGTCCGTGCACCGTGTCCGCGAATCCGGCCGCCGCCCGCCGTACGGGGGTTGCGCCGGGGAAGCCGAGCCCGGCCGGGTGCCACGCGTGTTCCACCCAGTCCCGGCAGTCGGCCTGCCCGGCCGGCCCGTGGACCTGCCACCAGCCGGCCGGGACGGGTAAGCCCCAGGGCCAGATCGCGTACTGACCGTTGTCGTTGCGGACCACGGCGTGACGTCCGGAGCTCGCATCCGTTCGTACGCCCCGTGCGCTGTCTGCTGCGTCGTCCACCGGCTTGACCTCGTGCTGTGGCGGCAGAATGCTTGGGAGTGCGACATTTCCGACTATACGCACTCATGCCTCGTCGAGGACGTCCGGTCCCGCCGGACGCCCCACTGCTGCGCGCAAGCGCTCGTCCGCCCCACCCGGGTCGGCCCCGCACGGGCTCGCCCGCCCAGCCCTCGCCCGAACTCCCCTGCCCGACGGGCGGGGTGATGTCGCGGAGGAGGTAGCCTCGTTGACTCGCCGGCGCCGACGCCTGATGGTCTGTTATCTGCTCTGGATGGTGCTGTTCACCGGCATCTACTACGCGGATCCGAGCCAGCGGATCATCTGGTGGACGGGCATCGGCCTCGGCGGCGTCGCCGCCATCGTGGTCGGCGTCCGTCTCAACCGGCCCGCGCACGCGCGGTTCTGGTACGTGCTGGCGCTCGCCAACCTCAGTTTCACCGCGGGCGAGGCGGTGCAGGCCGTCCAGCTGGACATCCTGCACCTGCCCAACCCCTTCCCGTCCGTCGCGGACGCCTTCTACCTCGCCGAGTACGTGTTGTACGCGGTCGGCGTGCTGGGCTTCATCCGCTGGCGCACGGCCCGTCAGGACCGCGCCGGGCTGCTCGACGCGCTCATCCTCACCATCGGGCTGGCCCTGCTCGCCTGGATCTACCTGATCCTCCCGTACGCCCGGGACCCGGACCTCAGCTGGTTCCAGAAGGCCGTCTCGATCGCCTACCCGCTCGGCGACGTGGTCGTGCTCGCCCTGCTGCTGCGCCTGCTGACCCCACGCGGCGCCGGCTCCCGCTCGCTGCGGGTGCTCGCCGTGGGCTCGCTCGGCATCCTGGTCTCCGACGTGCTGTACGGGCTGATCCAACTGCACGGCACCTGGCGCATCGGCACGTCCGTCGAACTCGGCTGGGCCGCGTTCTACACCGCCTGGGGCGCGGCGGCGCTGCACCCGTCGATGGTCGAGCTGACCCGGCCGGTGCCCACCCAGCAGCCGGACCTGAGCACCGCCCGGCTGGTGCTGCTCACCCTCGCCTCGCTGATCGCCCCGGCGATCCTGATCATCGAGTCACTGGCCGGCAACACCAGCAACGCGGGCGTGATCGGCGCCTTCTCCGCGCTGCTCTACCTGCTGGTGCTGGCCCGGCTGGCGGTGGTCGTCTCCGACCGCAGACAGGCCGTCGCCCGCGAACGGGCGCTGCGCGAGGCGGGCGCCCGGCTGACCGCGGCCGTGGCGGTGGAGGAGGTCGCGGACGCCGTCCA
This sequence comes from Streptomyces sp. LS1784, assembly GCF_020103755.1. GTDB lineage: Bacteria > Actinomycetota > Actinomycetes > Streptomycetales > Streptomycetaceae > Kitasatospora. The sequence goes on from NZ_JAHSQD010000095.1 coordinate 5,580, forward strand.
GGCCGCCGCCTCCGCCCTGATGCCGGCCGAGCCCGGGCACCTCGCCCTGCTCGCGGTGACCGAGGACGGGGTGCTGCACGTCCGGCACGCCGGGAGCGGCACCGCCCGACCCCGGCCGGGGGTCGCCGCGCCGTCCGACCAGGTGCTCGACCTCGCCGCCGTGCGGGAGACCCTGCTGCTACCCGTGGCGGCCCTGGGCCTGACGGCCGCCGACCCGTCGGGTGCCGCACGGTCCGGCGGCGACCGCCGCCCCCGTCCCGGTGGCATGCCGTACGCCCTGGTCTGCCCGCTCACGCTCGCTGAGCGGCCCTCCGGCGACCCGCTGATCGGCGCGCTCATCGTCATCGGCACCGAGCAGGAGCTGACCAGCCTCTGGAGCTCGCTGGAGATCCTCGCCGCCCAGGCGGCCCTCGCCGTCGAGCGGGTGGAGCTGAGCCGGGAGGTCACCCGCCGCAACAGCGAGCTGTACTTCCGAACCCTGGTGCAGAACGCCAGCGACGTCATCCTGATCATCGACGCCGACGACGGCGTGCGCTACGCCTCGCCGTCCGCCGAGACGGTGCTCGGCCACCCGAACCTGGCCGGCACCCTGCTGACCGACCTGGTCCCGCCCGAGGACAGCCGGGAGGTCGGCAGGGCACTGGCACGGATGCGCGAGGCGCCCGAGCAGTCCCGGGGCGAGCAGCCGCGCGAGCACTGGCGGCTGCTGTGCCAGGACCGCACCCCGATCGAGGCCGAGGTCCGCTTCAACGACCTGCGCGCGGACCCGACCGTCGGCGCCCTGGTGCTCACCCTGCGCGACGTGACCGAGCAGCGGCAGATGGAGCGCGAGCTGACCCACCGGGCCTTCCACGACTCGCTGACCGGCCTGGCCAACCGGGTGCTGTTCCAGGACCGGGTCGGGCACGCGCTCTCCCGGAGCGAGCGCAGCGGGGCCGTCACCGGGGTGCTCTTCATCGACCTGGACGATTTCAAGGTGGTCAACGACACCCAGGGCCACGCGGTCGGCGACGAGCTGCTGGTAGCCGTCTCGCTGCGGATCTCCACCGCGCTGCGCGCCTCGGACACCGCCGCCCGGCTCGGCGGCGACGAGTTCGCCGTCCTGGTGGAGGACGCGCGGTGGCCCGCCGACGTGGACACCATCGCGGCCGGGGTGCTGGCCGTGTTCGCCGAACCGTTCAAGCTGAAGGCGGGCGCGGTCCGGGTGAGCGCCAGCATCGGCGTGGCGACCACCGAGGACAGCGTGGACGCGGCCGAGCTGCTGACCCACGCCGACCTCGCGCTCTACTCCGCGAAGGCCGCCGGCCGCCGCCAGTGGTGCCACTACCGGCCGGCCCTCCAGACCGGGATGGTGGAGCGGCACGAGCTGAACGAACACCTCGACTCGGCGATCGCGGAATCGGCCTTCCAGCTGTACTACCAGCCGATCGTCGACCTGCGCTCGGGCGATCTGGTCGCCTTCGAGGCACTGGTCCGCTGGCCGCACGACCGGCGCGGGATGGTGCTGCCCGACGAGTTCATCGCCCTCGCCGAGGAGAGCGGCCAGATCGTCCCGCTCGGCGCCTGGGTCCTGGAGCGCGCCGCCCAGGAGGCCGCGGCCTGGCACGCCGCGAGCTCGGCGGTCCGTACGGCTGCCGGCCGGCCGCCGCTGCGGGTCAACGTCAACGTCTCCGCCCGCCAGTTCCGCGACGCCGGCTTCGTGGACGTGGTCCGCCAGGCCCTGGCCGGCTCCGGCATCGACCCGCACACCCTCGTCCTGGAGCTCACCGAGTCGGTGCTGATGCGCCGCGACGACCGCATCCACGCCGACATGGCCACCCTGTCCGGCCTCGGCGTGGGCATCGCCATCGACGACTTCGGGACCGGGTACTCCTCGCTGTCCTACCTGCGCGAGTTCCCGATCTCCCTGCTCAAGATCGACAAGTCCTTCATCGACGGCCTCGGCCACTCGCCCCAGCAGTACGCCCTCGTCGAGGGCATCGCCCGGATCGCCGACACCCTCGGCGTCCAGGTCATCGCCGAGGGCATCGAGCACCCCGAACAGCGCGACCTGCTCGCCGCCATGGGCTGCCCGCTCGGCCAGGGCTACCTCTTCGCCCACCCCATGGACTCCCCCACGGCCCGCGCCCTGGTCCGCAGCACCTCCTACGAGCCCGCCTGAGCGGCCGCTCGTCACTCCTTCCGCAAGGCGCGCGACAGCACCGCGAGCAGCGCCAGCGTGGGCACCGCGTGCCCCGCCTCGACGGCCCGGACGTCGGCCTCCGGGAGCCCGGCGCGGGCGGCGAGTGCGGGGAGGGTGAGGCCGAGGGCGGCACGTCGGGCGCGGACGGCGCGGGCCAGGGCGTCGGCGGGGTCGCCGTCCGGGTGGGCGGGGAAGTCCTCGATCAGGGGGCGCGCCAGATCCACCGGATTCTCCTCATCGGCCTGCGGGGCGCACAGTCTGACATGTCGTCAGTACGGGTGGGACCCAAGCGGAGGTCAAGGTTCCTTGACCTCCGCTTGGGGCTTCCGCCTGCCGCCGCCGCACGCCCAGGAGTTCGCGCGAGCCGGACCGACCAGCCCCGGGAAGCGCTGGTCGAGTCCCCGTGGCACGGCGTGGCCGCGCGGCTGCTGCCGCGGTCGCCCCGCCGGATCAGCCGAGCGGCAGCTCCAGCCGGGACTCGCTCCCGCTCGGCGAGCCGATGGTGGCAGTGCCGTTCACCTCGGCGAAGGAGTACAGCTCGTCACGGCTGTTGACGACCAGCGTCAGCCGGTGACCGACCGGCACGTCGTAGGCGGTGGGCTGGAGCTTCCAGCTGACGGTCGCGTCCACGCCCGGGGTCAGGTCGAGCGCGGTGTACGGCTCGTGCGCGATGATCCGCGCCGTGCCGTCCGGGGCGACGTCGAACAGGTAGGCCACCAGGGTGGCGGCCTCCCCGCTGCTGCGCACCGTCAGCCGGACCTCCGCGGCACCGCGGATGCGGCGGGCCACCTCGCCCTGCCCGGTCAGCGGGTCGGTCGACCAGACCAGCAGGTTGTCCCGCTCGAACTCGGCCAGGACGTACCTCCGGGGGTTGCCCGTCCACTCCTTCTGGCCCGTCCCCATGACCTCGTCCACCGCGGTGGCCTTGGTCAGCTCGCCGACGGCGAAGCTCCGCGTCCAGTCGGCCGCCGCCTTGTCGGCCAGCGCGCCGTCACCGTCGCCGTTGGTCCCCGTCAGGTACCAGTTCTCGCGGCTGGTGGTGACGTCCGCCCACGCGGCGTACTCCTCCCGGCGGGCGGCCTCGGTGATCCGGTTGCCGCCGCCCAGCACCGGCTTGGTCTTGTAGGTGAACATGACCTGGCTCTTCACCTGCTTCCGGCTCGGGACGTCGTTGTCGACGCCGAGCAGGTGGTGGTCCAGGAAGTCGTAGGCCTCCTGGACCGGCTCCCGCAGGCCGGGGAACGGCAGGTGGGTCAGCAGGCCGGACAGGCCGGCGCCCTCGGGCGCGCCGTGGTCGCCGATCCACAGGTTCAGGTGCTTCGGCACGTCGAGCCGGTTGAACACGTCGACCACCGAGGCGGCCGGGAAGAGCGTCTCGTGCCAGGTGTTGGAGACGAAGGTCGGGATGCCGCGCGCGTTCGTCTCCTTCAGGTAGGTCTCCGGGGAGCGCTTGTTGCCCCAGGCGATCACGTCGTCGAGGTCGCGGTTCTCGTCGAACTTGTCGAGGATGTCCCGGGTTTCCTCGTCGAACTTCTCCTCCTTCGGACCGCCGGTGAAGCCGACCAGCAGCTCGACGGCCTTCACGTGCCGGGTGTTGTTGGCGTAGAGACTGGTGGCCAGGTTGCCCCAGGTGCTCAGCGCGACCACCGCGGCGACCCGCTTCCTGCGGTCGTGCGCGGCGACCAGCTGGCTGATCCCGGAGCCGTAGGACTCGCCGAGGAAGCCGACCCGGCTCGGGCTGAAGCGCTCCTGCGCGTAGGTGATCACGTCCGACCCGTCGGACCAGTCCTTGGGTCCGGCGACGTCGACGTGCCCCTCGGAGGTGGAGATCCAGTTCGGGTAGCCCAGGCCGCGGGGGGTGTAGGCCAGCACGTGGTAACCGCGCAGCGCCAGCTTGAAGTAGGCGTAGACGAAGGGCAGCCAGCCGACCGGGCTCCAGCCGGCGGGCACGATCACGACCGGGCGCGGCTCGTCGCCCGCCAGCTTGATGGCGAACGCCGACAGCCGGGTGCCGTCCTCCACCGTGATCGTGGTGGCGTCGATGTCGGCGATCTGCCGCACCTTGGCCACCAACTCGGCAAGCTCCGGCGGAAGCTGGACGGTCTTGACGCCCTGGGCGGCCGCCAGCAGGCCGTTGCCGAGGTCGATGACGGCCTGGTTGACGGTGGCGCCGGGGCCCCAGAGGCCGTTGTCGGCGATGCCGGCCAGCGTTGTCTCGGTGATCGCCGGGATCGGCTCTCCATTGAAGCTGGTCATGCGAACCACCCTTTCCGTGACGGATACTGACCGCATCATGGTCCGAAGCGACCGGACCTTAACTGATGGATCGTCAGATTCGCTCGGATAGGTGGTTCACGGGCATCCTCCCCTGCCGACCGCCGATCCGTGGTATTCGCCGCGGCGGGCGAGCGGGCCGACGGGGAAAGCAGGGGCGCACAGGAGCCTCGCTCCGCCGCGAAGTCAGGCGCAGGGCACGGTGGTCGGACGGGCGGCACACGGGTTGGCGCGACGGCGCCCGGCGTTTCGCCGGGGCGGCGCAAACGTGTTGGCTCCGCAGCCTGTCGGCCGTCGGCCCCGCCCGGCACAATCACCGGTATGACGATCACCACCGGTGCGCCGCCCCGGCGCAACACGCCGATCGCCCTCGCCCGCGGCTTCCTGACGGGTGGCGTGATCGGAGGATCGCTCGCCGCGATGGTCGTCGGCGTCGTCATCGAGAAGGTGCCGCTGCTCATCGCCGGCCTGGGCATTCCCATCGTCTACGGCCTGCTGCTCCTCCTCGCCGGCTGGCCACGGCGGGCGAGGGAGGCAGCCGTCGTCCCGCGTACGGCGCTCGCGACGGTCGAGAGCCTGAACGTCCCCGAGGGTGAGGTGACCGACCGGTCGGTGCGGTTCGACCTCACCGTCGTGCCGGACGACGGGCCCGCGTTCCGGGTGGAGTTCACGCAGGACATCAACGTCGCCGACCTCCCCGACTACCGGCCGCGCGGTGTCCTGGTGGTCCGGTACCCGCCGGACCGGCCGTGGCTGGTGAGGATCGTGAAGCGACCGACTCCGGAGTGGGAGGAGCGGGCGGCCGGGGCGCGGCTCGACTCGGTGCCCGGGCCGGTCAGGGTGAGCGCACCTCCCGAGGCCCGTGGCGTCGGTTTCGTCGGACTCCTCGGCTTCCTGCTCGGCGCGGCGGCCGTCGTCCTCCTGTTCCGCGTGGACCTGTTCGAGCGGGAAGCTGCCGACCCGCCGTCCTCGTCCGCGACGCCTTCGGTCTCCTCGTCGTGGTCGAGCAGGGTGGTGTCGGCGGGGTCCGGCACCGTTGTGCTCGGCCCCGGCCGGTCGTTCCTCGACGACGGTGAACTGCCGAGAGCCGTCGACTCCCTGACGATGGAGAGGGACTCACGCCAAGCGATCGCCGTGGTCGTGCAGGAGAACCTGCTGTCGGTCGTGTTCTCCCCGACCGGCGCGAAGACCCCGGACTTCGATCCGCTGTCGCTGCCCTACGAGCGGTTCCCCGCCCTGGTCGAGGAAGCCAGGACCACCCTCGGCGCCCACGCCCCGCAGACCTGGCAGCTCACCGCCGACCGTCTCGCCGGTGCCCTCACCATCAGGATCAGCGTGACCGGACCCGAGGGCAACGCCGTGCTGGAGGCCGACGAACAGGGCCGGGTGCTGCGGCGCACCTCGGTGCACTGAACCACGGACAGGAGCGGGCGCACATGAACTGGCACGGAATTCTGGCGCTGTGGTGCGGGGTGTTCGGCCTCGTGGCGCTGGTCGGGTACGGGCGGTCGCTGGCCGGCGTGACCCGGGCGCAGCGGACAGTGCGGGTGACGGGGCGGATCGAACGGGTTCGGGAGCCCCGGAACGGGAGCTCCCAGAAGGACGGGATAGCGGTGGTCGTCCGCTTCCGGGACCCTTCCACCGGCGAGGAGTTCGTCGTCACGAACGACAGCGAGACCGGCGACCGGATCACCACGGCCTGGGTGGGCCGGGAGGTCGGAGTCCGCTACCCGCCCGGCAGACCGCACGCCTTCCGGTTCGCCAACGACCTCCAGGCAGGCCGGCGGGGGCTCGGCTGGCCGAACTCCGCGGTGTTCCTGATCTACGTCGGGCTGGTGGTCGTCGCCTCGATCGACTGGGGCTGGCCATGGGCCCTGGTCGCGGTCTGCGGGCCGCTCGCCGTCCTCACCGCCTTCCACCTGCCCGGGGAGAGGCAACGCACGAGAGGCCGTCTGGACACGCTGGCCGCCACGGCACCCGTGCCGGGGCGCGTCATCGCCGTCCTCAAGACCGTCGAGACCGACGCGGACGGCGACCTCCGGACCAGCCGGACGCCCGTCGTCGCCTTCACCACCCACGAAGGCGCGGCCGTCACCGCCTACTATCCCTCGGGCCTGCCCGACGCCGGTGTTCTGTGCGGGAGGGAGGTCACGGTCCACTACTCCCCCGCCGACCCGGCCGACTTCACGCCGGACCTCCCGGCCGAACTCCGGTCCGGGCAGGGGGATCTCGGCTGTGCGGTCGTGGGCCTCGTCGTCACGGGGGCGGCGGCGGTCGCGGGAGTGGTCCTGCTCCTGTCCTCGGCGGGTTGACGACACGCCAACGGCCCGCCGCCGTCGGGGCGGTGGGCCGTTGGGGGGGGAGGTCCGGCCGGTCCTCCCGCTCGCCAACCGCAGGACGACTCCCCGAGTCAGGACATCCCGGCAGGCCGGGCGACGGGGCGGGGTCGAGCGTCGAGCCGGGAGGCGCATGCGGGATGTTCAGTGGCGGGCGGCCGCCGAGCGGCTGCGTTCCGGAGGCGTGACGGGCCGGGCGGGACCGGGCGGCTGCTGGACGAAGGGGAGGCACAGGTCGGCCGTGGCCTCGGCGTGGACCGTGAACTGCTCGCGGGCCTGCGCCGGGTCGCGGGCCTCGATCGCCGCGGCGAGGGCGCGGTGCCGCTGGTCGGGCATGCTCCGGGCCTCCGGGCCGCCGGGGTGGCCGGCCAGCAGTCGGGTCAGTTCGTGCTGGATGCCCTGTTCGGCTTCCAGCAGCCTTCTGGAGCCGGAGAGTTCGGCGATGTGGAGGTGGAGTCCGGCGTCCGCCGTGCGGTACGCCTCCGGGTCGGCGACCGCCGCGTCGGCGGCGGACTCGAGTTCGCGCAGCCTGGCCAGTCCCGCCTCCGAGGCCCTGCGGGCAGCCCGGGCGGAGGCTTCCCCGGACACCGCGATCCGCCAGGCCGTCAACTCCTCGATGTCGGCCTGGGTGTACGGGTGGAGGGCCGTCAGCTCGCCGATCCGGGAGAGGACGTCGGGGACGACGTAGGTACCGGCCCCATGGCCGCGCCGGGTCTCGATCAGGCCGTCCTCCCGCAGCACCGCCATCGAGTGGCGGATGGTCATCACGGCGACCCCGAACAGCTCGGCAAGGCTCTTCTCGGGGAGCAGGCGGTCGCCGCCGACGAGGATCCGCGCGCCGATCAGCTCGCCGAGCCGACGCGCGATGGCCTCCGCGGCCCCGGCCGAACGTACCGGCGAGATGTGTTGCGTCCACCCCTTGTCATCCATGAAATCTATCTTCTAGATTTCGCATCTCATCCGCAAGCTGTGATCGCAGGAGAACCATGAGCCTCACCGAGCACCCGGCACCCCTCATCGGGATACCCGTACGCCTCAGCGATGCCGGCGCGCCGGGCGCCGACCATCGCATCGGCGAGGCGAACCGCATCTTCGACGACGTCGTCGCACTGGTCCGGGCGGCCGGCGCCGAGCCCGTCCTGGTGCGGCCGCACTCCGACGAGGACGCGCTGGACGCGCAACTCGCCCACTGCCGCGGCTTCGTGGTGCCCGGCGGAGGGGACGTCGACCCGGCCCTGTACGGAGCCGATCCGGCCCACCCGGCGCTGTACGACGTCAACCCCGCACAGGACCGGCTCGACGCGGCCGTCATCCGGTACTCCCTGGCGCACCGGCGGCCGCTGCTCGGCATCTGCCGCGGCATGCAGCTGCTCAACATCATCCGCGGGGGGACCCTCCACCTCGACCTGCCGGAGGCCTCCGTCGCGCACGACGCGGCGCCCGGTGACGAGTGGGCCGTCCACGAGGTCGCACTGTCGGCCGACAGCACGCTGGCCGAGGTGTTCCGACGCGACCGGATGCCGGTGGCCTCCGGTCACCACCAGGCGGTTGACCGGGTGGGCGACGGACTGCGGGTGTCGGCCCGCGCCGACGACGGATGCGTGGAAGCCGTCGAGGCGTTCGCCGACCCCCAGGCCCCCGCCTCCGCGGCCCGGACCGCCGGTGCCCCGGCCTGGACCGTCGGCGTCCAGTGGCACCCCGAGGCCTTCGTACCCGACCCCGAGCTGCGGCTGCCGCTCTTCCGCACGCTGCTGACCCAGGTGCACGCCCAGCGGAGAGCGGAGCCGCGGTCGTGAACGACACAGACGGAAGAGTGGGGAACAGCATGCCGCACGACAGCGACAGAGGCGGCCGAACGGTGGTGGTCGGGGACCGTGCGGCGGGCGACCCGACCGCCACGGGCGGCGGGGCCCAGCTGGCCCAGAGCCTCCTCAGCCGCCACATGACCATGATCAGCATCGGTGGCGCGGTGGGAGCCGGGCTCTTCGTCGGCTCCGGAGTGAGCATCCAGCAGGCGGGCCCGGGCGTCCTGATCGCCTACGCCCTCACGGCCGCCATCGTCGTGCTCGTCATGCGGATGCTCGCCGAGATGTCCGTGACCCGCCCCGACACCGGCGCCTTCGCCGTGTACGGCCGGCTGGCCTTCGGCCGCTGGGCGGGGTTCACCAGCGGCTGGATCTACTGGGTCGGCTGGCCCCTGGGGCTGTGCATCGACGCCATCGCGGCCGCACGGATCGTGAACGGCTGGCTCCCGGCACTCCCGGTCTGGCTGGTCGCCCTGGTGCTGGTCGGCGTGGTGACCGCGGTCAACCTCGGCTCCGTGCGCGCCTACGGCGAGATGGAATTCTGGGTCGTGTGGGTCAAGGTCGCGGTGATCGCGCTGTTCATCGCCGTCGGCATCGTCGCGGTCGCCGGCCTGCTGCCGGGTACGCCCGCGCCCGGCACCGGGAACCTGCTGGACCGCGGAGGCTTCCTCCCCATGGGATTCAGCGGCGTCGTCATCGCCACCTCGGGTGCGATGTTCTCCTTCTCCGGCACCGAGATCGTGACCATCGCCGCCGGCGAGGCCCAGGACGCCGCCGCCGCGATCCGCAAGAGCACCCGGACCATCCTGTGGCGGGTCACCGTCTTCTACCTCGGCTCGCTGGCCGTGGTCGTCCTGCTCCTGCCCTGGGACAGCGCCGCCGTGGGCCAGAGCCCGTTCGCCGCCACCCTCAGCCACCTCGGTCTGCACAACGCGTCCACCGTGCTGAACGTCGTGCTGTTCGCGGCGATGCTCTCCACGATGAACTCCCAGGTCTACGCCAGCTCCCGGATGCTGTTCGCCCTGGCCCGGGACCGCGACGCCCCGTCCGTCTTCGCCCGCGTCTCCCGGCGCGGGGCGCCGCACACGGCCATCCTGTTCACCGCCTCGATCGCGGCGCTCTGCCTGCTCCTCCAGGTCTTCCACCCCACGACCGCTTTCAGCCGGCTCGTCGACGTCACCGGAGACACCGTCTACGTCACCTGGATCGGCATCGCCGCGGCCCACCTGGTACTCGGCCGTCGCGACCGCGCCGAAGGGCGCCGCCCCGTCCCCGGCACCGGCGTCTGGCTCTTCCCGGTGCTCACCTGGGTGACGCTGATCGCGCTCCTCGCGCTGTACGCGGTGATGATCGCCCTCCAGGAATCGCGAACCGATGCCGTGCTGGCGCTGGCACTCACCGTGGCCGTGGCCCTGGTCGGTCTGTGGCTGCAACGGAGGCATCCGACACCGTCGAACTGAACGACCGCCGGCCTGAAGGTCACCGGCCGTCCAGGCCCTGGACCACGGGGAGTGGGAAGTCGGCCGGTCCGACGTCCCACTCCCCCGCGCGAGGGACGGATCGCCCTGGAACCGGCCCCGGGAAGGACGACCCGGCTCTCCGGGCCGAGCACTGTGGAACCACTCGGCAGCACCCGCCGCCGGGCGAGGACACAGGAGGGGACAAGGTGCACGCACCGACACCGGCGACAGCACGAAGGACCGTGGCACTGGGCATCGCCGCCACCCTCCCGTACATCGCCGTCAAGACCTACTGGGCAGCGGGCGGCAGGGCCGGCCTTGCCGACGGGTTCGACGTGGCAGGCGAGTTCACCCGCAACGGCGCGCCCGACGCACTGGTGTGGCTCGAACAGCACGGTATCGACTTCACCGCCGTCCTCGCGCTGACCGGACTGGCCCTGGCCTGCGCACTCGTCCGGCCATGGGGGCGGCGCCTCCCCCGGCGGCCGCTGCTCGTCCTGGCCTGCACAGGAACCGTACTGGTCCCCTACGGCCTCCTGACCGCGCTGCTCGCCCTCACCGGGGACGGCGACAGCGCGGGAACACCGATCACCGGGTGGATCGCGCCGGCCGGAGTCGGCGCCTTCCTCGGGATCGGGACGGCCCTGGGCGTCGGGGCCTGGTCGCACCTGCACCCGGAGCACCGGCGGACTACCGGTGCTCGCGCCACCGGGCCCAGTCCTCGCGGGTGACGGCGTACTCCACATCGCCGTGCTCGGCCCCCTCGACCGGGTCGGGCCACTCCTCGAAGAACGTGCGGACCAGGGACAGTCCGGCCTTCTCCATGACCCGCCGCGAGGCGGTGTTGACCGTCATCGTGGTGGCCACGACCCGGTCCGCCCCCAGCTGCGTGAACGCGTGCCCGACCAGCGCCCGCGCGCCTTCGGTGGCGTGGCCCCGGCCCCAGGCGGACGGCAGGATCCGGTAGCCCGGCTCCGTACCGCCGTCCAGGCCGACGCTGCTCGCGGGCCGCAGCGAGAACCAGCCCAGGAACGCTGCGGACGACTTCTCCACCGCGGCGAAACAGCCCTGGCCGTCCGGGAGTTCGTCGTACTCGCGGAGGATGCGCGGGAGCTGCTGCCGCTCGACGACGTCCCTGGGCACCGGGCGGCCGTCGTCGATGTACCGCATGACGTCGGGGTGGCCGTGCAGGGCGGCCAGGGCGTCGGCGTCCGCTCCGGTGAAGCGCCGGAGCGTCATCCGCCCGGTTTCCAGGTAGGTGTCCACAGCGCCGATTCGAGCAGGGCGCCCGGCCTGCGGCAAACGGTTTCCGGTCGCTCCCGGAACCGGCCGGGACGGCGCGCCTCTGCTGCGCGGGCGTCAGGAGTGCGCGGCGGCCCGGTCGGAGTCACTGCGCAGCACGCAGAACTCGTTGCCCTCGGGATCGGCGAGGACGGCCCAGCCCGAACCGTCGGGGTTCCGGTGGTCGCCGACGAAGGTGGCACCGAGGCCGAGCAGCCGCTCGACCTCCTGGTCGCGCGAGGTCTCGGGCCGCAGGCACAGGTGGACCCGGTTCTTGACCGTCTTGGCCTCGGGCACCTGGTTGAAGTACAGCACCGGGCCCTCCGCCGGCAGCACCTGGGTCTCCCGGTCGCCCGGCCGGCAGTCGGGATCCAGCGGGCGGCCGGTCACCCCGCTCCAGAACCGGGCCAGCTCATAGGCATCCGCACAGTCGATCGCCACGTTCTGCAACACCGAGACCATGCGCGCGAGTCTCCCCGATCCCCGCGCCGACCGCCACCGAACGTGCGCCGGGTCCTCGCACACCCCCTGCAGAGGAGGCCGGCGGGCACCCCGGCCTGCGGAAATACGGTCCGGATGCATGCGCTCACGGACGTGCCTACGGTGGAAGCAGTAGCCCAGAGCATCCGGGAGGTCACGCCATGAGTTCCGAGAAGAAGCCGGTCCAGCTCAAGGCACGCACGGTAGGCGGCCACGTGATAGCGAACGCGCCGATCAGCGGCGACTTCGAGGCGACGCTGACCGACAAGGACGGCAAGCCGGTCGTGGGGCGGCAGATCACCTTCTACAGCACCGCGAGCGGCCAACGGGTCGGCTCCGCGACCACCGACCAGAGCGGGATCGCCAAGCTGAACTCCGGCTCCAAGATCCTCGACCCGGTCATCGTCGCCAGCACCCTGGCCACAGGCTGTGAGGCACGGTTCGAGGGCGACGACGAGTACCAGGCGGCTTCCGCCCACGCCGGCACCGCGGTCGGCGTGTAGTCGACGCCATCGGCTGATCGACACCCGAGGAGTGGGAAGTCGGCCCGGCCGACTTCCCACTCCGTCTGCCGCCTCCCGCCTCGGCCCCACGCCGAGGTCACGGCGCACGGCCTGGTTGGATACGGGGGTGAACAGCGGAAGCCACCAGGAGTCGGGTCTCTCGAAAAGCGTCTGGAGCGACGCCGACTTCGAGGAGATGGGCTGGCACGACGCCACCGTCCACGGCCTGTACGTGCAGCAGACCGACGACTTCCTGCCGAGGCTGCTCCTCGACCTCGACTACATCGTCGCCTGGGTCGCCCCGGTCCGGCCCGCGAAGAGCTTCTCCTTCTGGGTCGCCCCCGCGACGCTCGTCTTCGACGAGGTCTGGGACGTCGAGGGCGGCCTCGGCTTCAAGGGCATGACACCGGAGCTGGAGATCTCCGACGTGCACCGGTCGGCACCGGAGGACGACCACCAGGACTCGCCGCACTGGCACATCGAGGGCCACTCCTTCGACCTGAGGTTCCGCGCGGCCGGCTTCCGCCAGTACGTCCGCGAGGCCCCGCGGCTGACGTCGGCCCCGGTCCTGTCCGACGCCGAGCGCGGCGGCTGCCGCTTCACCGAGGTCGGCTTCGGCTGAGCCGGCCCGGTGTCACGGCCTAGGCTGGGCCGCATGGGAAGGACGCAGGCAGGCGGGGCGGGCGGCCGGTGGGCCCGGTTGCTGCACCGGGGACGGGGGCTCTCGCACGAGGCGGAGTTGCGGCAGGCCGCCGCCCGGATGCGCGGGCGACTCCTCCTCCACCCGGTGGAGGGGCCATGGCAGGAGCCGGCGTACTGGGATCCGCTGCCGACCGCCCGGGAGATCACCGACTCGGTCGGGGACGGCCGTTGGGCGGACCGCAGTCGGCTGAACGTTCCGGGGCCGTTCTACGCCGGCGAGACCGACAGCGGGCTGAACGGCCCGTACTACCTCCCCGAGCACGTGCTCTCCGGCGACGAGCACTGCGAGTTCGTCCACCGTCAGCCCGCCGACCCGCGTGAGGTGGCCGCCCTGGTGGAGATCGCCCACGGCGAGCCGCTGGGCGGCTACGCCTGGGACGGCGACCGGCACTGGACCCCGCAGGCGGTGCGCGACTGGTGGTCACGCCGCGACGAGGTGCGGGCCTGGATCGCCGGCGAACTGGAACTGGGCGACGACAGCCGGAACGAACCGGAGGCGCTGCGGCAGTACGCCGCCTACCTGGACGACGGGCTGGAGGCCTACCTGCGCGGCTACCTGTTCTGGCTCATCGAGCGCCGCGAGCCGCACACCGGCGAGCCCCTGCCGGAGCTCTGACCTGACGCCGCATGCACGGGAGTGGGAAGTCGGCCCGGCCGACTTCCCACTCCGCCGGCTGTCGCAGCCCCCGTCTCAGCGCTGAATCACCGAGGCGAGCCGTGACACGTCAGAGGCTGTCTCCGTTGTCGGAATCCGGGCTGCTGTCCGAGATGAGTTGCGCCAACCGGTGACAGTGCTGCCCGATACGCAGGTTGCCCTCATCGGTGATCTCGGGGAGAAGCCGCTCAAGATCGCGGAGGACCACTCTGACGGTGTCCAGATGCCGTGCACCGAAGGAAGCACAGCAGTACAACCAGGTGTGTATGCAGCCCCCGAGCCTGCCGTCGACCATCGTCACAAGGTCGACACCTGCCGGCTCGGCCAGGTTGACCCGTGAGGTCCTGTACTCGCCCCTGGATTCCTGCCACAAGCGGGACACCTCGGCCTCTGGCTCATCAGTCACAGGCATGGCGCTCATTGTCGTGCAGCCGTTGCCGGCATGTCATCCGGATCCCTGGTGTCTTCGGCGGCGGATCGGAGCGCCGGCGATGCCGACGAAGGCGAGGAGGCGTTCGGCCTTGCGCTCGCACGGAATCAGGAAGTCCGTGGGCCGTCCGGCGGGCCCTCCGCCCAGAGCATCAGAGCCGGTGCAGCGCCGCCTCGCAGAGCCGGCACCGCTGCTGCTCCAGCTCGGGCGGGTACCACGGCTCGCCCGGCCGGGTGGGGCGGTAGTGGGCGTGCTCCATCGGAGCGGTGTCCAGTCCGCAGAAGGTGCGCGCCTGTGGGTCCTCCGGGACGTCCGGGTCCTGGCCGGCGGCGTGCACCGCGACCACGCCCGGCCCGACGCCCTCGGGGCCGAGGGCCTGGTCCGGGGCCAGTTCGAAGAGGACGACGATCGCAGCCACGGTCCCACCGTGGCGGGCGGCGGCCGTCCGCGCATTTCGATCTTCACCCCACGGGGGCCATCCGGCCCCGGATTGTCGCGCCGTGAACCTGTCAAAGCAGTGCCCGCGTGCTCCAAGATGACAGCGCACGCCTCGAACGACCGACCGCACCGACCCGACCCGACCGGACCCCGAGGAGCCGCACCATGGGCATCGCACGCCGTGAACTTCTCAAGTGGGGCGCGGGATTGGGCGCCGCCGCCGTCGCAGGCCCCGCCCTGCCGGGCAGCGCCTCGGCCGCCTCCGGCGCCACCACCCCGCGTGGCCTGCCGACGGACAGCTGGATGAGCCGCCTGAGCGGCGACCTCTCCCTGCTCGACCTCACCATCCCCGGCACCCACGACTCCTGCTGCGAGAACCCCGCCTACGGCACCGAGTGGTCGCACACCCAGAACTGGGGAATCCCCCAGCAGCTGAACGAGGGCGTCCGCTTCCTCGACATCCGCTGCAACGGCCTCCAGGGCGCTCCCGACGAACTCGGGATCTACCACTCCGACAACTACCAGCACATCCGCCTCCAGGACGTGCTCGACCAGTGCCGGTCCTTCCTCCGCTCACACCCCGGCGAGACCGTCCTGATGCGCCTGCGCAACGAACGCGCCGGCGGCCAGTCACTCGACGACACCGAGTTCATGCGGCGGGTCAACCACTACCTCGACGCGCTGGGCTACCGCGACCTGTTCCACTTCTACGGCTGGCCGACCCTCGCCACCGCCCGCGGGAAGGTCGTCCTGATCGCCGACTTCGCCAACCCCTGGGGCCTGATCGGCTGGTCCAGCGGCGAGAACGGCTACTTCGACACCCAGGACCTCTGGCAGACCGGCGGCCTCGACCCCCTCGGGACGAAGGGCCAGCGCATCGTCGCCCAGTTCGACAAGGCCTTCCTCAACCCGTCCTACCCGAAGATGTTCGTCAACTTCCTCTCGTACGCGGGTGGTTACTGGCCCAAGACCAGCTCGCAGTCCCTGATGGACCGCACGGTCTACCCCTACCTGAACGCCCGCACCCAGCAGCGCGCCCGGTTCGGCATCGTGCCGATGGACTTCCCGGACTTCCACGTCAACGTGCTGCAGATGCTGGTCGACAAGAACTTCGTCTAGCAGGGCGGACGGCGGCCCCTCGCACGCCGAGGGGCCGCCGCCCGGACGTCACCGCCCGGAACGGCCCGAGGCGAGCACGCTCCCCCGGCAGTAGAGGCCCGCCGCCACCTCGACGACCAGCACGACCATGCCGAGCCAGGTGGCGATCCGGAAAGCCCCCCAGGTGACGAACACGACCACGGCGACCATCGCCACCGCCAGGACCACGAACATCAGCGTGATCACCACGCCGCCCAGCAACCGTTTGCCCCGGCCCGCCGGACCCGCCTTCCGCAGCGCATCGTCCGCGCTGTACCCCTGCCCGTCGTCCCCGCTCATGCGCCCCTCCTCCCGGACTCTCCCCAGCCTAACCAGCGGAGCCTCGGACGTGGACCCCGCCCGACCCTCTTCCGCATCGGCCCGGGGATGTAAACCCGTGGGCCAATACGAGGTGACGGATGATCAATCGACGGGCTGATGCTGCCCGCCCGGCCCGCGTGACAGCGTTCCGCGCATGGACACCACGCCGATGCACAGCACGCCGACGAACAGCCCCTCGACGGACGCCACGCCGACCGCACGCCGCACCGGACCGACCCGCCGCCGCATGCTGGGCACCGCGCTCGCCCTGGGCGCCGTCGCGCCGCTGGGCCTCGCCCGCACCGCCTCGGCCTC
>NZ_JAHSQD010000950.1 GCF_020103755.1 Streptomyces sp. LS1784
CGGTGCCGTCCCGAGCCGCTCCGCCTCCGCCGCGATCGCCGCGGCCCCCGCCTCCTGGAGCCACTGCGGCGGGCTGAGCAGGAAGGAGGTCGCCTCCACGGGCCCGGGCGAGGGCTTCGCCGCCCCGGCCGGGTTGGCCGCCACCGGCCGCCCGTAGACCTCCTCGTACTGTCGGACCACCTCGTTGACGGGCAGCGCGGGCCACAGCGTGCTGGCGCCCGAGTCCCGGGCGATCACCAGCCGCGCCTCCCCCGAGCCGCCGCCCGCACCGCCCGTGCCGTCGGCCGCGCCCGCGGGCGCCACCGCCCAGCAGACGAAGCCCAGGTCGAACTCCCGGACCCGCACCTCGCGCTGCTGCGAGCGCGGCACCCCGCCGTTGATCCACTCCTCGGCGAGCTCCTGCGCCTGCGCGTACGTCACCACGCCCGGTTCACCCCTGTCCGCATCCTCTTCGTCCCCCGTTCCACCGACACCATCGCGACCACGTGCTTCAGCCCACCGGGACGGCCCGGGCGAACCCGCCGTCCACCATCAGCTCCGCGACCGTCTCCAGCTCCGGCGGGCTGCCCGCCAGCCGCAGCAGGAAGGCGTCGAAGTCCTCGCCGCAGGGCAGCAGCAGCCGGGCGCAGCGGTCCTCCGGAGCCTCCGGGGCGCCGGTGTCGCGGGCGTCGTCGTAGAGGTGGAACCAGACCGAACCGGCCCGCTCGCCGCGCACCTTGAGCGCGACCAGGCCGCCCTGCGCGTAGGCGATGCCCAGGTAGTCCTTGGTGAGGTGGTCGCGCAGGCACTTGTTGGCGTACACGACGTCCTCGGTGCCGTACTCCTCGCTGAGCGTCAGGAACGGCTGGTCGAGCAGCAGTCCGAGCTCGGTGTCCAGCGCCACGCCGACCGGGGCGCGGCCGCCGCCCAGCTTGAGGAAGGTGCGGTAGGCGTCGGGCAGCCGGTAGCCGAGGCGCTCCTCGGCACGCTGGACCAGGTCCTCGGGGACGCCGATCGGGTCGCCGCCGTCCCTGGCCAGCGAGAAGTGCACCGGCCGGCGCTCCTGCAGGGGGCGGGTACCGCGACGGGTGTGGTCGGCGGCGGAGACGGCCAGGCCGCCGTGGTGCCGCAGCAGCGCCTTGACCTCGACGGGGACGAGCTCCATCCGCCGCCAGCCGGGGGCGGCCCGGCCGACCGCGTGGTGCCAGGTCCAGCCGGGCGGGGTGGCGACGGCGGTCGAGAGGTCGGCCCAGAGCGGGTGGCCCTGGGTGTAGAGCGCGGCGTTGGCCGAGACGTAGTCGGTCAGCCGCAGCTCGTCCACGCCGAAGCCCTCCGGCGGATCGGCCACCTCGGCCACGGCGGCGGCGTACGGGCCGAAGTCCGGGAAGCCGTACTCGTCCACCCTGACCCCGGCGGGGTGCCGCTCCGCGCGGACCGGGTCCGGGAACTGCACCACCTGACCTGCGTACGCCGCGTTCGGTGCGGCGGCGACGCCGGGCCGACCTGTCGTCATCTGGGAGCCCCCACTGGCTGCTGCAAATACGGTGCTTGCTGGGCACCAGCCTAGGGCCTGCCTTCAACCCCCCGTCCGCCAGGCGGACGACGGGGGACCGAGGGCAGCTCCCGGTACCGGTCCGCGGCCCGGCCCCGCCCGGGAGCACCCCCGGGGTCACAACCGCCCGCCCGGCGCCTCGGCCACCCGCAGCTGCCGGGCCTCGGTGAGGTTCCGGTGCAGCGGCAGGCCGAGCAGTTCGCGGGCGGCCCGCTCGGCGACCGGGAACTCCCCCTCGCGATGGCCGAGGTGACGGAACGCGGGTTGCAGGTGGACCGGCACCGGATGGTGCACTCCGGTGCCGGTCCCGACGGCGTGCAGCGCGCCCGGCACCGCGCCGCGGCCCGACCGGGACCGGCCCGCACCGGGTAC
>NZ_JAHSQD010000951.1 GCF_020103755.1 Streptomyces sp. LS1784
CCGGCGCCGGAGCCCGGGGCCCTGTCGGCGCCGGCCGTGGTGCCGGAGCCGGCCGCGGGGGAGCCGGCCGGGGAACCCCCGGTCGAGCCGGACGAACCGTCGCCCGCTCCGGAGCCGGCCGTGCCACCGCTCTCGGCGGGGGGCAGGACCAGGCGCAGGGGCGCGACGTCCTCGCTTATGTCGTCGAAGAGCCGGTTCACCAGGTCGGCCTGCCGGGTGAGCTGGACGGGCAGCCTGCCCTGCAGCTCGCTCCACCGGCCGTCCTCGTCGTGGGCGAACCCGGCCAGGGCCCGCATCGGGTCGAGCGAGCCGTTGCTGCGGTAGACCGAACGCAGCAGCTCGCGGCCCTTGAGGGCGTCGGCGTGCATGTCGTCCAGGGCGCGGCGGACCTGTTCGACGGTGGCCGGGCTGAGCGCGCCGGCCGGACCGGTGCGGCCGACCAGGGTCTTGGCCTCGCCGAGCCGGGTGGCCGCGTTGTCGAGCAGCAGTTCGCCGCGTTCGGAGTCGGAGCCCGCGAAGTCGAGCCGGAGTCCTTCCAGCCCGCGCTTGAGGCCGTACAGCGTGTCCCCGGGGAGGGCGTTGGAGCTGGCCGCGGCGGCGCCGGCCAGGCTGCCCACGGCGAGCCCGGCGACCAGTCCGCCGATCGCGAACCGGCGGCTCCAGCGGCCGCGCGGCGCCGTCCGGATCGCCCGGTGGCGGCGTTGGCGGGGCACCGGGGTGCCCGTCCCGTCGGCGAAGGCCTGCTCGAACGCGGCCATCAGCTGGGCGCGTTGGACCGTGCGGACCTCCCGGTCCAGCACCGGCCCGGGCAGCGCCCGCAGCGCGTCGGTCAGGCCGACCAGTTCGGCCCTTGCGACCGAACCGGCGCCGGTGGCAGTGGCGTTGTCCGATTCGGCGTTGGCCGCAGCGCTTTGCTCCGCCTGGTGGGCCTCCAGCGCCTCGGCGAAGGCCTTCGCCCGCCGGTGCTCCAGCACGTTTGCCGTCACGGGCCACACCTCCCTTCGTCGTTGTCGACACCCCGGCCTGCCGGACGGTTGCCCCGGCTGGCCAAAGCCACTCCATCGGGTGATAGGCCGCAATTCGACTTGACCGTACGCCCGGTGGGGGCTTGCACGCTGGCCAACGAGCGGTGCGGGCGGTCGGTTACGCACGGCTGATCATCGGACCGACCGTTCACCCTGACGTGTCGGCCGGGCGTGGACGGTGACGGCCGGCCGGGCCATCGGGCGGCGGCGCCGTCCCCGGGCCGGCTCATCGCGCGTCGGGCGGGAGCAGCCGGGCCAGGGTGCGGACGGCGCGGTACTGGAGGGTCTTGATGGCGCCCTCGTTCTTGCCCATGATCCGGGCTGTCTCCGCCACCGAGAGCCCCTGCAGGAAGCGGAGGGTGACGCACTCCTGCTGCTGCGGGTTCAGCCGGCGCACCGCGTCCAGCAGCGCGGCGTTGGAGAGCGACTCCAGCACCGACTCCTCGGGGCTGCGCTCGCACTCGTTGGAGTCGAGCATCTCGCCGGTGGTGACCTCCAGCCGGAAGCGGCTGGACTTGAAGTGGTCGGCGACCAGGTTGCGGGCGATGGTGACCAGCCAGGCGCCGAAGTCCCGGCCCTGCCAGGTGAAGGTGCCGATCCGGCGCAGGGCGCGCAGGAAGGTCTCGCTGGTGAGGTCCTCGGCGGTGGCCCGGCTGCCGACCCGGTAGTAGATGTAGCGGTAGACGGTGTCCGCGTAGTGGTCGTAGAGCCGGCCGAAGGCCTCGCTCTCGCCGGCCTGGGCCCGCTCGACCAGCTCCATGATCGGGTTGTGCTCGGTCTCGTAGCCGGGGCTGGGTGCGGTCCGGGTGCGCCCCCGGCCGACGCCGGCGGTGCCGGTGCGGCCGCGCGAGCCGGTGCCGGCCGAGCC
>NZ_JAHSQD010000952.1 GCF_020103755.1 Streptomyces sp. LS1784
CTCGACGGCCTGCGGCTCCTCGTGGCCCGCGCCGCCCTTGCCCCGGCGGCGGCGCTTGCCGCCGCCCGAGGCGGCCTCGCCCGCCGCCACGGGGGCGTGGACGTGGACGCTCGGCTGCTCCATGTGGACGATCACGCCGCGGCCGTTGCAGTGCACGCACGGCTCGGAGAAGGAC
This sequence comes from Streptomyces sp. LS1784, assembly GCF_020103755.1. Classification (GTDB taxonomy): domain Bacteria; phylum Actinomycetota; class Actinomycetes; order Streptomycetales; family Streptomycetaceae; genus Kitasatospora. The sequence goes on from NZ_JAHSQD010000952.1 coordinate 176, forward strand.
TCCAGCAGACCCTGGCCGACCCGCTTGCGGGTCATCTGGACCAGGCCCAGCGAGGTGACCTCGGCCACCTGGTGCTTGGTCCGGTCCCGGCCCAGGCACTCCAGCAGGCGGCGCAGCACCAGGTCGCGGTTGGACTCCAGCACCATGTCGATGAAGTCGATCACGATGATGCCGCCGAGGTCGCGCAGCCGCAGCTGGCGCACGATCTCCTCGGCCGCCTCGATGTTGTTCCGGGTGACCGTCTCCTCCAGGTTGCCGCCCTGGCCGACGAACTTCCCGGTGTTGACGTCGATGACGACCATCGCCTCGGTGCGGTCGATCACCAGCGAACCGCCGCTGGGCAGCCAGACCTTGCGGTCCAGCGCCTTCATCAGCTGCTCGTCGATCCGGTAGGTGGCGAACACGTCCACCTCGGAGGTCCACCGCTGGAGCCGCTCGGCAAGGTCCGGGGCCACGTTGGAGACGTACTCGTGGATGGTCTTCCACGCCTCGTCGCCGGAGACGATGACCTTGCTGAAGTCCTCGTTGAAGATGTCGCGGACGACCCGGACGGTCATGTCCGGCTCGCCGTACAGCAGCGCCGGGGCGTTGCCGGTCGCGGCCTTCTTCTGGATGTCCTCCCACTGCTGCTGGAGGCGCTGGACGTCGCGGGTCAGCTCCTCCTCGGAGGCGCCCTCGGCCGCGGTGCGCACGATGACGCCCGCGTCGTCCGGGACGATCTTCTTGAGGATCTGCTTCAGCCGGGCGCGCTCGTTCTCCGGGAGCTTGCGCGAGATGCCGGTCATCGAGCCCTCGGGCACGTACACCAGGTAGCGGCCGGGCAGCGAGATCTGGCTGGTCAGGCGGGCGCCCTTGTGGCCGATCGGGTCCTTGGAGACCTGCACCAGCACGGACTGGCCGGACTTCAGCACCGACTCGATCCGGCGCGGGCCGCCGTGGCCGCCCAGCGCACCGAAGTTGACCTCACCGGCGTACAGCACCGCGTTGCGGCCCTTGCCGATGTCGACGAAGGCGGCCTCCATCGACGGCAGCACGTTCTGGACCTTGCCCAGGTAGACGTTGCCGACGTACGAGGTGGCCTGCTCCTTGTTGACGTAGTGCTCGACCAGCACGCCGTCCTCAAGCACGCCGATCTGGGTGCGCTGGCCGCTCTGGCGCACCACCATGACGCGCTCGACCGACTCCCGGCGGGCCAGGAACTCGGCCTCGGTGATGATCGGCACCCGGCGGCGGCCCAGCTCGCGACCCTCGCGGCGGCGCTGCTTCTTGGCCTCCAGACGGGTCGAGCCCTTGATGGACTGCACCTCGTCCGGGTCGAAGGACGGCTCGGTGGAACGGCGGCGCGGCTCGCGCACCTTCACCACCGTGCGGACGCCGTCCTCGGTGGTCTCGGCGGTCTCGACGGCACCGGTCTCACCGCTGCGGCGGCGACGGCGACGGCGGCGGCGCGACGAGGACAGGCCGGCGGCCAGCTCGTCGTCCTCCTCGCCCTCCTCCTCGGAGACGGCCTCGGCCGGCTCCTCGGCAGCGGGCTGCTCGGTCTCGGCGGCCTCGGCCGCCTCGAAGTCCTCGGCCTCGCCACGGCGACGGCGACGGCCGCCACGACGACGACGGCGCGACGGACGGCCGTCCTCCTCCCACTCGCCCTCGGTCTCCGGACCGGCGGCGGGGGCCCCCACGGCGGGCGCCTCGACGGCCGGAGCCTCGGCGGC
>NZ_JAHSQD010000953.1 GCF_020103755.1 Streptomyces sp. LS1784
GACGCGCACGGCGGGCGCACCGGCCGGGCCCAGCTGCGGGCGCTGGCCCGCGCCAACGCGATCCCGGCCGCACGGGTCGAGCAGGTGCTGCACGAGGTCGGGCTCGCCGAAGCGGCCGGGCGCCGGATCCGCGGCTACTCGCTGGGCATGAAGCAGCGGCTCGGCATCGCCGGCGCGCTGCTCGGCGACCCGCCGGTGCTGCTCTTCGACGAGCCGCTGAACGGGCTGGACCCGGAGGGCGTGCTCTGGGTGCGCGGGCTGTTCCGGCGGCTCGCCGCCGAGGGACGCACGGTCTTCGTCTCCAGCCACATGATGGCCGAGATGGAGCACACCGCCGACCACCTGGTGGTGATCGGACGCGGCCGGCTGCTCGCCGACGAGAGCCTCACCGAGTTCGCCGCCCGGACCGGCCGGGCCACCGTCACCGTCCGAGCCGCCGAACCCGACCGGCTGGCGGCCGTGTTGACGGCGGCCGGCGCAATCGTACGGCCCGGCCCGGACGGCGCCCTCGCGGTGACCGGCCTGGACGCCACCCGGATCGGCGAACTCGCCCTGGAACACCGCCTGTTGCTGCACGCCCTGACCACCCGGGGCGCTTCCCTGGAGGAGGCGTTCATGGACCTGACCGCCGACAGCGTCGAGTACCCCGCCGGAGAGCCCCGTTGAACACCGCGTCGAGCACCACGCCCGCCCACACCCGCGCCGAGCCGCGCGCCCGCTTCGGCGACCTGCTGGCCGCCGAGTGGATCAAGTTCTGGTCGCTGCGCTCGATCTCCTGGGTGCTCGGCCTCAGCGCCCTGGCGATCGTCGCCGCCAACCTGAAGTCCGCGCTGTACACCCGCGACCACTACATGCCGGGCGAGGGCGATCCGGCGGGCATGGCGCAGGTGGCGCTGAACGACGCGTTCAACGTCGCCTCCGCCGACATCCTGATGCTGGTCGCGGGCGGCCTCGGCGCGATCGTCATCGCGGGCGAGTACGCGACCGGGCTGATCCGCACGACGCTGGCGGCCGTGCCCGATCGCCGGGCGGTGCTCGCCGCCAAGGCCTGCGTGCTGGCCGCCGTGCTGTTCGGCTACGGGGTGCTCACCGTCGGCGTCTCCTTCGGCGCGAGCCAGGCGATCCTGTCCGAGGTGGGCATCGGGCAGTCCGTCACCGACCCGACCGCGCTGCGGTACGTCGCGGCGGCGGTGCTGTTCGGCCCGGTCTGCGCGCTGGTCGGGCTCGGCCTCGGCACCCTGATCCGGCACAGCGCGGGCGCCGTGGTGGGCACCGTCGTGGTGCTGTTCTTCGTCCCGTCGCTGGTCACCGAGCGCTACCGCTGGAGCGCCGACCTGCTGCACGCCCTGCCGCTGCCCGCCTGGCAGCGCCTGGCCCGGACCACCCTGGCGGGCCTGCGCCCGTCCGAGTATCCGGCCACCGTCGCGGGCTCCTGGGTCACCTTCGCGGTGTGGTCGCTGGCCTCGGTCGCCGTCGCGGCGGTCGCGATCCACCGCCGCGACCACTGACGGCCCCGGGCAGGTGTTCAGGACGAAGGGGGCTCAGAACGCCGCGATGCTCCCGGGCGCCCGCTCGGCGCGGCTGAGCATGCGCAGCACCGCCGCCTGGCCGTGCCGCCGCACGGCCAGCCGGGCCAGCAGGCCGATCACCGACTCGGCGGTCTCCGGTGGGAGTTCGGGGCCCGGCACCCCGACGCTGACCGCCAGGTCGTCGCCGTGGACGGCCAGTTCCATCGTCCGGGTGGCCAGCAGGTCGTCGAGGGTGAGTGCCCACGGGCCCCAGAACGGCAGCCGGACCGGTCGGGTGCCGTCCGCCGCCGCCAGCGTGGCCGCGAGCTCCGGCAGCACGGCGGCGAGCCGGCGGTGCAGCGCGGCCGGCCCGTCG
>NZ_JAHSQD010000954.1 GCF_020103755.1 Streptomyces sp. LS1784
GCCCGCGAGCCGGCGCAGGCAGCAGTACCGGGCCAGTGAGAACAGCCAGGCGCGCAGCAGCCCGGGCTCGGCCAGCCGGGCGCCGTGCCGCCGCGCCAGCTCGCGGACCTCGCCCAGGGCGTCGGCGGCCGCGTCGTGCTCGCAGAGCACCGAGAGGCAGTAGGTGAACAGGCCGTCCACCTGCCGGTCGTACGCCACGAGCGCGGCGGCGGCCTTCGGTCCGGCCGGCCCGTTCGGTTCACCGGGCCCGGTCGGTTCACCCGGCCTGCCCGCCCCGGTCGGCCCAACAGTTCTCGTTGTCACCCGTCCGACGGTAGAGACCGTGCACGGCTGACCCCGGCCGTTCGCCGCGTATGTACTTCTTTCGGGTAACAACATCGCCCATCTGTGTGGACGCGGGGCGAGCCCGCGGGCGGGCCGTCGTTGTCACACCCAGGCGCTACGGTGGGCCGCATGCCTCCGCGTTCCAAGACCACCGCCAAGCCCCGCCCGGCGTACCGCTGCACCGAGTGCGGCAACCAGCTGCCCAAGTGGGTCGGCCGCTGCCCGGAGTGCAACGCCTGGGGCACGGTCGAGGAGTACGGCGCGGTGCCGATCCGCACCACGGCCGCCGGTCCGGTCAGCGCGCCCGCCCGCCCGATCGCCCAGGTGGACGGCCAGGTCGCGACGGCCCGCTCGACGGGCGTGCCGGAGCTGGACCGGGTGCTCGGCGGAGGCCTGGTGCCCGGCGCGGTGGTGCTGCTGGCCGGCGAGCCCGGCGTCGGCAAGTCCACCCTGCTGCTGGACGTCGCCGCCAAGGCGGCCACCGCGCAGCACCGCACGCTCTACGTCACCGGCGAGGAGTCGGCCGGCCAGGTCCGGCTGCGCGCGGACCGGATCAACGCCCTCTCGGAACACCTCTACCTCGCCGCCGAGTCCGACCTCGGCGCGGTGCTCGGGCACATCGAGGCGGTCAACCCCGGCCTGCTGATCCTGGACTCGGTGCAGACCATCGCCTCCGCCGAGCTGGACGGCGCCCCCGGCGGCCCGGCCCAGGTCCGGGAGGTGGCGAGCGCGCTGATCCGGGCGTCCAAGGAGCGCGGCATGGCCACCCTGCTGGTCGGCCACGTCACCAAGGACGGCCAGATCGCCGGCCCGCGGCTGCTGGAGCACCTGGTGGACGTGGTGTTGAGCTTCGAGGGGGACCGGCACGCCCGGCTGCGGCTCATCCGCGGGGTCAAGAACCGCTACGGCGCCACCGACGAGGTGGGCTGCTTCGAGCTGCACGACGAGGGCATCGTCGGCCTGGCCGACCCGTCCGGCCTCTTCCTGACCAGGCGTGACAAGCCCGTCCCGGGCACCTGCCTCACCGTCACCCTGGAGGGCAAGCGCCCGCTGGTGGCCGAGGTGCAGGCGCTGATGGTGGATTCGCAGATCCCCTCCCCGCGCCGCACCACCTCGGGTCTGGAGTCCCCCCGGATCGCGATGATCCTGGCCGTGGTCGAGCGGCACGGCGGGGTGAAGCTCGGCAAGCAGGACATCTACACCGCGACGGTCGGCGGGGTGAAGCTGACCGAGCCCTCCGCCGACCTCGCGGTGGCGCTCGCGGTGGCCAGCTCCTCCACCGACACCCCGCTGCCCAGCAACCTGGTGGCGATCGGCGAGGTCGGCCTGGCGGGCGAGGTGCGGCGGGTGACGGGTGTGCAGCGGCGGCTCGCCGAGGCGCACCGGCTGGGCTTCACCCACGCCCTGGTCCCGCCGGACCCGGGCAAGGTGCCGCCGGGCATGAAGGTGGTCGAGGTGGCCGACATCGGCGAGGCGCTGCGGGCCATCCCGGGCCGCCGCCGCTCCGCCGCCAAGCCGCGCACCGAGCCCCGCGGTGAGGCACCGTCGGCGCCGCC
>NZ_JAHSQD010000955.1 GCF_020103755.1 Streptomyces sp. LS1784
GGGGTCCGGCTCCGACCCTGGCCCCGGCCGTCGGCGCCGGGGCGGCCTCGGGCCAGTGGGCGGGCCGGACGAGGCCGTCCGGGAGTCGGGTGGTGGCGTCGCCGCGGGCCGCGTCGAGCTGGGCCTGGGTGAGGAAGAGCGCCGTGGTGAGGTCCGCGCCGGCCAGGTTGGCGTCCCGTAGGTCGGCGCCGATCAGGTCGGCGAGGCGCAGGTCCGCGCCAGCGAGGTCGGCCGCGACGAGCAGGGCGCCGCGCAGGTTGGCGCCCTTCAGGTCGGCGCCGCGCAGGCGGGCGCCGAAGAAGTCGGCGCCCCGGTGCTCGCGGCGGTGCGGAACGGCGGCGCGGACCAGTTCGCCGGCGCGCAGCAGCAGCTCGCTGACCCGCTGCCGGTGGGCCGGGACGTCGACGGCGAGGATCTCCTCGGGGGTGCCGCCGGCCAGCCGGTCGGTCTCCGCCAGCGCCTGCCGCAGCTCGTCGTGGACGGGACGGGCAGCGGTGAAGGTGAGCGCCTCGGTGAGGTACCTGAGCAGTTCGTGCAGCTGCCGCACGATCGGGAAGACGTCGAACATCGCCTTGGCGCTGTCCGGCTCCTCGCGCCAGCTGCGGCCGCCGAAGGTCACCTGGGAGACCCGCTGCCCGGCGCCGAAGCAGTCGTAGACGGTACAGCCCTGGAAGCCCCGGTCGCGCAGCCGCGCGTGGATGCCGCAGCTGAAGTCGGCCTGGAGGTTGCGGCAGGGGCTGCCGGCCGCCTTGTTCATGGCGAAGTCGGTACCGGCCGCGAACGGCAGGGCGACGCAGCAGAGCCCGAAGCAGCTGCCGCAGTCGGACCGGAGCGGGGTCGGCGCAGCCGCCGTGGGGTCCTGCGGCGACTCGGTCTCGCGCACGTTCCGGGGTCCTTCCAGCAGCTGGGCGCCGGGCGGCGCGGTGAACCCGGAAATCCTACTGGGCAGACGCCCCTCGACGTCGGTAAGGTACGAAAGTCCATAACAGCTATTACACACGGGGGTGGGCTCATGCAGGACCCGGACATCAGGGGGCTGGTCCGGATGTGGATCGCGGGCTGGGCCGTGTCGCGCGGCTCCGCCGAGCCGGTGGACCAGCCCTGGGGCTGGAGCATCGACGTCGGCGCGCCGACCGGCGAGGTGGGCCGGCACGTGCTGCCGGAGCCGACCGAGGCCGAGGTCCGCAAGCTCGCCGAGAGCGTCACCGCGCCGAACACCTGGCTGAAGCTGTTCGCCGAGGACGCGACCGTGCGCCCCTGGCTGGACGAGCGGTGGCGCCTGGACGCCCCCGGGTTCCTGATGACCGGCCCGGTCACCGCCGACCGGCCCGAGCCGCGCGCCGGGTACACCGTGACCAGCTGGATCCGGGGCGGAGTCGTCAAGGCCCTGGTGCGCACCGACGCCGGGCACCTGGCCGCGCGCGGCCAGGCCGGTCTGGCCGACACCGGAGCCGGCCGCGTGCTGGTGCCGGACATGATCGGCACCGTACCCGAGCACCGCCGCCGGGGCCTGGGCGCGCTGGTGATGCACACCCTGCTGGCCGCCGGGCACGAGGCCGGCGCCCGTACCGGCATCCTGGTCGCCACCGTGGACGGCCAGGCGCTCTACCGCACGATGGGCTGGACCACCCGCGCCCCGATGGCGAGCCTGGTCCTGGACGCCCCGGGCGTCTACGAGCAGAAGTAGGACCGGGAGGCCTGCCGCAGCCCGCCCGGCGTCCGGGCGGCGCGGCCCGCAGACGGGAGTTCGACGACAGGGCCAGGGCCTGTCGTCGAACTCCCGTCGTCCGCCCGGAGGGCGGGCAGGGCAGCGTTGGGGTGCGTGCATCGCAAGGCGGAGGAGGGAGCCACTGGGGTGGGGGCACCTCCCGGCCGTAGG
>NZ_JAHSQD010000956.1 GCF_020103755.1 Streptomyces sp. LS1784
GCCTGCGGCGAGGGCCGCGGCGGCGCCGCCGGCCTCCCAGCCGAGCCCGTCGCTGCCGGTGGAGGCGAGCGCGCCGGAGCCGGTGGTGCCGGTGCCCGTACGGGTGGTGGTGGTCCCGGTGTCGGTGGTCTCGGTGAGGCCGGCGGGCTGGACGGTCTGCGGCTGCTGCCCGGAACCGTCGGTGCCCGTACCGTTGCCGTTGCCGGGCTTGGCCGCCGCGGCTTCGTCCTCGGCGCGGGCCTTGGCCCAGCCCTCCTTGAGGAAGGCCGTGATGTCCGCGTCGCTGCCCTCCAGCGCGGCCAGGGCGGCCTTGTGCACCGCCGGGCCGCCGGTCTCGGCGATCTGCGAGACCTTGACCCGGTTGTCGCTGGCGCGCAGCGCGGGCAGTCCGGTGGTCAGGAAGCGCCGCACGTCGGCGGCGGTGCCGTCCAGGGCCTTCTGGGCGGCCGCGGCGGTGTACGGGCCGGTCGCCGGGTCGGCGATGACCCGCAGCACCTCGACCCGGTCGTCCTCGAACTGGGCCTTGGCGAAGCCGCCGTTGAGGAAGGCCTCGACGGCCTCGTCGGTGCCGGCGTCCAGCGCCTTGCCGGCCGCCTCGCGCACGGCCGGGCCGCCGGTGTTCATGAGCTGGGAGAGCTTGACCCGGTTGTCGTCGCCGCGCAGCTTGGGCAGCTCGGCGGTCAGGAAGTGCCGCAGCTCGGCGGCGCCGCCCTTGAGGGCCTTCTCGGCGCCCTCGCGCACCCCGGGGCCGGTCTGCGGGTCGGCGAGGATGGCCTCGACCTTGGCGCGGTCCTCGTCCTCGGCACGGGCCGTGTACTGGCCGGTCGCCAGGAAGTCGAGGACGTCCTGGTAGGTGCCGTTGAGGGCGGCCCTGGCGGCCTTCTGCACGGCCGGGCCGCCGGCGCTGTAGATCTGGGCGGTCTTGACCCGGTTGTCGCTCTTCCGCTGCTCGTCGAGCTCGACCTCCAGGAAGTGCCGCAGCTCGGCGGCACCGCCCTTGAGCGCCTTCTCGGCCGCCTCGCGCACCCCGCGGCCGCTCTGCGGATCGGCGAGGATGGCCTCGACCTTGGCGCGGTCCTCGTCCTCGGCACGGGCCGTGTACTGGCCGGTCGCCAGGAAGTCGAGGACGTCCTGGTAGGTGCCTCGCAGCGCCTGGTCTGCGGCCTTCTTCACGGCCGGGCCGCCGCGGTCCTCGATCTGGGCGACCCTCACCCGGTTGTCGGTCTGGCGGCTCTCGTCCAGCTCGACCGTCAGGAAGTGCCGCAGCTCGGCGGCGCCGCCCTTGAGGGCCTTCGCCGCGTTCTCGCGCACCTTGGACCAGCTCGGCGAGCCCGCGAGGATGCGCTCGACCTCGGCGCGGTCACGCTGCTCCTGCCCGTCGCCGTCCTCGGGCGCGACGTCCTTGACGGAGTCCGACCCGGTGTCGGGACCGGAGACGCCGGTCGGCTTCGGGGCGTCGGCGGCCGAGGCCGTGGCGGGGAAGAGGACGGCGGGGGCCAGGACGGCGGCCGCGACGACGGCGGACACCCGGGGCAGCTTCATCGAGAGCAAACCTGCTTCGTGTGAAGGGATCATGAATGACCGACAGCATAGATCCACTTTTACGATTGCCGTACCAGTTATTTGCCGGCCCCCTGACCTCCCCCGCCGACAACGGGTTGCACCAGGCTCCGCCGCGCCTCATGCCTGTCGGAGGCCGCCGCTAGGGTGTGGCGGATGAGCTTCCACCTGGTCGTCGGACACGGGCCCGCCGGGGCCGCCACCGCCCGCCTGCTGGCCGAGCAGGGCCACGAGGTCCGGGTCGTCACCCGCGCCGGACGCCCCGCCGGGCCGGCCGTCCCCGGCGTCGAGCACCTCGCCCTGGACGCGAGCGACCC
>NZ_JAHSQD010000957.1 GCF_020103755.1 Streptomyces sp. LS1784
CCGGCGGAACGCCCCGAGCAGCATCGCGCTGTCCGGGACCCCGCCGGTCGGGCCCGACCAGGCGCCCGGGCCACCCGCGCCCGGCCCGTACGCGGCGGCGAGAGCCAGCCCGTGCACATAGCCGAGCGGCAGCGCCGGGTGCTCCTCCTCCTCGGTGGAGACGGCGACCACCACCTCCTCGACGGCGGCCGGCAGCCGGTGCAGGTCCAGGGCCAGCCGGACCGCCCGGGTCGGCCGGCCCGGCACCGAGTGGGTCGGATGCAGCCGGACGGCGCCGTCCGGGTCCTGCGGGCTGTTGAAGAACACGAAGTGCTCGTCGCTCAGCACCCGGCCGCCGGCGCACAGGAAGACGGTGACGTCCAGCTCCACCGCGTCCCCGCCGGCCGTCCGGCTCTGCCAGCTCACCGTGAGGGCGGTCTCGCCGGCCTCCTCGGGCTTGTCGTCCGCAGCCGTGGCAGCGCCGGAGGCACCGTCGCCGAGCCGGCCGCGCAGGCCCTGCTCGGCGAGCAGGGCGACCAGCTCCGGGCCGCTCACCAGGGTCAGCGGCTTGCCCTCGATGTAGCTGTACGAGCCGCGGCCGAACCCCGCGGTGGTGACCAGGATGCCCTTGATCGCGCCGTGGTGGCGGACGGTGGACTCCAGGTCGCGCACCGCCGTCGGCGGAACGGTCTTCTTGTAGCGCTTCGCCTGGATCACGATCTTGCCGCCGGTCACCGGGTCCAGGTCCTCGGCCACCACGTCCACCCCGACGTCGCCGCTGCGGGCCGTGGTCATCACCCGGAAGCCGCGCAGCCGGAACAGCTCGGCGATCAGGTCCTCGAAGTCCAGCGGGTCCATCGCGAAGAGGTCCGGCTCGTCCTCGCCGCCGTGTCCGGCCAGGCTCCCGCCGATGCTCTCCGGTCGCCGGTCCGGGCGCACCTCGTCCAGCCGCTCCGGGCGCGCCGACAGCCGGCCGCCCAGGCCCTGGAAGCACTCCACCGGGGCCACCCGGTCCAGCGCCAGGGCGGCGAAGCCGGCCCGGGTGGCGGTCAGGGTGGAGAGGAAGCGTTCGGCCTCCCGGCCGGTCGCCGGGTCGATGCCGAGGACGAAGCCGTTCAGCACCACCGAGTCCAGCAGCCCGTCCCGGTCCGCCCGGAACAGCTCCGCCGCCACCCGCAGCGCCGACTGCGCCAGCACCTCCCGGTACAGCGCCTTGCGCTCCGTCGCCGGACGGGCCACCTCCGCCTCGCGGTCGTCCGTCTTCACGTACCGCACCCGGGCGGCGGCCGGCACCACGTCCGGCCCGGGCAGCTCCCAGTCCACCACCAGCTGGCGGCTCCCGGCGTCGAAGGCCGCCGCCAGCCGGTGCGGGAAGCCTTCCGGCCAGGCCGCCGAGGCGTACAGGCCGGCCGTGAAGTACTCCTGCACCGCCTCCGGCTCACCCGCCCGCAGCCGGCGCAGCAGCTCCTCGGTCCGGGCGCCGAGCTCCTCCTGCTGCCGCCGGGACTGCTCGACCCGGGTCAGGTACTCCTGGTGGTACGCGGCCAGCCGGTGCTGCCGGTCGGCCTCCCGGGCCTGCGCGGCGTACCAGTCCTGCTCGAACCGGGCACGGGCCTGCGCCAGGTACTGCTCGTACTGCTGCCGCACACCCGGGTTGCGGGCCTGGACCTGGTCCGGCGGCGGCACGAAGTACCGGGCCGAGGACTGGTCCGGCATCGGCACCGGCTCGCCCAGCGGCCCCGGGTCGAACGGCGGCACCGGCTGCGGCGCCAGCAGGGCCTGCGGACCGAAGGCCGGCGCGGCCAGCCCGGCGGCCAGCAGCCCCCTCAACTCCTCGACCCGGGCGTCCAGTTCGGCCGTCCGCCGGGCGACCTCCGCCTCCCGCGACTGCTGGT
>NZ_JAHSQD010000958.1 GCF_020103755.1 Streptomyces sp. LS1784
CTCCGCGAAGGACGCCGCGGCCGCCGCCGCCGGCTCGGCCGCGGCGGCCCAGGACTCGGCAGCCGCCGCCAAGGCGATCGCGGACTCGACGCAGGCCCTGGTCGACGTGATGGTGGCGCGGGAGACCAAGGAGAAGGCGTACCTGTCCACCGGCCGGGTCTCGTTCGCCGCGGGGGGCCTGCGCGAGCTGGTGGCCCCGGCGGAGGCGAGGACGGCCGAGGGCCTCGGCGCCGGCTCCACCCTGGAGGCGCTCCAGCAGGCGTACGGCGCCAAGGGCCTCCAGCCGGCCAAGAGCGGCAAGTACGTGTTCCCGGTCGAGGGTCAGCAGGGCTGGCAGTACGAGTTCACCGTGGACGCCGGCAAGGTCACCGGCATGGCCGTGGTGAACCGCGACCTGAAGTGCGTCTGACCGGCCGACCGGCCGCGGAGGGCCCCCGTGAACCGCCCGGTTCGCGGGGCCCTCCGCCGTATTCCGGCGGGCGGAGAATTCCGGAGCGTGACGGGGAAATCACTCTGCGCGTGAACGCGGGTGTGATCGGAATGTGCCCCTGTGGTTAACGCGGCATCACAAACTTCGCCAATCGCCACCAGAGTCCCCGGCGGGTCGTCGAATTTAGACCCAACTGCCCTTTTTGGTATCTGTTCTGACATGGCATGAGTTGCAGTAGGCTGACTCCGCGATAGGCGTCGCCGCAGGTCTCGTGCCGCAAAGCACTTCGATGTGATGTGACATCAGGTGTCTTTCGGAGAGGTTCAGGCCGCCAGTCCCATTCGCGCTTTGGGGCCCGGACCGGCTCCACGCGATGCCACCTGAAGAGAGTTTCATGACGTCATTTGTGCAGGAACCCTTTTTCTGGGTCTTCATCGTGGTGATGCTCGCAGCCGTCGGAGCGGCCCTCCAAGCCCGCAGGACGAACCTCGCCCTGCGGCGGCGCAACGCCGCCCTGGAGGAGGAGAGTGCCCTGGCACAGCGGCAGCGCGACGAGCTCGCCGTGCTGCACGACCGCATGCAGGGCCAGCACGCGTCCGAGCTGACGGCCGTCCGACGGGACGCCGAGGAGGACACCAAGGCCGTCCTCAAGGCGGCGATGCGGACGCTGCAGGGCTTGGCCGACGAGCAGCAGGTCGTCATCGACAAGGTGCAGCGGAAGTACGGCGACAGCCCGCAGATCCTCGCCGACCTGATGACGATCGACCACACGAACAGCCAGTTCGGCCGGCGCGCCCAGGGCATCGCGGTGCTCTGCGGCGGCTGGCTGGGCCGCCGTGAGAGCGTCGCCTCGGTCTACGACGTGGTCCGCAGCGCCCAGGGCCGGATCCGGCACTTCGACCGGGTGCGGATCCACTCCCGGGTCAGCGTCTCGCTCGCCAGCAAGGTCGTCGAGCCCATCGCCGTCGTGCTGTCCGAGCTGCTCGCCAACGCGACCAACTACTCCGCCCCGGACACCCCGGTGGAGGTCAGCGTCCAGGCCGTCCCCACCGGTGTCTGCCTGATCATCGACGACGCCGGCCTCGGCATGGGCCAGGAGGAGAAGGACCGCGCGGCGGTGCTCCTGAACCCGGGTGCGCCGATCAGCCTCACCAGCCTGGGCAACCCCCCGAAGTTCGGCTTCGCCGTCTCCGGCATGCTGGCCGCCCGCTACGGCTTCCGGGTCTCCGTCGACTCGGTCTCCCCGTACGGGGGCGTGCGGGCCGTGGTGCTGCTGCCGGCCGAGCTGCTCAGCAGCGAGGTCGCGGCCCCGCCCGCCGCCGAGTACGCCGACTACCAGGCCGCGCCGGTGGAGCAGCCCGCGCAGGCCTGGGGGCAACCGGCCGGTCAGCGGCTCGTGTCGCTGTCCGAGCCGGCGGCGCCGCTGGCCCCGGTGCCGGC
>NZ_JAHSQD010000959.1 GCF_020103755.1 Streptomyces sp. LS1784
GGAGGTGGCGCCGAGCGCGAGGCCGCCGAGCGGACCGCCGCCCGGCCCGGGGGTGGCGCCGGGGGCGCCGTTCAGACCCGGGGTGCCGCCGCCGTAGCCGGGATGGCCGGAATGGGCGAGGTGCCCGGGGTGGCCGGAATGGCCCGGGTGCTCGCCGCCGTAGGCCGGAACGGTGCTGACGATCCCTCGACTGACGGGCTGTCCGCCGTGGGACGGTCCGCCGAAGGCGGGCTGGCCTCCGTAGGGGGACTGGGCGCCGTAGGGCGTCGCCGCGCCGTGGTCGGCGGTGGTCGGTGCCGCACCGGGGCCGACGCCGGCGCCCGCCCCGGGGGAGGGCACTGCGGAGTACGAGGAGTGCGAGGCGGCGCCCGGAGTGCCGGAGATGCGGGTGGTGGCGGCGATCGCGGTGGTGCCAGTGCTTCTCGCGGACCGACCCGCGCTGCCGGCCGCCGCCTGGCCGCTGTCAGGACCCGCGTCGCTCCTGCTCACCCTGCTCAAGGCGCTCAAGCCCCCTCGGTGGTGTGGTGTGGGTGGTGCGGCACTGCTAGCCAAGATCGAAATCTATCGGGTGGACCATTGCCGTTGTGACAAGTTCACCATCCGACGCTATGTCGACATGGCAATTTGGCGTGATGCATTCGATCACGAAGCGTGGCACCCGTCGACCTTTCTGGGAAGAGGGCCGGGGCAACGGTGGCTGGTTGTCGCGGGGCGGTTCCTGGGGCGTCCGCCTCCGGTGCACCCGGCCGGCAGGTCTGGGCTGCGGATTTGCCCAAGCGGGAGGGATCGGCGCGAAATTGACCGAAAATCGGCGGTGCACGAGGGGGCGCACGGGGAGAAGTCATGCGCCTCCCAGGCTTCATCCGGCCAAGCCCGGTACGGCGGAACCGGGAACCGGACCGCCGGGCTACGGTCCTGCCGTGAACACCGACAGCCGGCTCGAACGGGCCAACGACAACGCCGCCGCCTTCTGGCTCGCCCAAGCCCGCGTCCACGGCTGGCAGTCCCGCACCCGCCCGGGGCTGACCGCGGTCCGGTGCGCCCGGACCCCGGACGATGCGCACCGCATCGTGGTGACCCGTCCCTACGACGAACCGGCCGTGGTCGAGCAGGAGTTGGCCGACCTGATGGCCGATTGGTCGACCATACGCTGCACCGTGGAGGACCCGTACGACGGGCTCGACCTCACCGGCCTCGGGGCCACCCGGATGCCGATCATGCCGGTGATGGTCCGGGACCCCGGACCGGTCGAGGGGGCGACCACCGTCCTGCCCGCGGTCTCGGAGGCGCACGGAGGCGGCGTCCTGACGGTCGATGAGGCGCGGGACGGCGACAGCTTCGCCGTGGTCGAGCGGACGATCGTGGAGGGTTTCCCGCTGCCCGCCCGACAGCCCTGGGTCCGGGCTGAGGCCCTCCCGGAACAACTGCTGGACGTACCCGGCTGGCGGGGCTGGCTCGGCCGCGTCGACGGCGCGGTGGCGGGCACCTGCCTCACCTACGACGACGGCCGGGCCACCGGCGTGTACTGGGTCGCCACCCTGCCCGACCGGCGCGGCCAGGGAGTGGCCCGCGCCGTCCTCCGGACCGCTCTGGCCCACGCGCACCCGGACCGCCCGGCCACCCTGGTCGCCACCTCGCTCGGCGAACCGCTCTACCGCAAGCTCGGGTTCGTCGAGCAGGCCCGTACCTGCTGGTGGACCCGTACCGTGGCGTAGCCGGCGGGCAGGTGACGTGGGCGGGGCGGGTGGAGTAGGCGGACGGCTGACGGGGCTCGGGGGCGCTGGGGAGGTTGGGAGGGTGGGACCGGGGCGTCGTAGGGATGCGGAGGGGCGGCCGGGGCTCTACTGCGCGGCGGCCACCGAGGCAGCG
>NZ_JAHSQD010000096.1 GCF_020103755.1 Streptomyces sp. LS1784
TGTCGTTCGCGGACGTGGCGGTGGAGCTGTCGGCGGCGGTGGGGCGTGAGGTGCGGTTCGAGGCGGTCTCGCAGGAGGCGTACCGGGAGGTGTTGGAGGCGGCGGGGCTGCCGGCGGACTTCGCGGAGCTGTTCTCGATGATCCTGGACGGTCGCAACGCGTCGCTGGGCGACGGTGTGCGGCGGGCGCTGGGCCGTGAGCCGAGGGACTTCGCCGACTACGCCCGCGAGGCCGCCGCCTCGGGCGTGTGGAACGCGTGAGCCGACCCGTCCCGGGCGGCTCGGACCGGCCGCCCCTGCGGGCGGGCGTTGGTTGAGAATCCGAACGGACTCTGGAGGTCTGGTCATGACGGACGGCACGACGCTCTGGTCGACGGAGCAAGGGCTCCGCGCGCTGCCCGAGCAGCTCAAGGGCTTCGGCCTGATGCACGTCGCGATGCGCCGGGACGCGGCACGGCTGACCGCCGCGGCGCGCCGCGGCGCGGCGGGCTCCTCCGCGGCGCTTGCGGAGTGGTTCGGGCGGCTGCGCGCGGTGATCGACTGGCACCACCACAGCGAGGACGAGATCCTCTGGCCGTACCTGCGTGGCCGGGTGGCGGGCTTCGACGGCAGCGGGGTACTGGAGGAGGACCACGAGGCACTGGACGCCTCGATGCGCCGGGTGGCCGGGGTGCTCGGCTCCGGCCTGCGCGCCGAACTGCCGGAGGCGGCCGAGGCGTTCGAGAGCCTGGTGCGCGAGCACCTGCGGCACGAGGAGCCGGTGGTCTTCCCGGCGCTGGCCGGCCTGCCGGTGGACGAGTACCTGCGGGTCGAGCGCCGGATCATCGGGAGCGCACCGACCCAGGTGATGACCTATCTCCAGCCCTGGATGTTCGACGGCGCGGACGCGGCCTCGGTCCGGGCGGTCTCGGCGACCATCCCGGCTCCGGTGCGGCTGCTCGGCCGGACGGTCCTGGACCGGCGGTACCGGCGCGGCCTGGCCGCGGTGCTCTGAGCCGCCGGCCCCGGTCCCGGGGCCGGCCGGGCATCGGCAACCCCGGCCGATCCGTTCGGGCGCGGCACGACGAGGTGCGGCAAGTGCTCGCCCGGGGGCCGGGGTTCCGGTTGTCGCGGTTCTGTTGCGCGGCTCGCCGCACGGTGGGCGGTGTCGAGTGTTCCACGTTCGTCGGCGCCGCACTCAGCGGGGCCGGAAGAGTGAGAGGGTCCTGAGATGCGTTCGGATCAGACCGCGGTTCCGCTGTCGTACACGACGCCGTCGGCCATCGGGGGCGTGGGGGTGGGGAGTTCGGTGCAGGCCGTCGGACAGAGCAAGGCTGCGGGGCCGCTGCTGGTGGGTGCCACCGTCGCGATGGGCCTGATGGCGGGGCTGTTCTTCGCCTTCGACGTGTCGGTCATGCCGGGCCTGGCGGCCGGGGACGACCGTACCTATGTGACGGCGATGCAGCACATCAACAAGTCGATCGAGAACGGGCTGTTCGGCCTGGTCTTCGTCGGTGCCTTCGCGGCTACCGGCCTGGCGGCCTGGCTGCTGCACAAGGCGGGCCGGCGCCAGGCGGCGCTGTGGGCGGCCGCGGCGACGGTGTTGTACGTGGTGGCGCTGATCGTCACCATGGGCGTCAACATCCCGCTGAACAACGAGCTGGCGGCGGCCGGCGATCCGTCGCAGATCCACGACTTCGCCGCCGTTCGGGCCAGGTTCGCGGACAGCTGGGTGCCGGTGAACATGCTCCGCACCGCGCTCTGCACGGGTGGTCTGCTCGCGCTGACCCGCTCCCTGGTGCTGCACGGCCGCGCCGGCCGCTGAGCCACGACCCTCCCGCCCACCGCTGCTGTGCCCGTCCGCCTCGTGCGGGCGGGCACACACGTGTTCCGGGGCCGTGCGCCCACCCCTGCCGTCCGGCAGGTCGGGCGGTTCGGTGCGCCGCGGCGTGCGCCGGTGCGCCGGGTCGGTGCGTTCGGCCAATTCAGTTGGTGAGACACCGAGTTGGCGAACCGGATGGTTGTGGTGGAGCATAGGCCGGGTCCGGTCTGTTGCGGTGTGCTTGCGCCGCGGCCGAGACGCCGTACAGCTGCTGGGGAGGAGGCGGTTCCGGTGACTCCGGTGGAACGTCCGTTTCTGGTTCGGGGGAAGGCGGTACCCCTGGCCAGATACCTGGCGGAGGAGGACATCGAGGGCCTGGTGGCCTGCTCGTGCATCGGGAACGAAGTCAGCATCGACCTCGCGGACACCAGGATCCTGGTGAGCCTGGTCGACGTCGCCGACGTGGTGCGGCTGAACTTCGACATGGTCCAGGACGGCCCGGCCAAGCCCCGCTCCTGGTCGCGCCGTCTGCCGGCCGGCACCGGTCCGCGTGAGATCGCGTCCCGGATAGCGCTGGACGTGCGGACCCTGGAACGCGAACTGGCTCCGCTGCGCCGGCGCCCGCCCCGGGCGGCGCCGGTGCGGCACCGTCCGGGCTGAGACCCGGTGGGCGACGCGGACCGGCCCGGGTCCGACAGCGGGGGCGCTGCCGGACCCGGGCCCTCTGGTGTCCCGGTCGGGCCGGCGACCCTGCGGGGAGCGGGCGTTGTCATCCAGCCACCCGGAATTCGGCCTCCCACTTGTCGCGCGTAGAAACGTTCTTCCGCCGTACGTCTGGCCGTTGCCCGGTACGGGCGGTAGGGATCTGGTGGCGCTGCTACAACCTCAGCGCCGAACCTTTCCCATCCGTGGTCACACCGCCGGGCCACGAGCCCGGTCGGTGGTCAGGAGGAAGCCTCATGGAGAGCACCCCGAATCCCCGGATCACCCCGAGAACGCCGCGAGTCCGGCGCCGAACACTGGCGGCGGCCTCGGCCGCGGCCGTGGTGGCGGCGCTGGTGGCGCTGCCCGGCGGCGTGGCTCAGGCGGTGTCGCCCGACATCGTGATCAGCCAGGTGTACGGCGGTGGCGGTAATTCCGGTTCCCCGTACACCAACGACTTCGTCGAGCTGTACAACCGCGGCACCACGTCGGTGTCCGTCACCGGCTGGACGGTGCAGTACGCCTCGGCCGGCGGTTCGAGCTGGTCGCGGACCACCCTCTCCGGGACGATCGCGCCCGGCCGCTACTTCCTCGTCCAGGAGGCCGCCGGGGCCGGTGCGGGCGCCGCCCTGCCGGCGGCGGACGCCACCGGCACGATCGCCATGTCCGCGACCTCCGGCAAGGTCGCCCTCGTCACCAACGGCACGGCGCTGACCTGCAGTTCGGGTTGTGCGAGCCAGCCCGGAGTGAAAGACCTCGTCGGCTACGGCAGCAGCGCAGGCTCCGCCGAGGGCTCGCCGACCGCCAACCTGTCGAACACCACGGCCGCCCTGCGCGCGGGCGGCGGCGCCACCGACACCGACAACAACGCGGCGGACTTCGCGATCGGCGCGCCCAGGCCGCGCAACTCCTCCTCGACCGGCGGGGGCGGGAACCCCGGCGGCACCCGCATCCACGACATCCAGGGCGCCGCCCGCACCTCCCCGCTGGCCGGCAGTGCGGTCAGCGCCGTGCCCGGCGTGGTGACGGCCGTCGGCCCCAACGGCTTCTGGTACCAGGACCCACAGCCCGACAACGACCCCGCCACCAGCGAGGGCATCTACGTCTACACCGCCGGCGCGCCCTCGGTCGCGGTCGGCGACTCGGTCACGGTGAGCGCCACCGTCAGCCAGTTCCGCCCGGGCGGCACCGGCGGCACCACCAACCTGTCGATCACCGAACTGACCGCGCCCACCGTCACGGTGGTCGCCCACGACGTGCCGCTGCCCGCCGCCACCCTGGTCGGCCAGGGCGGACGGATACCCCCGTCCGCGGTCATCTCCAGCGTCACCTCCGGTGACGTCGAGACAGCCGGGAACTTCCAGCCCTCCACCGACGGCCTGGACTTCTGGGAGTCCCTGGAGGGCATGCGGGTCGAGATCGACAACGCGGCCGTGGTCGGCCCGACCAACAAGTACGGCGAGGTCCCCGTCGTTCCGCAGGGCAGCACCACCCGCACCAACCGGGGCGGCATCCTGCTGCAGGCGAACGACGGCAACCCGGAGCGGGTCGTCCTCGGGAAGGCGCTCGCGCCCACCCCGACCGCCAACGTCGGCGACACCCTGACCGGCGCCACTGTCGGCGTGCTCGACTACGCCTTCGGCAACTTCACCCTCCAGGTCACGGCGACCCCGACGGTCACCTCCGGCGGCACCGCCCCCGAGGTCACCGCCGCGCCGACGGCGGGCCAGCTCGCCGTGGCCACCTTCAACGTGGAGAACCTCGCCCCGTCCGACCCGCAGAGCAAGTTCGACGGCCTCGCGGCGGGCATCGTCACCAACCTGCGCTCGCCCGACCTGGTCGCCCTGGAGGAGATACAGGACAACAGCGGTGCCACCGACGACGGCACCGTGAGTGCGACCCAGACCCTGGCCAAGCTCACCGCGGCCATCACCGCGGCCGGCGGCCCCTCCTACTCCTACCGCGCGATCGACCCGGTGGACGGCCAGGACGGCGGGCAGCCCGGCGGCAACATCCGCCAGGTGTTCCTGTTCCGCACCGACCGCGGCCTCTCCTTCACCGACCGCCCCGGCGCCGGATCCACCACCGCCGACTCCGTGGTGAACGCGGGCGGCACGCCGCAGCTGGCCTACTCCCCGGGGCGGATCGATCCGACCAACGCGGCGTTCAACTCCAGCCGCAAGCCGCTGGCCGGTGAGTTCCGCTGGAACGGCAAGCCGGTCTTCGTGATCGCCAACCACTTCAACTCCAAGGGCGGCGACCAGCCCCTCTTCGGCCGCTACCAGCAGCCGACACACCCCTCGGAGAGCCAGCGCCACGACCAGGCGGCCGTGGTGAAGGGCTTCACCGACAAGATCCTGGCCGTGGACCCGAACGCCTCGGTCATCGTGCTCGGCGACCTCAACGACTTCGAGTTCTCCCAGACCGCCGACATCCTCACCGCGGGCGGCTCGCTCACCGACCTGCCGCGCACCCTGCCGCTGCCCGAGCGCTACACCTACGTGTACGAGGGCAACTCGCAGGTGCTCGACCACATCCTGATCTCCGGCTCGCTGGCGGCCACGTCGTACAGCTACGACATCGTGCACATCAACAGCGAGTTCAGCACGCAGCTCAGCGACCACGACCCGCAGGTGGTGCGCATCCCGCTGCCGTAACGGGCCCGGCTCACGGTGCCGGTCGCCCCAGCTCGTGGGGAGACCGGCACCGGTCGTTCCGTCAGCGGAGGTCCGCCGGGGCGATGGCCTGTGCGTGAACCACCCTGCGGGTCAGTGCGCCTGGCGCGTCACCTGCCAGGACAGGCTCGCGGTCAGCTTCGTGCGCAGTGCCGGGTCCGCGACGGCCGGGGTGGGGTCGGTGGCGACCGCGCTGAGCAGGTGCGGTCGGGAGTGCGGCCCGGTCAGCTTGAGCTCGGCCAGGTCCAGTGCCGTGCGGCCGGCCAGCCGGGGTAGCTCCCGGCCGTCCAGGTACCAGCGCAGCCGGGTGCCGGGCACCGGCAGGTCGACGGTGAGGCGGTCGGCGGTGGTGAGCCGGCTGCCTCCGGGGGTGGGGCTGGTGAGCGGGGTGGCGTGGCGGTAGAAGCCCGCGATCATCGCCTCGCGTCCGGGCAGGTTGAACTCGCGTCCGAGTGAGCGCATGATCGAGTTCTCGGTCGGACGGTAGAGCCCGGCCGGGTAGTAGCCGCCGCCCTCGTAGGTGCCGACCGTGCCGCCGTCCGGTGAGGTCTGGCCCAGCCACCGCGACCACTTGGCGCCCTGCCGGCGCATCCGGTCGGCGGTCAGGGTGCTGATGTTGGCCTCGGCGGGTTCGTCGCCCTGGTACGTCCCCTGGCCGTCGTACGCGTACTCGTCGGCCAGCTTGCCCAGCGAGTGCCCGGTCTCGTGCACCGCGATCTGCCCGGACTTCGCATTGCCGCCCGCCACGGTGGCGATCCCCTCGTAGCCGACCGGGGACTTGACGTCGTTGTAGCCCGCGCCGCCGTACTTCGCGCTGTTGGCGACCACGAGCACCAGGTCCGCCTGCGGGGCCTTCGCCGCGTAGGTCTCGACCGCCTTCTCGTCCACGCAGAGCAGCCGCTCCACGCCGTCGCACCAGAAGTACGAACCCAGAGCGGTGTGTCGCACCGTCGCCTGGTCCGGGTCCCCGGTCACCCCCGACTCGGGCGAAACCGCGGACACCGCCCAGACGTTGAACAGCCCGCGGTAGGTGGCGTACGGCTCCACGGAGGTGAGCTCGCGCCACTTCTGGGTCGCGTCCGCACGGAACTTCTCCTGCTCCTGCGCGGTGTACCCGTCTCCGATCACCACCACGTCCAGCTTGGCGGCCGGCTCCCCGTTGTGGACCAGCGCCGTCACTTCGCCGTCGCCCTGCACCGGCGCCACGCCCTGGGGTCGGCCGGCGAGGTAGGGGGAGACGGTCGGGGCCTGGGCGCGGGAGATGCCGCCGTCCTCGGCGAACACCTCCACCTGGCGTGTCGGCGGCGCGCCGTCCGCGGGGCGGCTCCAGGCCGGTGCGGCTCCGAGCGCGGTACCGGCGAGTACGGCGGCGAGCAGGGCGGTGGTGGTCCTGGCGGTGATGCGGTGCACGGGCGTCCTCCTGGGGGAACGGTCTGCGGCCTGCCCCGTTGTGGCGTCGGGGACCTGACAATCTAGCTCTGGCCTGGCTCGCCGGTCGAGTGGTGGGGGCGCCCGCGCACGTCCACTGCGGTGGTTCCAGACGAACAGGGACTCGTGAGGAGGTGTTTGCCCAAGAGCTCTTCCGCCCCGCCGGGTCTGGACCCGGCGGGGCGGAAGGCTCACTCCTTGCGGCTCAGGAGGGGGACACGTGCCACAGCTGTCGCGGGTTGTCGTCGCGG
This sequence comes from Streptomyces sp. LS1784, assembly GCF_020103755.1. Classification (GTDB taxonomy): domain Bacteria; phylum Actinomycetota; class Actinomycetes; order Streptomycetales; family Streptomycetaceae; genus Kitasatospora. The sequence continues at coordinate 6,857 of NZ_JAHSQD010000096.1, forward strand.
AACGCCTTCACCACGGGCTGCGAGTTGCGTACGGCCTCGATGGCGAAGTCCTGGTCCGCCTCCTCGACGAGGACCCACTGGTCACCGACCCGCTCACCCCGCCAGTTCTGGGTCGGGACGTGGGGGTTGCACGGAACCACCCGGATCGCGTCGCCAGGGTTCAGCGGCGCCTGGAGGCAGTTGCCCCTCCTCGCCACGCTCTCGATCAGGTACCCCGTGCGGTTGGGCCGAACGATCCAGTCCTGGAAGGCCGTACCGTTGGGCTCCCACGTGATGGCGACCGGGGCCCCGGAGCCGTTGGCGTCCAGCGCCCCACCCGTGGCCTCGTTGAAGAAGCGCACGTTCTGGCTCACCTGACGGACCTCGCCGGCCGAGGCGGGGGCCGCGGCCGTCACGGCGCCGGTGACGGCCAGGACGGCGACGGTGGCAGTCGCGGCTTTCTTGATGCTGAGCAAGGATCTCTCCTTCTGAGGTGATTCCTCGAACTCTCGTGACCGTTCGCTCGGCCACGACGGCGAGGCAACCACTCACACCGAACCGCCCGCAACAAAAAGTAATCCGAGCAGAGTCCACACACGAAGCCGATTACCTCGAATGACCTAATGTGAGGCCCCGAAGCCCACGCATCCGATGACCTACTGACGGACGCTCCAAGTACGAGGGCCTGTTCGAACCCGTGCGCGTCAGCCGGAATCCGAGGGAGGCGCGGGCTACAGGTCCGCGAGCCAAGGATGCCCCGGGTGCGCGCAGGCGAGTAGCTCGGCCAAGGTCTCGCGCTGAGTCAAGGTCATATGTGGGACGGTCGCGTCGAAGTCCGCTTGATCCTTTCGGCGGGCGTGCTTGGCCTTGAACAGCAGGACCAGTTCGGGCGCCAGATACGGGATGCCGTCCTGGGTGTGGTGGATGATGCCGCTGTAGGGAAGTCGGATCCTCTCATCGCGTCGGCAGATCCAGGTGTCGCCGTCGTGCGGTTCGCGGAACACGTCGAGCAGGTAGTTTCCAGTAGCCGGATCGCGCAGCCACGTCTGATGTACGGCGGCCAGCACCTCCGGGGTGGCGTCCTCCCAGATCCGCCCGCTGCCTGCCGCGTCGAGGACGTACCCGGGGAAGCGGCGGCGGACCTCGGGAAAACTCGCGGCCGGAACCGCGATCTCGATGTCCCCATGCGCGCGCGTCTGCCTGCCGCGGAACAGGTCCAGCGCCCAGCCCGCGGCCACGTACCAGGGGGTGCCGATCCCGGCCAACCGCTGCGCGACCTCACTCGGGGTCCAGCAGGATGACCACCTGGCGTGGAGGGCTTCGATCTCGTCGGGTGACAGCTCGATGCCGCCGCTGGGCAGTTGCTCGCTCACCGCAGGAATCTATCAGCGGACTCGAAGGCCCCTGGCCGTGGTCGATCTGGGAGACCGGCGGGACGCAGAGCCGAACACCGCTGGTGGTCACCCGAGGTCACCAGCCGGTTGGACTCCTCGGAGAACTGGCGGCATCCGTCTCCTGGTGAACGACTATTTTGCCCGCCGGCCGTCGGTTTCGGCGAACCTCAAGCAGATAGCGCGATGAGCCGGAAGCACACGATGTGCCCGGCTCATTCGCGTTGTTCGTCTTTCTTTGCAGCTTTCTATTGCTGGTTGTTGAGGTGGTGGTGGAGGTTGGTGAGGGCGTTTTGGGTGGCGGTGGTGTGTTTGGTGGTGAGGTTGGTGAGTTTGTTGAGGAGTTTGGCGAGGTGGTGGGGTGTGGTGGTGAAGGTGATGGTGAGTTGGGTTTGGGTGTTGTTGTTGTGGGGGGTGAGGGTGTAGGTGGTGGTGCCGTGGAAGTGGCCGGTGTGGGTTTGGGTGAGTTGGGTGTGGGGGGTGATGTGGGTGGTGGTGCTGGTGAAGTGGAGTTTGGGGCCGGGTTTGCCGATTCCGGTGGTGTGGATGGTGGTTGTGGTGGTGCCGTGTGGGTGGTGGGGGCCGGTGGGGCCGGGTTGGTGGGTGTTGTGGGGGTGCCACCAGGTGGTTTTGCCGTTGAGTTCGTTGATGAGGGCGTTCCAGACGGTGTGGGTGGGGTGGTTGAGGAGGGTTTGGTCGGTGTGGTGGATGGGGTGCATGGGGTCGCCTTTTGGTGGGTGGGGGTGGGGGGGGTTTGGGTGTTAGGGGAAAATGTTTTGGCCGGGGGTGAGGGTGTGGGTGGGGTCGTAGGTGTTTTTGGCGGTGGTGAGGGTGGTCCAGTGGGGGCCGTAGTGGTTTTGCCAGTCGGTTTGGGTCATGTTGGGGATGGCGCCGACGAGGTAGCGTTTTGCGCCGAGTTGGGTGGCGCGGTTGTAGAGGGTGCGGTTGCGGGTGAGGGCGGGGGTGGGGTTGGTGTTGGGGTGGGGGAAGGCGAGGAAGTCGAAGAGGTAGGTGATGGGTTCGTTTGGGGTGATGGCGAGGGGGTGGGTGAGTTTGTTGGTGTGGAAGGGGTAGCAGAGGAGGAGGCCGGCGCCGATGTCGTCGGGGGTGATGTGGGGGAGGGCTTCGGTGAGGAAGGTGGGGGTGGTGGAGGCGGGGAGGAAGAGGGAGAGCCAGGGTTTGGGGGCGTTCCAGTAGCCGAGGTTTTTGATGGTGTCGGCGAAGGTGTCGGCGCGGTAGGTGTAGTCGCGGTAGGTCTGGTCGGTGATGTCGGTGGTGGTGGGGTTGAGGCCGGTGAGGAGGGGGGTGGGGTCGGGGGGTGTGGTGCCGTTGTAGTGGGCGACGGCTTCGATTTTGTAGCGGGGGGGTTGGCCGGTGGGTTGGATGAGGATTTCGCCGACTTGGGAGGGGAAGCGGCCGTCGGCGAGGAGGGTTTGTTGGTCGGTGAGGAAGGTGTTCTGGTTGTCGTAGGTGAGGGTGAAGACGCGGGCGTTTTGGGGGGCGGGGATGAGTTTGACGGTGGCGCGGGTGATGATGCCGACTTGGCCGGCGCCGGCGAGGGCGGTGTGGAAGAGGTCGGGGTTGCGGGTGGGGGAGGCGGTGAGGATGCGGCCGGTGCCGGTGACGATTTCGATGGATTCGACGGTGTCGGCTTGGAGGCCGTGTTTGTGGACGGTGGAGCCGATGCCGCCGACGCTGATGGTGCCGCCGATGGACAGGTGGAGGTAGTCGGTGAGGCAGGGGGGTGTGAGGTTTTGGGTGAGGGCGGCTTCGGTGAGTTGGGCCCAGGTGACGCCGGCGTCGACGGTGGCGTTGGTGGGGGTGATGGTGTGGATGCGGTTGAGGGCGCGGGCGTTGATGCTGATGCCGCCGGCGACTCCGGCTTGGCCGTAGTTGGAGTGTGATTCGAGGTCGTTTCCGGTGCCGCTTTGGCCGTTCATGGCGACTTTGAGTTGGTTGCGGCGGGCGAAGTTGATGATGGTGGCGATGTCGGGGGCGCCGGCGGGGTTGAGGACGGCGTAGGGGGTGGTGGTGGTGAGGCGGCCGAAGTCCTGGGCGTAGGCGGTGCGGGTGGTGGTGTTGGTGGTGAGGGTGCCTTGGATGGGGGGGAGGGGGGTGATGCAGCCGGGGGGTGTGGGGGTGTTGGTGGTGGCCCAGGTGCGGGTGGTGGTGTTGAAGCCGATGACGGTGGCGGCGGCGCCGGTGAGCAGGGCGCGCCTGGACAGGGCGGGGCGGTTCATGCGGGGTGGTCTCCTGGTGGATGGTGTGGGTGGGGCGGTGGGTTGTCGGTAGGTCGTGGGCGAGGGGGGTGGGTGGGCCGGGTTGGTGTGGCCTGTCCGGTTCGGGGGGTTCGGGGGGTGGGTGCTGTGGGTGGGCGGTTCCTGGAGTCCGGTTTGTTTGGGGCTGGTTGTGGTGGGTGTCGGGTGGTTCCGGGCGGGTGGTGACGGTGCCGGTCTGGGTGGGCGGCACTGCGGGCTCTTGGTGGCGGCGCGGGTGGTGAGGGTGGTTTTCGGGGCTGCTGGGCCGGGTCGGCCGGCCGGTGCCCGGCCGGTGCCCGACCGGTGCCTGGGTGGTGTCCGGCCGGTGCCCGACCGGTGCCCGGGTGGTGTCCGGCCGGTGTCCGGGTTTCGGGGGTGGTGCCTGGGGTGGGCCGTGTCCGGGGCTCGTGTCGTGTCCGGGGCCTTCGGCGTGGTGCGTGGTGGGCGGTGGTTGTGGTTGGTGCGGTCCGGCAGTGCGGGGTGGCCGTTTTGGGTGGGCGGTTCCTGAAGTTCCTGTCGTGACGGGCTGGTTCGTGGTGGGTGTCGCGTGTTCGGTGGTCTTGTGGGGCCCGGTTGCGGGGCCTCGGTTTTCGGTCGGGGCCCTGGTGGTCGGGTGGCCGGTGGGTGGTGCCGGTGTTCGGTTGTGGTGGTGCGGGGGTCGGCTCCCTCGCCTGCCGGTCTTACCGGCCGTGCCGGTCCTCCTGCTTGCTGGTCCTTCCGGCCGCATCGGCCTTACCGGCTGTGCCGGTTGTGCTGGCGTGGGGCCGGCTCCTTGCCTGGCGGTTGTACCGGCCCGCCGGTCCTACCAGTTTTGCTGGCTGCACCGGCCGTCTGTCCGCTGGTCCTACCAGGCGTTCCGGCTGTACCTGAGGTAATGGCGCTACCGGTCGTGCTGGCGCGGAGCCGGTTGCCTTGCCTGTCGGCCTCACTGGTCGTACCGGCCCAATCGGCTCTACCGGCTGTCCCGGTCCTCCTGCGTGTCGCTCCTACCAGCCGCACCGGCCGTACTGGTCGTACTGGTCGTACCGATTGTGCTGGCGCGGGGTGGTGATGTTCGGGTGGCCCCCCGGTGTGTCAGGACGGGTTGGTGTTGCGGGGTCCTGGTGGTCGGGTGGCTGGTGGGTGGTGCCGGTGTTCGGTTGTGGTGGTGCGGGGGTCGGCTCCCTCGCCTGCCGGCCTGTCGTACCTGCTGTACCTGACGTACTGGTGGTGCCGGTTGTGCGGGTGTGGGAGCTGGTTGCCTTGCCTATCGGCCGCACTGGCCGTACCGGCCCAATCGGCTCTACCGGCCCAATCGGCTCTACCGGCTGTCCCGGTCCTCCTGGTTGTCGCTCCTACCAGCCGCACCAGCCGCACCGGCCGTACTGGTCGTACTGGTCGTACTGGTCGTGCCGATTGTGCTGGCGCGGGGTGGTGATGTTCGGGTGGCCCCCGGTGTGTCAGGACGGGTTGGTGTTGCGGGGTCCTGGTGGTCGGGTGGCTGGTGGGTGGTGCCGGTGTTCGGTTGTGGTGGTGCGGGGGTCGGCTCCCTCGCCTGCCGGCCTGTCGTACCTGCTGTACCTGACGTACTGGCGGTGCCGGTTGTGCGGGTGTGGGAGCCGGTTGCCTTGCCTATCGGCCGCACTGGCTGTCCCGGCTGTTCCGGTCCTAGTGGTCCTGCTGGTCTTGCCGGCTGTCCCGGTCCTCCTGCTTGCTGGTCGTACCGGCCGCATCGGCTTTACTGGCTGTGCCGGTTGTGCTGGCGCGGGGCCGGTTGCTTGCCTGGCAGTTGTACCGGCCCATCAGTTGTGTTGGTCCTACCAGTCCTGCCGGCTGGACCGACCATATTGGCCGCCGGTCCTGCTGGCCGCACCGTTCCTACCGGCCCGATCGGCTCCATCTGCCTGCCCTATCAGTCCTGTCGGCCGCGCTGGCCGCCGGTCCTACCGGCCGTGCCGGTCTTCCTTGGCCGTGTCGATCGCGCTGGCCGCACCGTTCCTACCGGCCCTGTCGGCCTGCGCTGTCAGTCCTGTCGGCCGCGCTGGCCGCCGGTCCTACCGGCCGTGCCGGTCTTCCTTGGCCGTGTCGATCGCGCTGGCCGCACCGTTCCTACCGGCCCTGTCGGCCTGCGCTGTCAGTCCTGCCGGCCGCGCTGGCCGCCGGGACTACCGGCCCTACCAGCCTTACCGGCCCCGTCTGCCGGCCGTACCGCTTCTGCGGTTCCTATCGGCCTGCCGTGTCAGTCCTGCCGACCGTACCGGCCTCGCCAGCTCTACCGGCTGCACTGCTTCTACCGGCCTCGCCAGCCCTACTGCTTCTACCGGCCGTACCGCTCCTGTCGGCCCCGTCTACCGGCCTCTGGTTGTGTTGGCCGTGTCGTGCCGTGCTGTGCTGTGTGTGGCGGTGGCGGTGGCGGTGGCGGTGGCGGTGGGGGTGGTGGGGTGGTGGCTGGGTGGGGGGTGTTAGGGGGTGGTGGTGTGGTTGGTGTGGGTGGCGGTTTGGTAGTTGGTGAGGTCGAAGGTGCGGGTTTGTTGGTGGAAGCGCCAGGTGTAGGTGGGCCAGATGGAGGGGTTGTTGCCTTTGGTGTCGGTGTACCAGCTGTGGCAGCCGCCGGTGTTCCAGACGGTGTTTTTGAGGCGGGTTTGGAGGGTGTGGTTGTAGGCGTTTTGGGCTTCGGGGTGGACGTCGAGGGTGGTGAGGTGGTGGGTGTGGAGGGTTTTGAGGGCGGCGAGGATGTAGGTGATCTGGGCTTCGATCATGACGGTTTGGGAGGAGTGGCCGAGGGTGGTGTTGGGGCCGAGGATCATGAAGAGGTTGGGGAAGCCGTGGATGGTGGTGCCGCGGTGGGCGGTCATGCCGTGGGTGTTCCAGGTGTCGGCGAGGGTGCGTCCGTTGCGGCCGTGGATGAGGCGGGCGATGGGGCGGTCGGTGGCGGTGAAGCCGGTGGCGAGGATGATGGTGTCGATGTCGCGTCGGGTGCCGTCGGCGGTGGTGATGTGGGTGGGGCCGATGTGGGTGATGGTGTCGGAGATGATGTCGACGTTGGGTTGTTGGATGGCGGGGTACCAGGTGTTGGAGAAGAGCAGGCGTTTGCAGCCGACGGTGTAGTCGGGGGTGAGGCGTTTGCGCAGGGTGGGGTCGGTGACGGATTTCTTGAGGTGGCCGGCGGCCATGTTCTTCATGCCGGTGGTGCGGGAGGGGCGGGACATGAAGAACGCGACGATTTCGCGGCCGTGTTTGTTGAAGGCGCGGCGGAAGCGCTGGTAGCCGGGTAGGTGGCGCAGCATCCAGGTGTGGCGGGGGGTGTTGGGTTTGTCGGGTTTGGCGGCGACCCAGGGGGGTGTGCGCTGGTAGAGGTCGAGGCGGGCGACGTCGGGTTGGATGGCGGGGACGAACTGGATGGCGGAGGCGCCGGTGCCGATGACGGCGATGTTGCGGCCGGTGAGGTCGTGGTCGTGGCGCCAGCGGGAGGAGTGGAAGACGGTGCCGGTGAAGGTGTCGAGGCCGGGCAGGTCGGGGATGGCGGGGTCGGAGAGGTAGCCGGTGCCGGTGACGAGGACCTGGGCGGTGTAGCGGCCGTGTTTGGTGCGGATGTCCCAGTGGTGGTGGGTGTCGTTCCAGGTGGCGTCGAGGAGTTCGTGGTCGTAGCGCAGGTGGGGGTCGACGCCGTAGCGGGTGGCGCAGTCTTTGAGGTAGGCGTGGACTTCGGCCTGGGTGGCGAAGGTGGATTTCCATTCGGGGTTGCGGGCGAAGGAGAAGGAGTAGAGGTGGGCCTGGACGTCGCAGGCGCAGCCGGGGTAGGTGTTGTCGCGCCAGGTGCCGCCGAGGTCGTGGGCGCGTTCGAAGACGAGGAAGTCGTTGATGCCGGCGCGCAGGAGGCCGATGGCGGTGCCGAGGCCGGAGATGCCGGCGCCGATGACGGCGACTTTGAGGTGGCGTACGGCGAGGTCGGCGGTGGGGTGGGTGGCGGTGCCGGTGCCGGTGCCCGCGGTGGTGCTGGTGCCGGTGCCTGCGGTGGTGCCTGCGGTGGTGGGGGTGCCCGCGGTGGTGGTGGGGGTGGGGGCCACCCCCGCCGCCGGGGTGGTGGCGGGGGCCGCTGCTGCGGCGGTGCCGGTGCCGGTGCCGGTGGTGGGGTGGCTGGTGGTGGTGCGGTTGGGGGCGGGGGTGGTGGTCATGGCGTCGGTGTCCTCTTCTGGGGTGTCCTCGGTGGGCCTGGGGGTCAGGCGCGGCGGGTGAGGGTGACGCGGAAGTTGTTGAAGATGTGGTCTTCGAGGGTGTAGGCGAAGATGTCGAGGTAGCGCTCGAAGCGGGCGACGGTGGTCTCGTCGGTCATGGTGACGGCTTCGTCGCGGCGGGCGGCCAGGAGCTGGAGCCAGGCGCGGCAGGCTCGGGCGAAGGATTCGGGTTCGTTGCGGATCTCGGTGACCTCGAAGAGGCCGTCGAGGCCGGCGGCGAGTTCGGGCAGGCGCGGGATGTGGCAGCCTTCGAACTCCTCGCGCTGGAGGAACTTGAGGTCGTCCAGGAGCTGGCGGCGCAGCGGGGGGTTCTCGACGGTCATGGTGTGCAGGACGAAGCGGGCGCCGGGCTTGAGCAGGGAGTGGACCTGCTTGAAGAAGACGCGGTAGCGCTGGGTGCGCTCCTTGGGGGTGAGGGAGGAGAGCACGAAGTGTTCGAGGGCGTTGATGCAGAACGCGGCGTCGTAGGGGGCCTGGCCGTCGGCGAGGCGGTGGTCTTCCCAGCTTTCGACGCGGGCTTCGATGGCGGGGTTGGCGAGGGCGTCGACGAAGTCGGCCTGGGTGCGGGAGAGGGTGACGCCGACGGCCTTCTTGACGCCGTGGACGGTGGTGAGGCGGTTGAGCATGGTGCCCCAGCCGCAGCCGATGTCCAGGACGGAGTCGGTGTGGGCGGCGCGGGCGAGGTCGGTGAAGGCGTCGAGCTTGCGTTCCTGGGCCTCGTCGAGGACGGCGACGAGGTCCTCGCCGTCCTCCCAGTAGCCGCCGGAGTACATCATGGTGGGGCCCAGGATGAGCCGGTAGAGCTCGTTGGGGACCTCGTAGTGGTGGCGGATGGCCTCGACGTCGGGGTTGATGGAGCGGGCTTCGACGGTGGTCATGGGATGGGGCCCCTCGGTTGACGGTTGTGGAATAGGTGGTCGGACGGGATGCGCGACGGCGGGTGGGCCGGGCCGTGGCGGGCGGCCTGGTGGCGCCGGGTGGGCCTGGCTGCCATGGCCTTCGGTGTGGTTGCCGTGCGACCGATCCGGTTGCCCGGTTGCCCGGTTGCCCGGTCGGGCTGTGTTGTTGTCCGGGTCCGGACCGGCGGGTGCCGGCCGGAGTGGGCGGCCCTGTCGGGCCGAGGCCTTGGTGCCTGCCGTGCCGGGTGGTTGGTGCTGCCCGGTGTGTGGCGGTGGTTCTTGTCGAGCTGGGCTGATTCCCCGGGTGGTTGGTGCTGCCGGGGGTGAACGGCCCTGGTGTGCGGTGTTCTTGGTGTCTGGCGGGCCCGGGCGGTGTGCCCGGTCGGCCGCCGTTGCCGGGTGGTTGGTGCTGCCCGGCGTGCGGTGGTTCTTGTCGAGCTGGGCTGATTCCCCGGGTGGTTGGTGCTGCCTGGGGTGAACGGCCCTGGTGTGCGGTGTTCTTGGTGTCTGGCGGGCCCGGGCGGTGTGCCCGGTCGGCCGCCGTTGCCGGGTGGTTGGTGCTGCCCGGCGTTTGGCGGTGGTTCTTGTGAACCTGCTTGCGGTGCCGGGTGGTTGGTGCTGCCTGGTGTGCGGTGGTTCTTGTCGGACGGGGTTGTTCTCCCGGGTGGTTGGTGCTGCCGGGGGGTGAATGGTCGGGCTGTTCGGTTTCTTGGCGTCCGGGTGGTGTCGGTGGTGCGTGCCGGGCGGTCCGCCGTGGCTGCTGTGGCGGCTGTGGAGCGGTGGTGGCCGGTTCCGCCCTGTGGGGGCGGTTGGTGCGGTGGTGCGGGCCCGGTTCGCGGCGGGTGCCGGCTGTCCGGACGGCCGCCGTACCGCAGCCGTGCCGCCGTACGGCGGTGCCGCGATCGTGCGGTTGTGCGGGTGTGGGTTGGGGTGGTGTGCGTGCGGGTGCGGTGTGTTGTGGGTCAGGTAAGCGTGTGTCTCGCAAGCGGTGCGCAAGGGGGGTGGGGGTGGGTGGGTTGCGGGCTGGTTGCATGGGGGCGGGTTTCATGCGGTTTCGGCAAGACACGTGGCTCCCATGGTCTGTCGTTGGGGGCGCTTCGGTTCCCGGGTGGTGTTGTTGGCTGTCCGGGGGTCGTGCCGCGTTGTTCCGTAAGGGGTCCGTTGTGCGGGCTCTCGTGCCGGTCTCGTGCGCCTTGCCCTGCCCGTCCTGCCCGTCCTGCTCGTCCTGCTCGTCCTGCTCGTCCTGTCCGTTCCGCTGGTCCTGTCTGTTCCGCTCGTCCTGTTTGTTCGTGTGCCGTGTGTGCCGGTCCGTTCGTTCGTTCCCTGGTGTGTCGGTGTGGTGTGTTGCCGGGGGCGGGGTGCGGTGGTGTCCGCTCGGGGCCCGGCCGGCGGGTGGGCGGGCGGGTGGGCGGGTGGCGGGTTCGGGGGGTGTGGTGTGGCTGGTGTGGTGGGGTGCGTGGTGCGGGTGTGCGGGTGCTTCGTTGCCGGGGTGCGGGGTGTTCTATGCCTCGTTTGGTTCCCGGGGCGCTGCGGAGCGTTCGTCCTGGCTTTGTCCGCCTGAGGGTGGTCGGGGTGTGGGGCGGGGTTCCGGGGGTGTCTTCCTGACCTGTTCTTTCGACGCGTTGATGGCGCCCACTTGAGAGGTGGGCGTGGAGAGGAACGATCACTGATGTCTCAGATCCCCACGATCGAGGACCTGGCCCAGCAGCTTCAGGCGGTTTCCGGTGCTCAGGAGATCGACGCGGACGCCGCGTTGCAGCACATCGCGGACGTGGACTCGTTGGACCTGATGGAGTGGCTGTACGGCTTCCAGAACCAGTACCCGCACATTCCGGCGGACGAGTCGCTGTTCGCGGACATCGACGACACCACGACGTTGCGTGTGGTCCACGAGCGGATCCTGGCGCTCGTGCCGGCTGCCGGTAACTGAGACCCCGGCCACCAGGGGAGAGAGGGGTCGGGTGGTGAGCGGTTTCGACGTCACCGGCTGGGGCATGTCGGTGCCCGAACGTGTGGTGACCAGTGCCGAGCTCGCGCAGCGGTTCGGTGTGGACGAGCACTGGATCGTCTCGCGGTGCGGGATCCGTGAGCGCAGGGCGGTGGGTGAGGGGCAGACCACGGCGTCGATGGCCGTGGAGGCCGGGCGCCGGGCCCTGGAACGCGCGGGCCTTTCGGGTGCGGACATCGCGCACCTGATCGTGGCGACGGCCACTCCGGAACAGCCCTCGCCGGCGACGTCGGCGTTCGTCCACGACGAGCTGAAGATCGCCGGCAGTGCGCACGACGTGAACTCCGAGTGTGCGGGGTTCGTGTATGCGCTGGTGACGGCGGCGGGTCTGCTGCACATGGATCCGCGTCCGATCCTGGTGATCGGCTCGGACACGCACACGCTGACCGCGAACCCCGCCGACCGGGACCTGTCGATCCTGGTGGGTGACGGTGCGGGTGCGGTGGTCCTGCAGCCGGGTGCGGTGAACCGTGTGAGGGCGTGGAACCTGGGTGCGGACGGCTCGTGCAAGAACAGTCTGAAGGTCCTGGCGGGCGGCTCGCGTATGCCGACCACCGCCGAGACGGTCGCCAAGGGCCTGCACTACGCGCAGATCAACGGCAACGAGATCTACCTGAACGCGGTGCGTTACACGGTGCGTACGATCCGCGAGACGCTGGAGCAGGCGAAGATCACGCCGGCGGAGGTGGACCATGTGGTGCCGCATCAGGCGAACATCCGGATCATCAACTCGGTGCTCTCGCACACGGGTATCCCTGCCGACCGGCTGGTGACGAACCTGGAGCGCTACGGCAACACGGCGTCGGGGTCGATCCCGATCGCGTTGGCGGAGGCACTGGACAGCGGGCGGATCAAGGACGGCGACACGGTGCTGCTGGCCGGGTTCGGTGCGGGTATGACGTGGGGTTCGGTCCTGCTGACGTGGGGAGGGGTGGCGCGGTGAGCGGCAAGGACGCCTTCGGTACCCGTCCGCAGTCTCCGGTGGCGCTGGTCACCGGTGCCTCCGGGGGGCTGGGCAGTGAGCTGGCGCTGGCGCTGGACGCGGCGGGCTGCCGGGTCGCGGTGCACTACAACAGTTCCCGTGAGGGCGCGGAGAAGGTCGCCGCGCAGCTGGTCAACGAGCATGTGCTGGTGACCGGTTCGGTCGCCGACTGGGACGCGGTCGGGGTGATGTACGAGCAGATCAAGGCCGCGCTGGGGCCGGTGGACGTGCTCGTCAACAACGGGGCGATCCGCAAGGACGCGCTGATGGCGATGCAGAACCCCGCCGAGTGGCGGCAGGTGATCGACACCAACCTGGTGGGTTCCTTCCACACCGCGCGGGCGTGCGTGCCGGCGATGCTGCGGGCGCGCTGGGGGCGGGTGGTGAACATCGTCTCGCCGTCGGCGCTGATCGCCACTGCCGGGCAGACCGCCTACTCCGCGTCGAAGGCGGGCCTGATCGGGCTGACCCGCACCCTCGCGGCGGAGTGCGGCCGGCGGGGGGTGACCGTCAACGCCCTGTCGCCCGGTTTCATGATCACCGGTATGACGGACACGCTGCCCGAGCACGTGGTGGCGGGCATGCGGGAGAAGGTCCCGGTGCCGCGGTTCGTCACCCCGCGGGAGGTCGCCCGCTCGATCACCCTGTTCCTCGACCAGGACTGCATGACCGGCCAGGTCATCAGCATCGACTCCGGCGCTTCCATCACCTGAGCGCCACCCCCGGCCACCCCGGCCCGCCCGGCCGGTCCACCGGATCCGGTCCGTCCTCCGGGTCCGGTCCGCCCGGTCCGTCCGGTCCGTCCTCCGGGCCCGGGTCCGTCCTCCGGGTCCGAGCCGCGGTCCGCAGGTCCCTTCGCGCCCCCTCGACGTGCCCGTCCCCGTGCCGGGCACGCCGAGGGGGCGCACCTGCGTCCTGCCCCCCCGGGGGCTGTGGCACCGCCTGCCGGGGTACGCGGCAGGGACCGGGGTCCGGGCCCTTCCACCGTCCCGCCGTTCCCGGGGCCGGGTCGTCCCGCCGGTGCGGGGTTCGGGGGCCGGGCCGTCCCACCGTCCCGCCGTTCCCGGGGCCGGGTCGTCCCGCCGGTGCGGGGTTCGGGGGCCGGGCCGTCCCACCGTCCCGCCGTTCCCGGGGCCGGGTCGTCCCGCCGGTGCGGGGTTCGGGGTCCGGGCTGTCGCGTCGGTGCGGGGCGGGCCTGGTGCCGGTCCCGGTGGGGGCTTGTGCCGGTCTTTCGGGTGCTGTGTGTCTCCGTGCTCTTGTCGGGTTTCGTGCGGCCACGGGGATGCCGCTGCCAGGCGAACCGGAGGATGTCGTGATCGACGAGCTCTGCCGGGACCTGCGGCTACCCGTCCTGTGCGAGCGGTTCGTCGAGGTGGCCGCCACCGCCCGTCGTGAGCGGCTCGCCTACGAGCTGTTCCTGTCGGTGCGCGCGGTGGTCTGGTGGCGTTCGGACGCCGGCCGGTTGTCGTGGTGGTTGCGGGTCGCGGTGGTTGTTCGCTGCATCCGGGGGCCTGTCGGCTGTTTCCGGAACGGGGCAGGCCGGTGCCGGTGGCCTCGCGCAGGCCGACCCGCGGCCGCGCGGCGCCCCCACGGCGCCGTTCGCGGCGCGGTTCGGTGCGGTGGCCGGTGGTGGGGTGCCGGTCACGGGGGGGCTCTTTGGGCCGGGTCCGTTCGCGATAGCAGGGAAGGCAGGGAAGGCAGGCAGACGGGGAGGCGGCAGGCGGGTGGGTGGGGGTGGGTGTGCGGCGGCCCGCCGCCGCGCTTCCCGTCCCCGCCTTCAGGGGGCGGGTCGGGGAGGACGCGGGGGCGGGCCGCCGCAGGGCAAACACAAGGGTGGCACCGGGAAGTCGGGTGCCGATCAGGTCAGTTGAGGGCGGCGAGCGCGGCCTCGTAGTTCGGCTCGTCGGCGATCTCCGCGACCAGCTCGGTGTGCAGGACGGTGTCGTTCTCGTCCAGGACGACGACCGCGCGGGCGGTCAGGCCGGCCAGCGGGCCGTCGGCGATCGCCACGCCGTACACGTCGTGGAAGTCCCGCCCGCGCAGGGTGGACAGGGTCTTGACGTTCTCCAGGCCCTCGGAGCCGCAGAACCGGGCCTGGGCGAACGGCAGGTCGGCCGACACGCACAGCACCACGGTGTTGTCCAGCGAAGCGGCCTTGGTGTTGAAGGTGCGCACCGAGGTCGCGCAGGTCGGGGTGTCGATGCTGGGGAAGATGTTCAGGACCTTGCGCTTGCCCGCGAAGTCCTTCAGCGACACGTCGGCGAGCCCCTCGCCGACCAGTGTGAACGCCGGTGCCTGGCTGCCGGCGGCCGGCAGCGTGCCACCGACCTGCACCGGGTTCCCCTTCAGCGTGACCTGAGCCATGAAAAGCCTCCTACCAGCGGTGTACGGGATGCAACGCCGCCGATCCTACTGCCCGCCCCCACCCCCGCCGCGGGGCAGCCGCCGAACCGGACACTCCGGGGGCGGGGCCCGGAGCGGACTTCGGGAGCGGGGCAGGGCCGCGGCGGGCGTGGGGGCGTGGGGGCGTGGCGGGTGCCGGGACGGCGGGCGGGGTGTGGCGGGTGGCCGGGGCGGGGGTGCCTCGGCCGGTGGGGTGGGCGTGGACGGGGTGGTGGAGAACGGCGGGCCGGGGGGCGGAGGGTGACGCCTCGCAGGCCGCGGCCGCCCTCCTTCAGGACCCGGCCGGGGCTTGCGGGCCGGTGGACGGGGTGGGGCAGTGGTGCCGGGTGGTCCCGTCGTGGGCGGGGCGCCCGTCGTCGGTGACCTGGAGCATTGCGCGGGCGGTCATGACGTGCCGGGAGGCGGTGTTGTGCAGGCCGGTGTCGCCGCGTACGAGGCGGGTGCCGGTGCTGCAGGCGCGGGC
>NZ_JAHSQD010000960.1 GCF_020103755.1 Streptomyces sp. LS1784
GGCGCCCGCACCACCCTGCCCGCCCCCGCCACGCCCGTCGACCCGGCCCGGGCCGACGCGCCGTGACGCGCGCCGGCCCGGCGGCTCGGACCGGGCGGACTCAGGCCGCCAGGGCCTTCTTGACCTGCAGCAGGCTCGGGTTGGTCATCACGACCTGCTCGCCGCCGCCGGCCGGCGTCACCAGCACCGTCGGGACGGTCTGGTTGCCGTTGTTCACCGACTCGACGAAGGACGCCGACGCCGGGTCCTCCTCGATGTTGATCTCGGTGTAGCCGATGCCTTCACGCTCCAGCTGGCTCTTGAGTCGGTTGCAGTACCCACACCAGGTCGTGCTGTACATCGTCACGGTGCCGGACATCGAGGAGGCTCCTTGGGAAGAGAGGTGCGTACGGTCTCCGGCAGGAACGTCCACCGGGCGGAGGACATTCCGGCACGCCGTCGACCGTCATGCGGAGCGATCATCCTGCGATCACACCGGGCCTGTGGACAACCCCGCCCGGGTTGTCCCACCGGGCTGAGAGGATGGAACGCATGCAGGAAGACCTCTTGAGCGGCAGCCCGTACGACGGCCCCCACGGCTCCCCCTGGGCCGACCCCGGCGCCGCCACGGGCCCGGACGCCGTGCTCGCCGGGCTCGACCCCGAGCAGCGCGCCGTCGCCACCGCCCTGCACGGCCCCGTCTGCGTCCTCGCCGGCGCCGGCACCGGCAAGACCCGCGCCATCACCCATCGGATCGCCTACGGCGTGCGCAGCGGGGTCTACCACCCCCAGCAGGTCCTCGCCGTCACCTTCACCGCCCGCGCGGCCGGCGAGATGCGCGGCCGGCTGCGCCAGCTCGGCGCCGACGGCGTCCAGGCCCGCACCTTCCACGCCGCCGCGCTGCGCCAGCTCCAGTACTTCTGGCCGCGCGCCGTCGGCGGCCCCGTCCCCCAGCTCCTGGAGCGCAAGGTCCAGTTGGTCGCCGAGGCGGCCGGCCGCTGCGGCCTGCGCGTCCAGCGCACCGAACTGCGCGACCTCACCGCCGAGATCGAATGGGCCAAGGTCACCCAGACCGCCCCCGAGGACTACCCCGCGGCCGTCGCCAAGTCCGGCCGGGAGGTCCCCCGCGACCCGGCCGAGACGGCCCAGGTCTACCGCGTCTACGAGGAGACCAAGAGCCGCCGCGGCACCATCGACTTCGAGGACGTCCTGCTGCTCACCGCCGCGATCCTGGAGGACCGCCCGGACATCGCCGACCAGGTCCGCTCCCAGTACCGGCACTTCACCGTCGACGAGTACCAGGACGTCTCCCCGCTCCAGCAGCGCCTGCTCGACCAGTGGACCGGCCCCGACGGCGGCGCCAGCCTCTGCGTCGTCGGCGACGCCAGCCAGACCATCTACTCCTTCACCGGCGCCACCCCCGACTACCTGCTGAACTTCCGCGGCCGGCACCCCGGGGCGACGGTGGTCAAGCTCGTCCGTGACTACCGCTCCACCCCCCAGGTCGTCCACCTCGCCAACGGACTGCTCGCCCAGGCCCGCGGCGAGGCCGCCCGGCACCGCCTGGAGCTCGTCTCCCAGCGCGAGGCCGGCCCCGAGCCGGTCTACACCGAGTACGAGGACGAGCCCACCGAGGCCGAGACCACCGCCCGCCGGATCAAGGAGCTGCTCGCCGCCGGGGTGCGCGCCAGCGAGATCGCGGTGCTGTTCCGCACCAACGGCCAGTCCGAGGTCTACGAGCAGGCCCTCGCCGACCTCGGCGTCCCGTACCAGCTCAAGGGCGCGGAGCGGTTCTTCGAGCGCCCCGAGGTCAGGGACGCCGGCGTGCTGCTGCGCGGCGCCGCCCGGGCCGCCTCCGACCCGCTCACCGACGGCGCCCCCGACCTGGCC
>NZ_JAHSQD010000961.1 GCF_020103755.1 Streptomyces sp. LS1784
CGGGCCGGTCCGCGGCCGCCGGCGAGCCGGCGCCGCAGCATTTCCTCGCGGGCTTGCGCGCCGAGGGCCGTCGGCTGTGCCCCGTGCTCGATGGTCATGCCTGCTGCTCCTCGTCGAAAAGCTCGTCGATCTGGGCGCGTATCGCGTCCTCGACCGCCTGTGCCTGGCCCGCCACGGTCGGGTGCTCGAACACCGTGCGGACCGGCAGGTGGATGTCGAACTCCTCCTGGAGCTCGGCGATCAGGCGGATGGCGAGGATGGAGTTGCCGCCGGTGCGGAAGAAGTGGTCGTGCGGGCCGGCCTCGCGGCCGAGGACGTCCTGCCAGATCTCGGCGATGCGCTGCCCGGCGACGCTCCACTCGGCGGCCGTTCCGTCGGCCGGGGAGCCGTCCGGGGCCGCCGGGTCGGGCAGCGCCGACCGGTCGAGCTTGCCGTTGGCGTTCAGCGGGATCTCCGGTACGGCGAGGAGCACGGGCGGGACCATGTAGTCCGGCAGCTGCCCGGCGCAGTGGGCCCGCAGCTCCTCGCCGGTCGGCGGGCGCTCGTCGTCCGCGGCCACCGTGTAGGCGACCAGGCCGAGTTCGCCGGAGGCCGCCCGGTGGGTGACCACCACGGCGTCGCGCAGCCGCGGGTGGGAGGCGAGGACGGCGCGGATCTCGCCGAGCTCGATGCGGTGGCCGCGGATCTTGACCTGGTCGTCGCCCCGGCCGAGGAAGTCCACGGCGCCGCCGGGCAGCCACCGCACCAGATCGCCGGTGCGGTAGAGGCGGGCTCCCGCCGGGCCGTACGGATCGGGGACGAAGCGGTCGGCGGTCAGGGCCGGCCGGCCGAGGTAGCCGCGGGCCACCCCGGTGCCGCCGACGTGGAGTTCGCCGGTGGCGCCCAGGGGCACCTCGCGCAGGTCGGCGTCGAGGACCCGCATCACCATGCCCGGCAGCGGGGAGCCGATCGGGACGACGCCGTCCGTGACCGGGGCGGTCAGCGGATGGACGCAGGTGCCGACGGATGCCTCGGTCGGGCCGTACTCGTTGATGAGCCCGCCGGGACCGAGGATCCGGGCCCAGCGGTCCGCGAGCGCGCCCTGGAGGGCCTCGCCCGCGACCACGACGACCGGGGCGAGCGCGGCGGCCTCGTCGTCGTCCAGCTGGTGGGCGAGGATCTCCAGGTGGCCGGGGGTCAGCTTCAGGAAGCTGTAGGGGCCGCCGGCGGCGAGCCGCCTGCCGAGCTCCGCCAGGTCCAGGTCCGCCGGCAGCAGGTGCACACTCTGCCCGCGCGTCAGCGGTGCCCACAGGTTCGGCACGACGAGGTCGAAGGCGACCGAGGAGAACACGGCGCTGCCGCCGTCGCCCGCCCCGGCGAGGGTCTGCGCGGCCCAGGCGAGGTGGTGGGCGAGGCCCCGGTGCGGGACGCCGACGCCCTTGGGGGTGCCGGTCGAGCCCGAGGTGAAGATCGTGTACGCGAGCCGGTCCTGGTCCGCGGGGACGTCGGGGGCGGACGCCGGAAGGCCCGCGAGGAGGCCCTGCTCGGCGTCGAGGTCGACCACGGTCGGGGCGCCGCCGGCGAGGTGGACGGCGTGCGCGCGCTGCGTCACGACCGTGCCGGCCCCCGCGGCGTCCAGCATCGCGGCGATCCGGGCGGCGGGGAACGCCGGGTCGAGCGGCAGGTACGCGGCGCCCGCCCGCCAGACGCCGAGGAGTGCGGCGTGCAGGTCGGGGCCCCGCTCCAGCAGGACGCCGACGATCGACTCGGGGCCGGCGCCCCGGTCCCGCAGCCGGTGCGCGATCCGGTTGGCGCGGGCGTCGAGTTCGGCGTACGTGAGGGTGAAGCCGTCGCCCCGCACGGCGGTCGCCCCGGGGGTGCGGGCGGCC
>NZ_JAHSQD010000962.1 GCF_020103755.1 Streptomyces sp. LS1784
GCCGGACTGGCTCCCGAACTCGCCGAAGAACACCCGCCACGGTCGAGTACACCACCGCCACGAACGGCCTAGACCTGGCTCTCATTCACACCGGAGCAGTGGCTCTCATATGAACCCGACAAAATCACCCGGGCCCTGCCGCTGTATCGGCTCACCACTCTGCAGTACGACGTCTGGCACACCGTGCTGGGTGAGATGACCGACGGCGGCTTCGTCACCCTCACCCTCGGCGACATCGCCGAGCGGCTCGCCACCAGCAAGAGCAACATCTCGCCGGCCCTCAACCGGCTCGCCGAGCTCGGCCTGCTCTGGCGGATCTCCAACGGGCTGTACCGGATCAACCCGCGGATCGCCTTCAAGGGCTCCCAGGAGGAGTGGATCGAGGCCCTGGAAGAGGTGCCGGCCAACATCCCCGAGGTCGTCCTTCCCAGCTACCGCCGACGCCCGCCCCGTACCAACAGGTCCGGGCTGGCTGCCGCCGGCTGAAGCCAAGTGCGGGTTACAGCCCCCTGAAAGTTATCCCTGCACAGAACATGCAGCCGCGCCACGCCACCCCGGCACGGCTGGCCTCCCGTCGGCCGGGCCCGGCGGATCACCCCCCTGCTTCCCCGGGACCCGGCCGCCTGCGCTCCGTTCCCGGACGCTGGAGCGCGGGTCTACGGGGCGGTGTGCCTGCCGCGGCGGGCCCGGGCGGCCTGCTGTGGTCCGCGTCCTCCCGGGCCGTCCGACCGGACGGCCCGGACGGCCCGGGAGGCCCGGGAGGCCGCGAGGTCAAGCGCCGCACCGACGTCGTCCAGGTGTTGCCGAACGACGACGCACTGCTGCGGCTGGTCACCGCCGTGCTCTTCGAGCTCCACGACGAGTGGATCGCCTTCCCCCGCCGCTACCTGCCTGAGGGCAGCATGGACCAGCTCTACCCCACCAAGCTCCCCGAAAGCGCCCCCGCGCTACCCAACACCACCAACACGCCCGCCGATTGATCGGCCACACCACGAATGGGGACATGACCTGTCCCGGAGCCCGCCACCGCCCCGGCTGCACCTCGCTGCGCCTGGGCGTCAGCCCAGGGCACGTGAAGTTCTAGGGCTACGGCACCGCCGATGGCGGGGTGTGCGAGGGCGTGGGCGAGTTCTTCGGGGAGCACGGGCCGGTCGGCGAGGGTGAGGGCGTTGACCAGCCGTAGGTCGTCGTGGGCGAGGCCGGGGGGTTTCTTGCCGGGTGGGTGGGTGCGGGGGAGGGCGTAGAGGTCGTCGGTGTCGCGCAGGATGTCGGCGGGGTGGAGGCCCAGGCGCCGGGCGACCACATGCGCACCCGGCTTGTGGCCGACGCGCTCGAAGCCGCGGTCGTGACACGCGGCGGCCGGGTCGACGGCGTGATCTTCCACTCGGACAGGGGCTCGCAATACGGATCGGCCGAGTTCGCGAGCCTCTGTCGGCGACACGGCATCCGCCGAAGCATGGGAAAGGTCGGTTCGAGCTACGACAACGCTGCCGCCGAGAGCTTCTTCGCCTCGCTGAAGCGGGAGTTGATGCACGGAGCGTGCTGGACCAGTCGTTCTCAGGTGAGGCTGGAGGTGTTCCGGTGGATCTCCTTCTACAACGTCCGAAGGCGCCACTCCACACTCGGCTACCTCAGTCCGATCCAGTTCGAACAGCAGACAGCGGCGTCCCGTAGGATCACCCTCGCCGCATGAAACTCCGGTGTCCATGTCCCGGGGGAAGGCTCACAGCCGAGCCTGCCCCAGGTCCTGGCACGCGGCGGCCTCATCGACTGCCCGGCTTCGTCCTCAAAGACGAGCCAGGCCCCGCGGGCCGCCGCGGTGCTTTTACCCGCGGCCACGTCTCCTTCTTCCA
>NZ_JAHSQD010000963.1 GCF_020103755.1 Streptomyces sp. LS1784
GGCCCGCTGCCGGTCGCCCGGCGCCGAGCGCCGTCACCGCCCCGGGCGGGTCGGGCGAGCTGGGCGAGCCGGGCCGCGGGCCGTCGGGGGAAAGGTGTTCGCGGCAGGTGGCTGCCGTTGGTGGTGGGGAGCACGTACGGTGAGGGCATGACGAGCGCGAGTGGCGGTGCTGACATGGTCGACTGGAACCTCGCGGTCGCAACCGCGACCAGGTTGGTGCGGCCGGGACCGGACGTGAGCCGGGAGGAAGCGGCGGCGGTGGTCGCCGAGCTGCGCCGGCACGCCCTTGAGGCGGAGGAGCACGTGCGCGGGTACACCGGCATGCGGTCGTCCAGCCTGTCCCGGGCCGCGGCGACGCCGGTGCTGGTGGTGGACCGCCCCGGGTGGATCCGGGCCAACGTGGCGGGCTTCCGCACGGTCGTCCAACCGCTGGTGGAGAAGCTCCAGGCGCGTCGGGCGAACAGCGCGACGGCCGGGATGTTCGGTGCGGTGGGCGAGAAGGCCACCGGGATCGAGGTCGGGGCGCTGCTGGCGTTCCTGGCCACCAAGGTGCTGGGCCAGTACGAGACCTTCGCCCCGGCCGAGCCGCCGCTGGAGGCGCCGGACACCCCGGCCGCGCTGTTCGACAAGCCGCGGCTGGGGCCGGAGGGCCCCGGGCCGGGCCGCCTGCTGCTGGTGGCGCCGAACATCGTGCACGTCGAGCGGGAGCTGGACGTCGACCCGTCCGACTTCCGGCTCTGGGTCTGTCTGCACGAGGAGACGCACCGGACGCAGTTCACCGCGGTGCCGTGGCTGCGCGACCACATCCAGTCCGAGGTGCAGTCCTTCCTCGCCGAGACGGACGTCGACCCGGGCGCCCTGCTGGAGCGGCTGCGGGACGCGGCGGGTTCGTTCGGTGGCCTGCCGGGCGGCGGCAACCGGGAGGGCGCCTCGTCCGGGAACCTGTTGGAGATCGTCCAGTCGCCCGCGCAGCGCGAGATCCTCGGCCGGCTGACGGCCGTGATGTCGCTGCTGGAGGGCCACGCGGACGTGGTGATGGACGGCGTCGGGCCGGCCGTGGTGCCGACGGTCGCCGAGATCCGGGAGAAGTTCCAGCAGCGCCGGGACCGCGGCGCCAACCGGCTCGACCTGCTGCTGCGCCGGATGCTCGGCATGGACGCGAAGCTGCGTCAGTACCAGGACGGCGCGGTGTTCGTGCGCGGCGTGGTGGAACAGGTCGGCATGGAGGGGTTCAACCGGGTGTGGACCTCCCCGAACACCCTGCCGACCAAGGACGAGATCCACGATCCGGCCGCCTGGGTGGCCCGGGTGGCCCGCTGAGCGCGCCGTGGTGCCGCAGGCGCCGTGAGCCGGGCGGCAAGCGGCGTGCGTCGGTCAAACCCGCTCGTACGAGTGGTCCAATCAGGCAGACGGCGGGTGAAGAAGCGTTTCTTCATTCACCCGAACGTGGGACGGTGGTCGTACCGGTGGCGCGGGTGGCGTAGCGGGTCGCTCCTTTCTGCCACCATCTGTGAGCGCCCGGTAACAGGGCGCTCACGCGGTGCGCGGTTCCCGCCGCGTCCGCCGCGAGTCCTGTCCCCCTCCGTCGAGGAGTCGTCCGCCGTGGGCCCTCACCCCGCTGTCGCCGCGATACGCCTGGCCGTTCGCCGTACGCTCACCGACCTCGCCGCCGAGGCCGGTTCCACCTTCACCGCGCCCGTGCGCGAGCCCCGGGAGCGCCCGGCCGGGACGCCGCTGGTGGGTGCCGCGGTCGGCACCACCCTGATCGGCAACGCCGCGCGCCACCCTTCCGGGCTGCCCCGCACCCCGGCCGCACCCGGCTCGCCGCTGGTCCTGGTCGCGGTCAGCGGC
>NZ_JAHSQD010000964.1 GCF_020103755.1 Streptomyces sp. LS1784
CGGGTCGCGGCCCACTCGGCGGGGGAGGCGTCGAGCAGGGCGGCCACCACGGCGGCGTCCGGCAGCTCGGCCTGGTCGCCGTGGGCAGTCAGCGCGCAGGCGGCGCTCAGGTGGCCGAGCCGCAGCCGGCGCCGCTGGTCCAGGCCCCGGACGGTGCCGGCCAGGTAACCGGCCGCGAAGGCGTCGCCCGCGCCGGTGGCCTCGACCACCTCGACCGCAAGGGCCGGCTCGGTGACCGCCGTACCGTCCCGGTCCAGAGCGGTCACCTGCCTGGCGGCGTCCTTGACCACGACGGTGGCCGGGGCGGGGAAGCGGCGGCGCAGGGTGGCCGGGTCGCCGGTGCCGAAGGCGGCCTCGGCCTCGTCGGCGCCGAGCAGCAGGAGGTCGGCGGTGTCCAGCAGGGGTGGCAGCACGGCCGGGTCGCGGTCGTGCCAGAGCGAGGGGCGCCAGTTGAGGTCGAAGCTGACGAGCCGGTCCGGTCGGCGGTCGGCGAGCAGGGCGCGCAGCAGGGCCAGGCAGCCGTCGGAGAGTGCGGCGGTGATGCCGGACAGGTGCAGCAGCCGGGCGCCGGACAGCAGTGCGGCGGCGGCCGGGTCGGCGAGCAGGTCGGGGGAGAGCGCGGCGGCCGCGGAGCCGCGCCGGTGGTAGTGCAGCCGACTGCGGCCGGGGCCGAGGTCGTGGCGGTCCCCGGTGGCGCCGCCGACCTCCTTGAGGTAGAGGCCGGTCGGGCGGTGCGGGTCGACCGCGACCGCCGAGACGTCCACGCCGCGGGCGGCGACCTCGGCGAGCAGCCGGCGGCCGAAGCCGTCGTCGCCGACCCGGCTGATCCAGGCGGTCGGCACGCCGTGGGCGGCCAGCGCGCCCGCCACGTTGGACTCCGCGCCGCCGACGGAGAGCCGGAAGCTCTCCACCGACTCCAGCGGCCCCGGGCGGTCCGGCAGCAGGACGGCCATCGACTCGCCCACGCACACGGCCGTCGGGGGAGGGCCGGGGCGGGTCGGGCCCTGGGTGTCCTGTCGCGGCATGTGTGGGGCTCCTCGTCTGCGGCCGTTCCGTCGAGAGCGGGCCCACCGGGCCGGCACCGTTGCGCATGAGCGTTTGCGCACGAGCCGACCCCGTTGACCGGGAGTCAGGTCCGTTGACCGTGATCCGGCGCCGATGCTAGAACCGTGTTGCCAGCATGTGCAACCCACGTTGCACATGTTGCAACCTGTGCGGATGGAGGGACACGGTGGTGGAGCAGACCTTCGCAAGCAGTGGCACCGGGCCGGGCATCGCCCGCGGCGCGGTGGCCGCCCTGGCCGACGAGCCGCTCGACTGGCGGTTCAAAGCCGCTCCACCGCAGTCGTGGGGCCGCAGCACCCGGGAGTGGCTCGCCACCGGCCCCACCCTCTCCTCGCTCGGCACCCCGCTGCTCACCCTCGACGGCGCCGCCCTCGACCACAACGTCCGCACCATGGCCGACTGGTGCGCCAAGGCCGGCGTCGCGCTCGCCCCGCACGGCAAGACCACCATGGCGCCCACCCTCTGGCAGGCACAGCTCGACGCCGGCAGCCACGGCATCACCCTCGCCAACCTGCCCCAGGTGCGGGTCGCCCGGGCCTTCGGGGTCCGGCGCATCCTGCTCGCCAACACCCTGCTCGACCCGGCCGGACTGGCCTGGCTCTCCGACGAACTCGCCGCCGACCCGGACTTCGCCTTCCTCTCCTGGGTCGACTCCGCCGAGAGCGTGCGGCTGATGGACGAGGCGCTGCGCGCCGCCGGGGCCGAACGGCCGGTCGAGGTGCTGGTCGAACTCGGCGGCCCCGGCGGGCGGACCGGCGCCCGCGGCGTGGACGCCGCCGTCGAG
>NZ_JAHSQD010000965.1 GCF_020103755.1 Streptomyces sp. LS1784
TGGGTTCCGGGGTGGGGGTGGAGGGGAGGGTGGGGTCGGACTCCGCGGACGGGCTCTCGGTGGGGGTGGCGGCGACGGTGGGGGTGGCGCCCGGCGGCAGCGGGGACTCGGGGAGTTCCGGGGCCTCGGCCGGCTCGTCACCGCCGAGGGCGGCGAGCAGGTCGGCCGGGAGGGGGGCGGCCGGGCCGGGCGAGGGGAGGTCGTAGGCGCTGAGGAAGTCGCCGAGGCCGGGGGCCCTGCCGCCGCCGAGGCGGTAGTGCAGGTAGGCGACCGGGGCACCGTCGGAGGTGTGGGTGTAGACGGCGCCGACCGGGACGTAGAAGCGGCCGACCCCGGGGTGCTGGGAGGGGTGCAAGCCGGCCAGTCGTTCGGCGCGGTCACGGTCGGTCTCGCGGCCGGTGCGGCCGGCGGTGAGCGCGTTGACACCGCGCACCACCAGGGCTGCGGCGACGGACACGCAGAGCAC
Source organism: Streptomyces sp. LS1784 (assembly GCF_020103755.1). Classification (GTDB taxonomy): domain Bacteria; phylum Actinomycetota; class Actinomycetes; order Streptomycetales; family Streptomycetaceae; genus Kitasatospora. The sequence continues at coordinate 467 of NZ_JAHSQD010000965.1, forward strand.
CAGCCCGACGGCGACGGTGCGTCGCAGGACCGGGCGGCCGTGCAGGGCGGGCCAGGAGTCGGCCACCATGCGCTCGGGTGGGATGCCGTCCACGGTTGTCTTGCTCCCCCGTTCGGTCAGAACGCTCGATCAGGACGTCTGATCAGGACATTCGTTCGGAACGCCTGATCAGGACGTCACACTCTGCTCGACGTGGGACCGTAGCCGAGAGTTCCTCAGCCCAGGTAGGCGGGGGCGACCGCGGCCCTGGTGACCGGCTGCGCACTGCCCGAACCGTCCGCCGGGACGGTCCACAGGTCGGCGCCGTAGTCGCCGGGCAGGGCGTAGAGCAGGGTGCCGTCGCCGGACCAGAGCGCCTGGTCGTCGATGTTGCGCTGCTCGGCGGTGGCGGTCTCCGTCATGGTGGCGAGGTCGAGCACGTACAGCCGCCACGGGGCGTCGGCGGGCAGGCCGGGGACGCGCTTCTTGTACGCGACGCGGGTGCCGTCCGGCGAGAGCGAGGGGCACTCGACGTTGTCGTGCAGGGTGGTGAGGGTGCGGGCGGCGAGGTCGCCGCGGACGAGGTGGGTCTGCCCGGCGCTGGCGAGGGTGGCGTAGAAGGTGTTGTCGTCGGCGAAGGTGACGCCCCAGACGTTGATGTCGTGCGCCTGGTACGGGTGGCCGTCCAGGACGACCGCGAAGTCCTCCAGGTTCTCCCGCAGGTTCCAGTCCCGGACGTCCACGATCGAGGTGCGGGTGGAGAAGTCGCTGCCCGCGTACGAGTCGCCGCTGACGAAGACCGTCCAGGCGGCGAGGTGCCCGGACGGCGAGACCCGGGAGCGGGTGGGGATGCCGGCCGCCGGGAACGAGCGGAGTTCGCGCAGGTGGTCGTCCAGGACGACGGCGCGGTAGGTGTCCTCCAGCGCGCCGTGCTGGGCCTGGAGGCAGATGCCGGTGCCCGCGGCGGCGTGGAAGCGCAGACACCGGACGCCGGAGGCGGTGCGCGGGCCGTCGGGGCGGTCGGCGGCGACGGTGGTGATCTCGTCCCGGTGCGGGCCCCAGGCCATGTTGCGGAACAGCAACTGCCGGCCGTGGCCGGACGCCTGGAGCGAGACGGTGCCGGAGGCGACCTCCGGCCCGCCGGGCTGGACCTCGTCCCGACGGGCGGTGCGGTCGGCGGCGTAGAGCACGGCTCCGGTGCCGACGGCGCCGAGCAGCACGACGGCGACCAGCAGCACGATCACCCTGGTCCGGTTCTGCGGGTTCACGGGTTCTCCTCGGCGGCGGGGACGGGTTCGGGCTTCCCGGCAGCAGCGGCGGCAGCCGGTTCGGACGGGCGCAGCACCACCGCCGCGCCGAGCACGCACAGCGCCAGCGCCCCCGCCGACCAGCCCAGCGCCG
>NZ_JAHSQD010000966.1 GCF_020103755.1 Streptomyces sp. LS1784
TGGCGCGTCCGCGCAGCCGGGCGTCGGCGGCGCTGAGGCGGTAGGCGGCGCGGGCCAGGCGGTCGAGCGCCCGGGCGCGGTCGTCGGCGGGTGGCGGCTCGGCCATGGTCGGTCCTCCTCGGCGGGTCGGCGGGTTGACAGCAGCCTAGCCTCGGTACTTAATAGCTAAGTACTTATTCATTAAGCACTTAGCTAACTTGGCTCGCAGAGGAGACCCCCATGACCACCCGTTCGACCGGCCAGAGCTGGGCCCTGGACACCGCCCTCGCCCAGGGCGGCTTCGACGCGCTGCACCCCGAAGCCGTCGGAACCATGGAACAACTGGGCCACGACCACACCGACTTCGCCAAGGTCTTCGCACTGGTCAGGAGCGGCGCGATGCTGCCCAAGGCCTGGGCGACAGTGGCCGGCCAGGCCGAGGAGCGCGCCGCCCACCACGAGCGCGGCGGTTTCGCGCAGACCGCCGCCGACCTCTACCTGAGGGCGGCGGTGATGTGGGGCAGGGCGCAGTACTCGCTCTTCGACGCGGCCGACCCGCGCAAGGCGGCCATGCGCGAACGTGCCGACCACTGCGTGGCGCGCCTGGGCGCGCTGCGCGAGGGCCGGGTGCGGCGGGTGGAGCTGGACTTCGAGGGCTCGCGGATCTTCGCCCTGCTGCACCTGCCGGCCGGCCGGGTCGAGAACGCGCCGGCCGTCATCCTCGGCCCCGGAATGGACATGATCAAGGAGGACTACATCTGGGCGGCCGAGCGCTACTACACCTCGCGCGGCATGGTCGCGCTGTCCATCGAGGGACCGGGCCAGGGCGAGAGTCGCGCCGGAGGGCTGACCGTCGACCTCGCCAACTACGAGCGCGCGATCGGCCGCTACCTCGACCACCTGGCCGCGCTCCCGGAGGTCGACGCCGACCGGATCGGCATGTTCGGCATCTCGATGAGCGGCTACTGGGGATCCCGGGCGGCCGCCACCGACCGCCGCCTGGCCGCCCTCGCCGCCTTCGAGGCCGTCACCGGCGACTTCACGACGATCTTCGAGCGCGCCCAGCCGACCTTCAAGAACAACTACATGTACATGGCCGGGTACACCGACGAAGAGGCCTTCGACCGCGACCTCGCCCACCGGATGCCGCTGGGCGACCTGGTGGCCGACATCACCTGCCCGGTGCTGTACGGGATCGGCGAGTTCGACGAGCTCACCGACCTCGGCCAGGCCCTGGAGAACTTCGAGCGCATCCGGGCGCCGAAGGAACTGCGGGTCTACGAGGACGAGTTCCACCCCCTCGGGGGAGTGGCGGCCGAGGTCTTCCGCTTCGGGGCGGAGTGGCTGGAGCGGGCCCTCGCCGGGGAGTTCGCCGACCCCGGACGGGACGTGCGCCACTATGTCCACCGCGACGGCCGCACCACCGACGGCAGCGCCGACCCCACCTGGTGGCTCGGCGCCGCCCCGACCGCCCTCGCCGACACCCGGCTCGCCGGCGCCCGCCGGCACTGAGCCCCGCGGCCGCCGCGGCGAACGCCGTCGTACCGCAAGGGGTGCCGGCACGTGAATGCCGGCACCCCCGCCGCCTGCCGCCGCCCTGGAGAAGGGGCATGCCGGAGCGGCCAGCGGCCACCCGTCCGCGGCCGGTTTCCCGAAACCGGCCGGGCGCGAACGAGCGTGGGGGCTCCTGCCCACGGGGCGGTCCGATGCTGCCCGTCCGCGTGAATGTGACTCAAGACGTGCACCGCGCTGCGCCCGCCGACCCGCGCGCTGCGCACCGAGACCGGCTGGACGTCCGGCCCCGTGGAGGGCTCCCGGCCCAAGGACGCCTTCGACCCGGCACCGCCGGAGGTCCCGGACGTGCAC
>NZ_JAHSQD010000967.1 GCF_020103755.1 Streptomyces sp. LS1784
CGTCGCCGGGCTCGCCGACCGCGCGACCGACACCCCCGCCCCGGCCCGCCCGGCGCTGCGCCCCGGCCCCCGGCCCGAGCGGGTGCCGCTCTCCTTCGCCCAGCGCCGGCTCTGGTTCCTCGCCCAGGCGGAGGGCCCTTCGGCCACCTACAACGTCACCCTCGCCCTGCGGCTGAGCGGTCCGCTCGACCCCGCCGCCCTGGCGGCCGCCCTCGGCGACGTCGTCCACCGGCACGAGGCCCTGCGCACCGTCTTCGGCGAGCAGGACGGCACCCCGTACCAGCGCGTCCTCGACGCCCCCGGCACCGGCCTGCTCACCGTCACCGACCGCCCGACCGGGGAACTCGCCGGCCACACCTTCGACCTCGCCACCGACCTCCCGGTCCACGCCTACCTGCGGCCCGAGGGGCCCGAGGAGCACGTGCTGGTCCTGGTCGTCCACCACATCGCCGGGGACGGCGCCTCGCTGGGCCCGCTCTACCGCGACCTCACCGACGCCTACCGGGCCCGCCTCGCCGGCGACGCCCCGCAGTGGGAGCCGCTGCCCGTCCAGTACGCCGACCACGCGCTCTGGCAGCACGAACTGCTCGGCGACGAGGACGACCCGCAGAGCCCGCTCTCCCGCCAACTCGCCCACTGGCGCGAGGCGCTGGCCGGGGCGCCCGAGGAACTCCCGCTGCCGCTGGACCGCCCCCGCCCGCCGGTCGCCACCCACCGCGGAGCGGTCGTCCCGCTGGAGTTCGACGCCGACCTGCACGCCCGGCTCACCGCACTCGCCGCCGAACACGGCGTGACCCTCTTCATGGTCCTACAGGCCGCGTACGCCACCCTGCTGCACCGCTTCGGCGCGGGCACCGACCTGCCGATCGGCACCCCGCTGGCCGGCCGCCTCGACGAGGCCGTGCAGGAGCTGGTCGGCTTCTTCGCCAACACCCTGGTGCTGCGCACCGACCTGTCCGGCCGCCCGAGCTTCGCCGACCTGCTGGGCAGGGTCCGGGAGACCGACCTGGCCGCCCACGCCCACCAGGACGTGCCCTTCGAGCGCCTGGTGGAGGAGCTGAACCCGACCCGCTCGACCGCCTGCCACCCGCTGTTCCAGGTGATGCTGGCCTTCGCGGGCGCCGCCGAGGACGGCCCGGACCTGCCCGGCGTGACGGTGACGGAGGAACCGGTCGACTTCGGGACGGCCACCTTCGACCTCACCCTGCGCCTGGTCGAGCGGCAGGGCGCCGAGGGCGCCACCGCGGGGCTGGCCGGCGTCCTGGAGTACGCCACCGACCTGTTCGACCGCGAGAGCGCCGAACAGCTGGCCGCCGCCCTGGAGTCGATCCTCCGCCAGGTCGCCGACGACCCCCGGCGGTCCGTCGCCGAGCTGGACGTCCTGCCCGCCGAGCAGCGGGCCGTGGCCGCGGGCGACCACACGCCGCTGCCCGAGCGGCTGCCCCTGGTGCCGGCCGCCTTCGAGGCGCAGGCCGCGGACACGCCGGAAGCGGTGGCCCTGGTCTGCGGCGACCTCGCCCTGACCTTCGCCGAGCTGAACGCCCGGGCCAACCGACTCGCCCACGAGCTGATCTCCCGGGGCATCGGCCCCGAGCGCGTGGTGGCACTGGCCCTGCCGCGCTCGGCGGAGACGGTGGTGGCCGTCCTCGCGGTGCTCAAGGCCGGCGGCGCCCATCTGCCGCTGGACGCCGAGTACCCGGCCGAGCGCACCGCCCACATGCTGGCCGAAGCCAGCCCGGCGCTGGTGCTCACCGACGAGCGCTGGCCGCTGCCCGAGGTGCTCGACGGGCACCCCGTGCTCGACCTCGCCGCGCAGCCGGCCGGCCCGGCGACGAACCCGGC
>NZ_JAHSQD010000968.1 GCF_020103755.1 Streptomyces sp. LS1784
AACTCGCCCTGGGGGAAGACGACGCTGACGTTGTCGAGGGCGACGACGCGGGTCTCCCCCTCCCCGTAGACCTTGTTCAGGCCGGTGGCTCGGGCGGCCGCCAGGCCGGTGTGGACGGCGGTTGCGGTCGACGTGGTCACGGGGGGCTCCTTTTGTGCTGGTGGACTTGTACCTCCATGTTCCGCGACGTGATCATGGTCTTGCGTCGCTCCGCCGGACGGTTGGCCCTACCACCGCTGGGCGTACGGGAGGGGTGGGCCCCTCCTCCTGCGGTATGACGTTAACCCTGAGGCAGGAGGATGGCCGGAACGGATATCCTTCGTGGCCGAATCCCGAACAGTTCGTCAGATCGCAAGGAAACATGACAACTTCCGGGGCTTGGAACATGCGAAAGGGCGAGCCGGACGACTAGGCTCAGGGTGGTTTCGCAGACGCCCGGATGGTGGAACGCAGACACGGGCAGCTTAAAACTGCTTGGCCGCGAGGCCGTGCCGGTTCGAGTCCGGCTCCGGGCACCGATCGTCCGGCGGGGGCGCGACGGCGTCCCCGCCGGACGTTGTTCACTGGATCCTCCTCGCGGCGTATCCCGAAATTTTTGCCATGCCATTACCCTTGTGCACGGGCGGTGCAGTGCCGCCACGGAGGGAATGAGCAATGAGAAGCAGCAACCCGGTCTTCTCGCGGGAGGGGTCCTTCACCCGCGACTCCGGCTACGCGGGGTTCGGCACCACCGCGCAGGCCGGGAGCCCGAACGGCCAGAACCCCTACGCGGGCACGCCGTACGCCCAGCAGCCGCAGGGCCAGGCCCCGATGACCGACGAACAGCTCTACGAGCTGTACAACGGGCCGTCGGCCGGCCCGGCGGCCACCGGGCGGATGACGCTGGACGACGTGGTCGCCCGCACCGCGATGACGCTGCTGACGCTGGTCGCCGCCGGTGCGGTGGCCTGGTTCGCGCTGCCGTTCGAGAACTACGGCTACGCCGCCGGCGCCTCGATCGTCGCCTTCGTCGTCTACCTGGTCATCGCCTTCAAGCGCAGTGTGAGCCCGCCGCTGATACTGACGTACGCGGCCCTCCAGGGCTTCGCGATGGGCGCCATCTCGCACGCCTTCAACACCGTGCTGAACGGCATCGTGATCCAGGCGGTGCTGGGTACGGCGGCGGTCTTCGCGGCGATGCTGTTCGCCTACAAGAGCGGTCGCATCCGGGTCACCGCGCGCTACCAGCGGATCGGCATCGCGATCGCCATGGGCTTCGTGCTGCTCATGCTGGTCAACCTGGTCGCCATGGCCTTCGGCGCCGACATGGGGCTGCGCTCCGGCCCGCTGGGCATCGTGGTCGGCCTGGTCGGCATCGGTCTGGGTGCCTTCTTCCTGTCGCTGGACTTCGCGGCGATCGAGGAGGCCATCGCCCAGGGCGCCCCGCAGCGCGAGTCGTGGCGGGCCGCCTTCGGGCTGACCCTGTCGCTGGTCTGGATCTACATGGAGATGCTGCGGCTGATCGCGATCCTGCGCGGCGACGACTGACGGTCCGTCCCGCCGTGAACCACTGCCGCCGGGCCCCGGAGCCACTCGCTCCGGGGCCCGGCGGCTTTCTCGCTTACGCTCCTACCCATGCATGACGTAGAGCCCCTGGTCGAAGCCGTCGAGTCCCTGGCGGATCGTTTCCGCTCGCTGCCGCAGAGCAAGCTGCTGGGCGCCGTGCCCGGGTATGCCTCGCGGGCGGCGGCCGCGCTGGAGCTGGCCCGCCGGCTGGCCGGGCTGGCGCTGGCGACGGAGGGCGGGCCGCAGCGGGAGTTCCCGGACGCCGGGGCCTTCGCGGTGGGGGACCAGCTGGC
>NZ_JAHSQD010000969.1 GCF_020103755.1 Streptomyces sp. LS1784
GTCGCGGCCGGTGCCACCGCCCTCGCCCTGGCCGGCGGCGGCCTCGCCCTCTTCGCCGGCGGCGCCAGCGCGGCGGTCGGCAACCTGGTCGGCAACGGCGGCTTCGACGGCGGGCTCGCGGGCTGGACCTGCACCGGCGCCGCGACCACGGTCTCCTCCCCGGTCCACTCCGGCACCGGCGCACTCCAGGCCACCCCGGGCGCCGGCGACACCGCCGAGTGCACCCAGACCATCAGCGTGCTGCCCAACACCAGCTACACGCTGAGCGCGTGGGTCCAGGGCCCGTACGTCTACCTCGGTGCACGCGGCACCGGCGGCACCGACCCGTCCGCCTGGTCGAACCAGAACAGCTGGAACCAGCTGTCCACCACCTTCACCACCGGGGCGAACGCCACCAGCGTCACCGTCTACCTGCACGGCTGGTACGGCCAGAGCGCCTACCTGGCCGACGACGTCGCGCTGATCGGCCCCGGCGGCACCGGCACCCCGTCGCCGACCGCGACCCCCACCTCCACGCCGACGGCCACCGCCTCCCCCACGGCCACCGCGACGCCGACCACGACGGCGACCCCGACCCCCACCGCGACGCCCACGCAGACCGCGACGGCGACCCCCACCGCCACGCCGACCAGCACCACCCCGCCGGCCACCGGCCTGCCCGCCCACCTGGTCACCGGCTACTGGCAGAACTTCGACAACAACTCGACCGTGCAGCGGCTGAGCGACGTCCAGAGCGCGTACGACATCATCGCGGTCTCCTTCGCCGACGCCGTGCCGACCCGGACCGGCGCGATCAGCTTCACCCTGGACCCGGGCCTGTCCAAGGCGCTCGGCGGCTACACCGACGCCCAGTTCCGCGCCGACATCAAGGCCAAGCAGGCGGCCGGCAAGAAGGTCATCCTCTCCATCGGCGGGCAGAACGGCGCGATCACCGTCGGGGACGCCACCGCCGGCGCCAACTTCGTCAACAGCGCCTACGCGATCATCAAGGACTACGGCTTCGACGGCATCGACGTCGACCTGGAGAACGGCGTCCAGGCCGGCCCGCTCGGCGACGCGCTGCACGCCCTCCAGGCCAAGGTCGGCCCCGGCTTCGTGCTGACCATGGCCCCCGAGACCATCGGGATGTACAGCACCTCCGGCGCCTACTTCCAGCTGGCGCTGAAGACCAAGGACATCCTCACCGTCGTCAACACCCAGTTCTACAACTCGGGCGGCATGAACGGCTGCGACGGCAAGGTCTACAACCAGGGCACCATCGACTTCATCACCTCGCAGGTCTGCACCCACATCCAGGGCGGCCTGCGGCCGGACCAGGTGGGCATCGGCGTCCCGGCCTCCACCAAGGCGGCGGGCGGCGGCTACGTCTCGCCGACCGTGGTGAACAACGCGCTGGACTGCCTGGCCACCGGCAACAACTGCGGCAGCTTCGTGCCGCCGGCCAAGTGGCCGACCATCCGCGGCGCGATGACCTGGTCGACCAACTGGGACGCCAACAACGGCAACGCGTTCTCCAACGCGGTCGGCCCGTTCGTCCACAAGATGCCGTAACGGCAGGGCCGCAGCCGCCACGGACGGCTGCGGCACGCGGCCGCGGCAGCCACCCGGCCGCGGCCACCAGAGCTCAACTCCCCCGGCGCGCCGCTCCTTGAGGGTGGGGCCTGCGCGTCGGCGGCGGGGCCCGTCGTACCGACCGGTGCGGCGGGCCCCTCCGTTCCACTCCCCTTGTTACCGCCGAACGCGCGCGCTCACCGCGCCAGGACCGCGGTGAGCGCGCCGAGCAGCAGGAACGGGCCGACCGGGAGGTCGAGCCCGCGCACCGGGCGGCGGCGGGCC
>NZ_JAHSQD010000097.1 GCF_020103755.1 Streptomyces sp. LS1784
CGCAGCGGGTGGCGACGGCGTGGACGGGCAGGGCGCGCAGCGCGGGGTCGGCCAGGTCGCGGCCGGCCCGCTCCAGCCGGCGGCGGCGGATGAAGGCGGCGACGGTCTCGCCGTCGGACTGCCGGGTGAACAGGCGGTGCAGATAGCTGACGGAGATGTGGTGGGCGGCGGCGATCGCGGCGGGCGTCAGGTCGGGGTCGTGCAGGTTGCGTCCGATGAAGGCCCGGACGTTCTCGACCAGGGCCCGCTGCCGGGTGTCGTCGGGCACGGCGGCCTCGGCGTCCAGTTCCCGGGCGAGCCAGGCGGCCACCAGGTCGACCACGACGCCGCCCAGGCGGGGGGTCTCGACGGGGCCCAGGACGGCGGCCTGCCGGTCGAGGCTGAGGAGGAAGTCCGAGAGCAGCGCGCAGCTGCCCTCCCGGGAGGAGAAGCCGCGGCCCAGCAGGTCCTCCAGCCGGTGCGGCGGCAGCGGCAGCAGGGCGGTGGGGAAGTCGACACCGACGGCTTCGATCCGCAGGTCCGCGGGGGACCGGGCGGCGCGGGAGCCGAAGGCCCGCAGGTCGAACGGGTGGGAACTGTCGAGCATGTGCAGGTTGCCGGGCCCGAAGGTCTCGGTGCGCCCGGCGTCGCGGGTCAGGGCGAAACCGCCGTCGAGCAGCAGGGTGAGGTGGAACACCTCCGGGTCCGAGCGCCGCACCCGGCGTGCGGTGCGATGGAAGCGGGTCGGCAGGAAGGAGCTCCGCAGGAGAGTCACCGGGCCCAGTTCCAGGCGCCGCATCTCCGCCCGGAAGTCGTCGCAGTGGACGCTGGTCACCTCGCTGTCCCGGGTGCGGCTGACCAACTCCCGCCAGCAGTCGAACCGTTCCTTCACGGGTACACCCTCGCTGCGGAACACGCTCTCCGTGCTCGTGGCCACTGTCCGCCCTTCCCTGCCGGGTTCCGTCCCCTCCCTGCCCGGCCGGGCTCCCCTTCCCCACCAGGTGTCACCGACTCCTTGCAGCCGGTGACACCAAAACCTACAAGGTCAGGCCCGGTGACCTGCGCCCGGGCCCGGGTCCGGGCGCAGGCTGCGGGAACCCCGGTGAACCGGCCGCCGCGCACCGCCCGTTGACATGAACACAGGGGCCGAGGGGCTCCACTCCCATCGCGCGACCGCCGGGCGGGCCCTCGGCCTCCGGGCCCGCGCGGCCGTCAACGACACCGTGCCGCGGCCGGCCAGGAGCCGCGCCGCAGCAGAAAGAGGGGAACGATGAGGAACACCGGCACGACCAAGCGCGCTCTCGCCTTCGCCGGCGCCGCACTGGCACTGGCCTCGCTCACCGGGCTGACGACCGCCACCAGCGCCTCCGCCGACGTCAACAGCGAGTGGAACTGCTCGCGCAACCCGAGCGGCTGGGACCACATGAACTGGGGCAGCTGCCTGCTGCCCGGCGACTCGCTCGTCTCCGCCAACGGCGCCTACCGGCTGACCTACCAGAGCGACGGCAACCTCGTGGAGTACGACCGCTACGGCACCGCGCTGTGGAACACCGCCACCTTCGGTGCCGCGGGCAAGGCGATCATGCAGTACGACGGCAACTTCGTCGTCTACGACACCTTCAAGAACGCCAAGTGGGCCACCGGCAGCGGCTTCGGCTGCAACCCCAGCGCCAACTGGGTGCGCATGCAGAACGACGCCAACATCGTCGTCTACCGACCGCACGACAACGGCAGCCCCTGGGTGCCGGTCTGGTCCTCGCAGTCCGGCCGCGTCGGCACCTGCTGACGAACCGTCGACGCCCCGGCACCGGCGGCCGCCCCCACGGCCGCCGGTGCCGGCGTCAGTCCTCCTGGGGCCGGTCGGCGTTTGGGGCGCCGAGGGCGAGGGTGAAACTGAACCGGTCGCCGCGGTAGAGGCTGCGCACCTGCTCCAGCGGGCGTCCTGCGGAATCCAGGCTGCGGCGGTGCAGCAGCAGCATCGGCAGCGCCGGCGGGGTGCCGATCAGCAGGGCCTCGCGCGGGGTGGCCGGCACCGTCTCGATCCGCTCGTCGGCGGCGCCGATCCGCACCCCCTGCTCGCGCAGGTAGCCGTAGAAGGACCCCTCGGGGTCGAAGTCCCGTGCCAGCGCGGGCACCCGGGCGACCGGTACGTACGTGGACTCCAGTCCGACGCGTTCCTCGTTTGCGCGCAGCACCCGCTCCAGGTGCCACAGCGGCTCGCCCTCGGGGACCTCCAGGAGCCGGGCCATCGCCGCGTCGGCGGGCAGCCGCTCCAGGGTGATCAGGGTGCGGCCCGGACGCAGGCCCTGGCGCGAGACGCCCTCGGTGTAGCTGCTCAGGGACAGCGGCTGCTCGATCTTCGGCCCGGCCACGACCGTGCCCCGGCCCTGCCGGCGCAGCCGGCCCTCCAGCAGCAGCTCGCGCAGCGCCTGGCGCACGGTGGCCCGGGCGACGCCGTGACGCTGCGCCAGATCGGCCTCGGTGGGCAGCCGCCCGCCCGGGCCCAGTTCGGCGATCAGCTCCTCCAGGCGGGCCTTGACCAGGTAGTACTTGGGCACCCGGCCGTGCTCGGGGACGCCGGCGCGGGCGGCTTCGGGGCCGGCCCGGGGGATGGGGTGATTCACCGCTCAAGCCTATCGAGCGCCGTCCGGGCCGGGCGGCCGCCTCAGATGCAAAATCACGGACTGGTAACGGGTCTGGTCTGAATTTCGGCGGTTGTTCATACAACCGTGGATTCACGGAGAGTCGGCCCTCGCCCGCCCGACCCATCCTCACTCCCGGTGCAACTGCACCGCACTGACGACCGGTTGGGAGACCTCCGTTGCGCACCTCCCGCTCCACCCGCACCGCCACCCGCACCGCCGCCCTCGCCGCCGTCACGGTCGCCACCACCGTTGCCGCGCTGATCCCGCTGTCCGGCGCGGCCTCAGCCGCGACCGCCGCCGGCTCGTACAACGGCCTGCCGAACGGCACCAAGCAGGCCAAGACCCTGGTCATCGGCGTCGACGGCACCCGCTACGACAAGCTGCTCACCGCCGACGCCCCCAACCTCAAGGCCCTGATGGCCGGCGGCATGACCGCCACCGGCAACCTCTACGCCAACCCGATGGCCCCCACCCTCTCCGGCCCCGGCTGGTCGACCATCGCCACCGGCGTGTGGCCCGACAAGCACCAGGTGAAGGACAACAGCTTCACCAGCTCCCGCTTCGACGCCTACCCCGACTTCGCCACCCGCCTGGAGAACGCCGACCCCGGCAACTCCACCCTGGTGATCGGCTCCTGGAACCCCATCGCCGGCAACGTCTTCAACGGCCGCGCCGACCTGCGCGTCCAGGAGAGCGAGAACGACACCAAGACCGCCGCCGACGCCGTCGACTACCTCTCCCACGGCAACCCCGACACCACCTTCCTGCACTTCGACCAGGTCGACGAGGCCGGCCACGACCACGGCGGCGCCAGCGCCGACTACCTGACCGCCCTCCACTCCGCCGACACCCTCGTCGGCCAGGTCCTCCAGGCCGTCACGTCCCGCCCCACGTACGCCTCGGAGGACTGGCTGATCATCGTCACCACCGACCACGGCCACACCGACGCCGGCGGCCACGGCGGCAACAGCGCCAACGAGCGCCAGACCTTCCTGATCGCCAACGGCACCGGCTACACCCCCGGCTCACGCCGTTACGACGTCAAGCCGGTCGACATCGCCCCCACCGTCCTCAAGCACGAGGGCGCCCTCGTCGACCCGGCCTGGAAGCTCGACGGCCGCCCGATCGACGAGATCGTCCCCGACGCCTTCGACGTGCTGCGCCCGAGCCTGCAGGCCCGTACCGACGAGAGCGGCATCCCGGCCGCGGTGAAGGGCTGGACCCACACCCCGCCGGCCGGCTGGAGCATCGACAACTCCCGCATGCCCGGCGGCGGCGTCACCGAGTGGCGCGGCTGGACCTTCGCCACCGACGAGTTCTGGACCGCCGCCCAGCTCGGCCAGTCCCGCGAGACCAACGTGCGCGCCCGCAACGTGTTCGCCGTCGCGGACTCCGACGAGTGGGACGACAAGGCGCACGGCGCCGGCCAGTTCGACTCCACCCTGGTCGGCCCCGCCTACCCGGTCTCCGGCGCGAGCCGCGGCGTGCTGTCCTTCGCGACGAACTACAAGATCGACGGGCCGCAGACCGGCGACGTCTACGTGGTCTTCGACAACGGCGCCCCGCAGCTGGTGAAGTCCTACCGCAGCGACCTCGACACCGTCGAGAACCTCCCCGTCACCGTCCCTGCCGGCGCCACCACCGCCCGCTTCCAGTTCCGCTACACCGGCACCAACAGCGCCTTCTGGACCGTCGACCAGGTCGCCTTCACCACCTCCTGACCCGGACGGCGCGCAGGCGGGGGAGGGGCGCCGGGCCTCGCCCCTCCTGCCGCCGTCCCCGCCGCCCGCCCGGGTCCGCTGCCGGGGCCTTGCGGGACTCAGGCGGACCAGACGAGGAGCCCGTGCCGGTAGCGAGCGGTGGTGCGGACGAACGCGGTGAGGGCCGCATGGTGCGCCTGGAGGTAGGGCAGGTCCGGGTCGTCCTCCCAGAGGCCGGTCGGGTAGACGTCCGCCCGGACGAGGTCGGCCGCGGTGGTGTCGCCGAGCAGAGCGGGGAAGGGGAGGTCCGCGAGCGCGTCGGCGGCGAGCCGGACCTGCTCCGGCGTGAGCACCCGGGGCGGCCCGTAGCCCCAGTCGTCGGCCCCGGGCAGCTCCTCCCCGCCGTGGGCGAGGTCGACCGGGAAGGCCCGCCGTTCGAACAGGAAGCGCAGCGCGTCCCAGGCCTTGCCGGTGTTGTGGGTCCGGCGCTCCGAGGGGCTGACCGGCCGCTCGGACTCCTGCTCGGCCACCTCGTCGGCGAAGGCCGAGATCCAGTCCGGCTCCCGGGCTGCCCGCTCCAACTCCCGTTGGTTCAGGCGGAGATACTGCGTGACAATGCTCATGAGGCGGATCCTACGAAGGGCCGCCGACAGATCCCGCGAAGGGCGGCCTACGAATCCCGCGAAGGGCGGCCGACGGATCCCGCGAAGGGTGGCCCGCCCGGGTGGCGCCGCCCAAGGAACGGCCCACCCCTTGCATTGCCCAGCGCATGCAACTATTGTTTCTGCATGTAAGGCGCGCCTGCATCGATCACTCGGTTCAGGCGCAACCCCCGGCGGGCACCCCCTCCCCACGGGCGCCCGCCTGCTCCGCAAAGGCACTGACATGTCCCTCAAGGAAATCCTTCCCGGCAAGCTCGGCTTCGGCACCGCTCCCCTCGGCAACATGTTCCGCGCGATCCCCGACGTCGAGGCCCTGGCCACCGTCGAGGCGGCCTGGGAGCACGGCATCCGCTACTACGACACCGCCCCCTTCTACGGCGCCGGCCTCGCCGAGGAGCGCCTGGGCGAGGTGCTCTCCACCAAGCCCCGCGACGCCTACGTGCTGTCGACCAAGGTCGGGCGCGTCATCCTCGACGAGCCGGAGGAGGGCGACCGCGACCTCGGCGAGAAGGGCGGCCTGTTCGAGCACGGCAACCCGAACAGGATGCTCCACGTGTGGACCGCCGAGGCCACCGAGCGCTCCATCGAGGACAGCCTCAGGCGCCTGGGCACCGACCGCCTGGACATCGTCTGGGTCCACGACATCGCCCAGGACTTCCACGGCGACCAGTGGCTGGCCAAGTTCGAGGAGGCCCGCACCGGCGCCTTCCGCGTCCTGTCCCGCCTGCGCGACGAGGGCGTCATCAAGGCCTGGGGCCTGGGCGTCAACAAGACCGAGCCGATCGAGCTCACCCTGGCCCTGGACGAGCCCCGGCCCGACGGCTTCCTCCTGGCCGGCCGCTACACCCTGCTCGACCACGACCACGCACTGCAGCGCCTGCTGCCCATGGCGCAGGAGCAGGGCGTCGACATGGTCGTCGGCGGCCCCTACAGCTCCGGCATCCTCGCCGGCGGCACCCACTTCGAGTACCAGGCCGCCCCGCCGGAGATCATCGAGAAGGTCGCCCGCCTGAAGGCCCTCGCCGACAAGCACGGCGTGTCCATCAAGGCCGCCGCCCTCCAGTTCTCCCTCGCCCACCCGGCGACCGCCGCCGTCATCCCCGGCGCCACCAAGCCCAGCCGCATCGCCGAGGACCTCGCCGCACTGAACGAGACCGTCCCGGCCGCGTTCTGGCAGGAGCTGCGCGCCGCCGGCCTCGTCAGCCCGGCCGCCCCGCTGCCCAACGGCGCCTGAACCCCCGCCCCCACCGCAGCCCCACACCCCCACGCCCCCACACCCTCGCCGCAGTACAGGAGAATCGATCATGGCCTCCACCTCCGTCAGCCGCATCGTCCCCGTCTCGCCCGACAAGGTCTGGAGCCTCATCGGCGGCTTCGACGCCCTGCCCGACTGGCTCCCCTACATCCCCGAGAGCACCGCGTCCGAAGGCGGCCGCGTCCGCAGCCTGAAGAACCCCGAGGGCGAGGTCATCGTCGAGCGCCTCGTCGACTTCAACGAGGCCGAGCGGCACTACAGCTACGCCATCCTCCAGGCCCCGTTCCCGGTCGACGGCTACGCCTCCACCCTGCGCGTCCACACCGTCCCCGGCCGCGACGACCTTGCCGAGGTCCAGTGGTCCGGCCGCTTCAACCCCGTCAACGCCACCGAACAGGAAGTCGTCGACCTGTTCACCGGCATCTACGCCGACGGCCTCGACGCCCTGAACAAGACCCTCGCGGGCTGAGCGCAACCCTCCACCCCGCGTCCTGCGCCCCGCAGACCCGGGCGGTCGGCGGCCCGTACGAGGGGAAACCGATCATCAGGGCTCCTTCGTGGATACCCCCGGCCGTGGATACCCCTGGCGAATACGCCCGAAAGACCTGGAACGCCTGACTACTGCCCGTCCTCTGTCCGCTGGTCGCCGCCAAGGCCCACGGACGCACCGCGGCCGCCTGCGCCGCCCTCGCCGGCCTGCTGACCACCAGCGCCGTCAGTGCCTGCTTCGCCCTCGGCCGGCTCACCACCGGATTCCCGCTGCTCACCGCCCTGGGCCCGCTGATCGTCGCCCAGCACCTGTACCGGCGGCGCCGCTCGGGTGGTGAACGGACCACCGCCCAGTGGCGCGAGGGCCGCCGGCTTCCGCTCCCGGCCCCATCCGGCACCGAACCCGCCGCCGCCCTCGCCGCCCCCGTCCCCGACGGCACACCCCCGGGCACCTGGCTCGCCCTCGCCGACGGCCGCGTCCTCGGCACCGGCCACACCCCCGGCCAGGCCCGCCGCGACGGCACCGACACCCCCACCACGGCCCGGCTGGTCTGACGTCCCCGCAAGGCTCTGTCGGTGCCGGCCGCCGTGATCTTTTCTCCTACCCCGACTGAAGAGCGAGGGTCGGTGAGAGCCGGGCAGCACGGACTGCCGGGTACAGTCCCGCCACCGACCCGATGAGCAGGGTGGCGGCGAAGCCGCCGCCGACCGCCCACGGAGGGATCACCCAGGGCATGCCGCCCGAGGCGGCGAACGCGTACGTGGCTGCCGAGCCCAGCACCACGCCGGCCAGGCCGCCGAGTCCGGAGAGCAACAGGGACTCGGTGACGAACTGGATGCGGATCTGTCCGCGGGTGGCGCCCAGGGAGCGGCGCAGGCCGATCTCGTGACGGCGCTCCAGCACTGAGATGATCATGGTGTTGGCCACCCCGACGCCACCGACCAACAGTGCCACGCCGCCCAGTCCGAGCAGCAGACTGTCGAATGCGCCCTCGGTCGCGGCCTTGGCCTGAAGGGCTGCGGACGGGTTGGAGACCTTGACGTTCTGCGGATTCTGCGGGTCGGCGGTGCGTGCGAGGAGCCCGCGGACCGACTCGACGGAGGCGTCCGAGGAGCGTTCGTAGATCTGGGTGGGGTGGCCGTCGAAGTCCAGGAGTGTGCTCGCGGCCTGCCAGCCCACCAGCGCGGACCGTTCGATCTCGGGCGCCAGCGGAATCGGGTCGAGGATGCCGATGACCGTGAAGTACTGGCTGCCGATGAAGACTTGCTGACCGGGTCCGGTGATGCCCAGGCGTTCGGCGGCGACGCTTCCGAGCACCACCGAGGGGTAGCGTCCGTTCGCTTCGTTGAGCCAGGTGCCCGCACCGATCGTGCCGCGCAGAGCCTTCAGCAGATCCTCGCCGGCGGCTTTCACGGAGAGACCGGAGGTGTCGCTCCTGGAGATCTTTTCGCTGCGCCGCACGGTCGGTTTCAGGTCTCCGGTCGCGCCGACGTGTTCGACGCCGGGGATGCGGCCGATCATGCCCGGTGCCTCCTCGGGCAGCTGGGCCGCTTTACCGCTGAACAGGTCCTCGCCGGGGGCGACCTTCAGCATGTTGGTGCCCAGCTTGTCGAGCTGCTGGAGCAGTTGGGCCTTACTGGAGGCGGAGATGCCGACCACCGCGATCATCGTGGCGATGCCGATGGCGATGCCCAGTGCGGACAGCACGACGCGCATCGGCCGGGAGCGCAGACCCGCCGAACCGACGTGGAGGACGTCGCGGGGGCCGAGGCGGGCGGGGGTCAGTCGGTCGCGTGGCATTGTTCCCCGCCTTCTGCCGACTCCGGCGCTCTGGTGTGCGTGTCCTCGACGACCCGGCCGTCGCGGATGCGGACCTGGCGCGGCAGGGCGTCGGCGATCCCGCTGTCGTGGGTGATCACCGCGATGGTGGCTCCGTCGGCGTTGAGGTCGTGCAGCAGCTGCATGACGGCTTCGCCGGAGGCGGAGTCCAGGGCGCCGGTGGGCTCGTCCGCCAGCAGTAGGTCCGGCTCGCCCACCACCGCCCTGGCGATGGCCACCCGCTGTCGCTGTCCGCCGGACAGCTCGTGCGGGCGGTGGTGCATCCGGTCCCCGAGCCCGACACGTTCCAGGGCGGCGGCTGCACGCTTGCGGCGCTCGGCCCGCGTCAGGCCGGAGTAGAGCAGGCCCTCGGCGACGTTGTCCCGGGCGCTGACCCCGGCCACGAGGTGGAAGGACTGGAAGACGAAGCCGATGTGCCGGGCGCGCAGTGCGGACAGCCGACGGTCGGAGAGGGCCGCGATGTCGTGGCCCGCGATGGCGACGGTGCCGGCGGTGGGGCGGTCCAGGGTGCCGACGATGTGCAGGAGGGTGGACTTGCCCGAACCGGAGGGGCCGACGATGGCGAGCAGCTCCTTGCGTTCGATGCGCAGATCCACCCCGCGCAGCGCCGCGACCCCGCCCGGGTACTCCTTGGTGACCTGGTTCAGTTCGACGACGTTGGTCATGTGTTGGGCACTCCGACCTTCATGCCTTCCGTGAGACCGGATCCGCTGACCTCGACCCTTCCCTGCCCGAACAGGCCGAGCTTGACGGGAATTTCGCGGGCCTTCCCCTCTTCCACGACCTGGACGCCGAAGCCGCCGGCGGGCAGGGCGAGCAGCGCGTTGACCGGGACGGTCAGTACGTTCTCGTGCGTCTCGCCCTTGAGCTCGACGGTGACCGGGGCCTGGTCGATGCCCTTGACCTGCGACGGATCGTCGAAGGTCACCCGTGCAGTGACCTTGGCGGACTGATCCTGCCCGCCGCCGCCCTGGTCCTTCTCATCCGAACCGGCACTGCGGTCGACGGAGGCGACCTTTCCCTTGGCCTTGTCACCGCCGGGAAGGTTGATCTCCACACCGGTACCGGGCTCGGCGAGCCCGGCATCGGAGACGTCGAGCTTGATCTGTACCTCGCGCTCGGCCCCGGTGACGGTCAGCACCGGGCGGCCCGGGCCCGTCCGGTCGCCGACGGCCGCCTCCTTCTTCTTGACCCGCACCGAGCTCGGTGTGAAGGCGATCTGGTCCGGGCCCGTCTCACCGGTCTGCTGCAGGCCGTGGGACTTCTGCCAGCGTTTGAGCGCCTCCGCCGTGCCGGAGGTGAACTCCTCGTCGACGGTCAGGCCCGCCCCGTAGCCGAGGGCGCGGAGGTTCTGCTTCAGCTGCCGGACGTCCGGCCCCTTGTCCCCGGCCTTCAGCGTCCGGTACACGGGCCGCTCGCCGTACAGCAGCCAGACCTTGCCGCCGTCGGCCTCGTAGAGCGCCTCGTTCTGCTTGATCACCGCGCCGTTGTCCGGGAGCCAGGTGAGGGTGCCCTCGGCGCCGCCGTTGAGCTTGCGCTCCTCGGAGTAGCCGAGGGTTCCGTCCACCCGGGTGCGGCTGCTCAGATCCTGCCGCTTCACCGTGTCGGTCTTCTGCGGCAGGCCGTCCGTGCGCCGCTCCTGGCCCCTGGTGTCGTCACCGCTCACCGAGACGGCCGCTGCCCCGCTCACCAGTGCGCCCGCCACGACCAGCGAGGCGATCACGTGCTTTCCGGGACGCCTGCGCTCACTCACCGTTCTGCTCATTGCACGCCTTCTGGGCCTTCTCCATCTTGTCCTGGCTCACATTGGCGCCGGCTCCCACCTGGCCGGTCAGCCGACCGTCCTTCATCTCCGGGTCCGGCATGTCGATACCCTGCTCACGCATGCACTTCGCGAACCCGACGGCCTTGTCGAGGGCCTTCGCCTGCTCTTCCTGGCTCATTTCCTTTGCGGCACCGGGCAGGTCCTTGCAGGCCTCCTGCGCCTTCTTGAACACCTTCTCGTCCCTGACCTGGACGCCTGCGGCGTGATTGCCCTCCGGCTCCTGCACCTCCACACCGTTGTCACGCAGACACTGGCGGTACTTGTAGCCGTCGTCCTCCTTCGTGCCCTTACCGGACGCGCCCGAGCCCTGAGCACTGCTGCCCTTGCCGGAATCCACACCACCTCCGGTGCAGCCGACAGCGAACAACGCCAGACCCGCGACGAACGCAGCCGCCATGCCGTGCTTGACGCTCCCCATGGAATTCCTCCGTATCCGAGACCCGATGGCCGACGGAAGGAGGCTGACACAAGCCCGCATTTCGTCTCTCTTAGCGAAAGCGCTTACACCGACGAAATGTCGCATCAGGTACACATGGATGTCATGCGTGTACTGATCGTGGAGGACGAGGAATTCCTGGCGGACATGATCGCCGAGGGACTGCGGCGCGACGCCCTCACCGCCGACGTCGCCTACGACGGCTGGGAGGCGCTGGACCGGCTGCGCCTGGGCGACTACGACGTGCTCATCCTCGACCGCGACCTGCCCGGCCTGCACGGCGACGAGATATGCCGACACGTCGTCGAAGCGCGCCTGCTGACCCGGGTGCTGATGCTCACCGCCGCCGGTTCCGTCAGCGAGCGCGTCGAAGGTCTCGGCCTGGGCGCGGACGACTACCTCTCCAAGCCCTTCGCCTACGCGGAACTGCTCGCCCGCGTCCTGGCCCTGGGCCGCCGCACCCGGCCCGCCCTGCCGCCCGTGATCGAACGGGCGGGCGTCACCCTGGACACGGCCCGCCGCCAGGCCCTCCGCGACGGCCGCTACCTCGCACTGTCCCGCAAGGAATTCGGGGTGCTGGAAGTGCTGATGCGCGCCGAGGGCGCGGTCGTCAGCGGCGACGACCTGATCGAGCAGGTCTGGGAGGAGAACAGCGGCTACCGCGCCAACGCCGTCCGGGTCACCCTCAGCAAACTCCGCGCCAAGCTGGGTGAACCCCAGGTCATCGACACCGTGCCCGGCCACGGCTACCGCATCAGTGGAGCCACGTGAACCGGCCGTCCACACCACGCACACGGCGCATGCGGCTGCCCGGCGGCGAACGGGTCCGGCTGACGGCACTCTACGGCGGGCTGCTCGTACTGGCCGGAGCCATGCTCATCGGCCTGATCAACTTTCTCGTGACCCAAGACCTGTACACCACCATCCGTACAGCCGTGGCACGGTCTCCGGCCGATATCCCCGAGGGCTCTGATCCCTCCCTCTACGTCTCCGCCGGACGCGTAGTTCCGGGGCCCGTCCCCGCTCAACGCGACCAGGGAGCCTCCGAGACCATCACGGTGTTCACACAGGCCGCTGAACAGGCCGCCCAGAACCGGCTGTTGACCGTCTCACTGGTCACCCTGGCCGTCTTCGCCATCGTCTCCGTCGCGCTGGCGTGGTGGATGGCCGGACGGGTGCTGCGCCCAGTGGGGGTGATCACCCGTACCGCCCGGCGACTGTCCGGGGAGAACCTCCACGAGCGCATCGCCCTCGAAGCCCCCGCGGGCGAGCTCAAGCAACTCGCCGACACCTTCGACGACATGCTCGACCGCATGGAGCACCTGGTCGGCGCGCAGAAACGGTTCGCCGCCAACGCCGCGCACGAGCTGCGCACGTCGCTGGCAGTGCAGCGGGCGGCGGCGGAGATCGGGCTGGCCACCTCCGACCCGGAGGCCGTCGCGCGCATCCGGCGCAAGCTCATCGAGGTCGCCGACAGCAGCGAACGGCTCATCGAAGGCCTGCTGCTGCTCTCCGTCTCCGATCAGGGCCTGGACCACCGCGAACCGGTCGCCCTGGACGAGCTCGTCCGTTCCATCACCGCCGAGTACGCCGTCTCGCAGCAGGCCCGCGGCCACGGCATCACCGTCCGGTCCCGGACCACGCCCGTGACGGTGCAGGGCGACCCGGTGCTGCTGGTGCACCTCGTGCGCAACCTCGTCGGCAACGCCCTCCGGTACAACCACGACGGCGGCCACGTCACGGTCACCGTGCACGGTCGGGCGCTGGAGGTCGACAACAGCGGCCCCCATGTGCCGCCGGAGACCGTCCCGTATCTCTTCGAGCCCTTCCGGCGCCTGGAGGAGCGCCGGCACGCCCCCGGCGAGGGCGCCGGCCTGGGCCTGTCCATCGTCGCTTCGATCGCCCGCGCCCACCAGGCCCGCACCGACGCCGAGGCGAATCCGGACGGCGGACTGACCATCCGCATCGTCTTCCCGAGCCCCGGGTGACAACCCGCCGCCGGATATTCGCACCGGGCCCTCTCGATGCAAGGCTTTGTCAGTGCCGACCGTCATGATTCCCGCATGATCGACACCGCCGCTCCGCTGGCCTCCCCGTCCGCGTACGCCGACGCCGTCGCCACCGCCGTCCAGGCCGCCGCCGCGTACTACGCCGACGGCTCCACCCCGCTCGGGGACGACGAGTACGACGCCCTGCTGCGGTCCATCGCCGCCTACGAGAGCGCCCACCCCGGCCAGGCGCTGCCCGACTCGCCGACCGGAAAGGTGGCCGGCGGCGCCGTGACCGGCGACGTCCCGCACAGCGTGCCGATGCTCTCGCTGGACAACGTGTTCTCCGCCGAGGAACTGGAGTCCTGGGCCGCCGGGCTGGAACGGCGCCTGGGCCGGCCCGTCGCCGCCTGGTGCGTGGAGCCCAAACTCGACGGCCTCGCCATCGCCGCCCGCTACCGCGCCGGGCGCCTGCAGCAGGTGATCACCCGCGGCGACGGCCTCGCCGGCGAGGACATCACCCACGCCGCCGACGCCATCCTCGGCCTGCCCGCCGAACTGACCGAGCCCGCCGACATCGAACTGCGCGGCGAAGTCCTGCTCACCCAGGACCAGTTCGAGCACGCCAACCGGGTGCGCGCCGACCACGGCGCCACCCCCTTCGCCAACCCGCGCAACGGCGCCGCCGGCACCCTGCGGGCCAAGGACCGCCCCTACCGGATCGAGCTGACCTTCTTCGCCTACGACGCCATCGGCCCCGAGGACCTCGCCCACAGCGCCCTCCTGGAACACCTCGCCGCCCTCGGCGCCAACACCGCCGCCACCACCGCCGCCCGCCCGCAGCACTGCGCGGGCACCACGGAGGTCCAGCAGCGCATCGAGGAGATCGCCGCGCTGCGAGCCGAGCTGCCGTTCGGGATCGA
This sequence comes from Streptomyces sp. LS1784, assembly GCF_020103755.1. Classification (GTDB taxonomy): domain Bacteria; phylum Actinomycetota; class Actinomycetes; order Streptomycetales; family Streptomycetaceae; genus Kitasatospora. The sequence goes on from NZ_JAHSQD010000097.1 coordinate 13,743, forward strand.
CGGCGTGGTGGTCAAGGCCGACCTGGCCGCCGACCGGGCCGAGGCCGGCTCCGGCTCGCGCGCGCCGCGCTGGGCGGTGGCCCGCAAACTGGCCGCCCAGCACAAGGTCACCCGGCTGCTCGGGGTCGAGTGGAACGTCGGGCGCACCGGGATCATCGCCCCGCGCGCGGTGCTGGAACCGGTGGTGATCGACGGCGTCACCGTCACCTTCGCGACCCTGCACAACCCCGCCGACATCGAACGGCGCGGGCTGATGATCGGCGACCAGGTCTTCGTCTACCGGGCCGGCGACGTGATCCCCCGGGTGGAGGCCCCGGTGCTCGACGCCCGCACCGGGGCCGAGCAGCCGATCGCCTTCCCCGAGGCGTGCCCGCGCTGCGGCGACGCCATCGACACCACCGAACAGCGCTGGCGCTGTATACGCGGCCGCAACTGCCAGGCCGTCGCCTCGGTCCTCTACGCGGCCGGCCGCGACCAGCTCGACATCGAGGGCCTCGGCGGCACCCGCGCCGTCCAGCTCGTCGAAGCCGGCCTGGTCGCCGACCTGGCCGACCTGTTCACCCTCACCCGCGAGCAGCTGCTCACCCTGGAACGGATGGGGGAGACCAGCGCCGACAACCTGCTCGCCGCGATCGCCGCCGCCCGCACCCAGCCGCTCAACCGGGTCTTCTGCGCCCTCGGCATCCGGGGCACCGGACGGACCATGTCCCGCCGGATCGCCGCGCACTTCGGCGGCATGGCGGCGATCCGGGCCGCCGACGCCGAGAGCCTGGCCGGTGTCGACGGCATCGGCACCGAGAAGGCCCGCGTCGTCGCCGCCGAACTCGCCGACCTCGCCCCGCTGCTGGACCGCCTCGCCGCCCTCGGCGTGGGCACCGCCGTCACGGCCCCGGCCGCCACCGCCACGGCGGCGGGGGAGAGCGGTACCGGCGACACCGGCGGGGACGGCGGCCCGCTCGCCGGCGAGGCCGTCGTCGTCACCGGCAGCATGACCGGCGCCCTCGCCGACCTCTCCCGCAACCAGATGAACGAACTGATCGAACGCGCCGGAGGCAAGGCCTCCTCCTCGGTCTCCAAGCGCACCACCCTGCTGGTCGCGGGCGAGAAGGCCGGCTCCAAGCGCGCCAAGGCGGAGGAACTCGGTATCCGCATCCTCACCCCCGAGGAGTTCGCCACCCTGGTGGCCTCCCACCTGTCGGCCTGACCTCCGCCCGCATCGTCAACCACCAGCACCGGAAGGGACGTTCGGGCGGCCGTCGGGCTGCCTTCGGACGGTCGAGGGGCCGAACACCGCCTGGGAAACTCGGATAGCGGCGCACCCGAAGCACCGACAAGGATGCCCTTGCACTCCGTACGCACGCCTCGGTTTCTTTTCCGTGACCGCTGGGGCGACCCTGTTCACGCTGGAGCACCTCGCCGTGTGACGCTCCCCGCCCCGGCCGAGGGCCCGGCCCGGACGGGCCGGGCCCTCGCGTTCCCGCCGGCCCGTCAGGCCGAGGGCGCGTCGGCGGACTCCACCAGCCGGAACACCGCGACCTCCCAGCCGAACCCGACCACCAGCCGGTCCGCCGGGCCCGCGGCCAGCGCGCCGATGCGCAGCGGCAGCACCAGGTCGGGACCGACCTGGGCGAGCGTGGCCAGGTCCCAGGTCCGTACGGTGCCGTCCCCGCCGCCGGTGACGAGGGCCGGACGGCCCGAGACCTGTGCGACGATCATCGCGGTGACGTCGTCGTCGGCGGCGCGCAGGGGCGGGCCGACCAGGGCGCGGGTGGTCAGGTCCCAGACGTGCACCAGGCCGTCGTCGCTGCCCGCCGCCACGACCGGGCGGCCGTCGACCACCGCCGTCGCCATTGCCTCGATGCCCGGCCCGTCCTCCTCGTCGTCCGGTTCCTCCGCGTCCTCCGGCTCCTGCACGTCGTCGTCGCCGCGCGGCGAGGCGCCCGGGAGCCCGATCGGCTCGCCGACCGGAGCGCCGGAGGCGAGCTCCCACACCCGCACCGTCCCCTCGTCCGCGGTGACGGCGACCGGCCGGCCGTCGACCACCGCCGTGGCCACCGAGGTCACGCTGTCGCCGTGCCCGGCCAGGGGCCCGTGGAGGACCTCCCCGGTGGCGAGGTCCCAGATCCGGACGAGGCCGTCCGTGTCCCCGGTGACGGCGACCGGCCGGCCGGCGAGCACCGTCGTCGCCACGGCCTCCACGTCGCTGTCGTGGACCAGCGGTGAACCCACCGGGCTTCCGGTGGCCGGATCCCACAGCCGGGCCACCTTGTCGTACGGCCCGATGGTGACCACCACGGGCCGGTCCTCGACCACCGCCGTCGCCATCGCCTTCACCGGCTCCCGGTGGTCGGTGAAGGGGGTGCCCGCCTCGGCGCCGGTGGCCAGGTCCCACAGGCGTGCCGAGTCGTCCCAGGCGGTGCTGACCACCAGTGCGGTGCCGTCGACCTCGACCGTCGCCGCGGCGGTCAGCTCGGCACCGTGCCCGGGCAGCGGGTCGCCCACGGACCGGCCGTCGACGGCCGGGTCCCAGCGGTGCACCCTGCCGTCGTCGGCACCGACGAGCACCACCGGCCGCCCGTCCTCCGTCACGGTCGCGGCCAGCGCCCGGGTCCGGCCGTGGGGCCCGGCGAAGGCCTGGGCGAGCTGCCGTCCGGTGGCCGGGTCCCACAGCCGCACCAGGCCGGACTCGTCGCAGGTGACCACCGCAGCCCCGGCCCCGGTGTCCGCTGCCGCCACCGTCTGCGGCCACTCGCCGGCGGCGACGAGGCGCTCGTCCAGCTGCCGGCCCGTCACCAGGTCCCACAGGGTGGTCGTGCCGTCCGGACCGCCGACGGCCACGGCCTGGTGGCCGTCGACCACCAGCGCGGCCAGCGCCTGCACCGAGCCGGTCCCGGTGGCCAGCGGTGCCCGCAGCCGGCGCCCCTTCGCGAGGTCCCACACCCGCAGCGTCCCCCCGAAGTCCGCGGTCACCGCCACGGGCCGGCGGCCGAACACCGTCGTGGTCATCGCCGCCGGCCTGTCCCGGTGGGCAGCGGCGGAACCGGCCGGCTCGCGCATCGGCTTGCCGACCGGCTCGCCGGTGGCCAGGTCCCAGACCCGCACGCTCCGGTCGTCGCCGCAGGTGACGGCCACCGTACGGCCGCGCACCGTCGCCGTGGCCACCGAGGTCACCCAGCCGGTGTGCCCGGCCAGCGGCGGGTGCAGGAGCCGGCGCGTCGTCAGGTCCCAGACCCGTACGTCCTCGTCGGTCCCGGCGGACACCGCCACCGCCCGGCCGTCCAGTTCGGCCGTCGCCACGGCGTGGACCGGCCCGGCGTGGCCGGTCATCGGCTCGCCGACCGGCTCGCCGGTGGCCAGGTCCCACAGCCGCACGGCGCCGTCGTCCCCGCCGCTGACCACGACCGTGGCGCCGTCCACCGCGACCGGGCCCACGGCGACCGCCGACACCCCCTTCCCGTGGCCCGCCACGCTCCAGCGGCAGCCGCCCAGTTGGGCGCCGCTGGCCCACTCGGCGCGCCGGCGCGGGAAGCGCTCGTCCGCCACCTCCACGGCCTCGAACCGCGCCGCCAGCTTGCCGTCCCCGTACCGGAGGGCGTCGAGCGCCAGCAGCTGGCGGCGCACCTCGGGGCCGGCCCCCCGGTGCCGGTGGGCCGAGGCCTCGTACACCGCGGCGCCCAGGCGCCCGAAGCCCCAGGCCTCGGGAAGCAGAGCCAGCACGGTCGCCGGGACGGCGTTCACCAGGAAACCGGCGTCGGCGAACGGGATGGAGCCCAGGTAGACCGCGACGGCCCGGCGCAGTTCGGGATCCGGCCCCGCGGCCGAGCGCAGCCACAGCGCCACGGCCTCCTCGACCTCGCCGTCGTCGGACAGCATCACCCCGAGCCGCTCCTCGGCCAGCTGGCGGTAGGGGTCGACCTCCGACGTGACCGCGCCGCGCAGCAGCCGCTTCGCCTCCGCCCGGTCGCCGCGGTAGCGCGCCTGGTCGGCCGCGTCGATCGCCGCCGCGGTGCCGACCATGTCCTCGGCCAGCCGCGGGGGCAGGGCGGACAGGTCCACCAGCTCCCCGGGACGCGTCCACGCCCGCGGGTCCTCCTCGACGGGCCGGACGGGTGCGCCGTGCCCGGCGTGCGCACGGCGGCCACCGAACAACCGGCCTATCCAGCCGCGGTGTTCCCTCGATTCGGTCATCGTTCTCCCCACTTCGGTACCGGTCCGGCTGAGCCTACTGATTCGCCCCGGGTGCCGATCCGCTCCCGGCCGGGCGGCCGGAAAACGACGGCCCGCCCGGAGGGCACCGGCTCCGACCTCGACGGCTTCCCGACGGCGACACCGCCACGGGCAGCGCCCGGCCCCGCCCGGCGCTACCGGGGGTTGACGTTGGCAGCGAGGCGGGCGCTCATCTCCGCGTGGGCGCGCTCGGAGTGGGTGTTGGCCGGGTCGTGGCGCAGGCGCAGGTAGTCGTAGAGGATCCGCACGCACCCGTCCCGGGTGGAGCAGGGGGCATCGGAGGCCGGTTCGAGGTCCCTGGTGATCTCCGTCAGCCTCCCGTCGGCCGCCGCGTACACGGGGTGCCAGACGAGCCGCACCGCGGGGTCGAGCGCCATGACCACGCGCAGTTGCGGTACCTCCTGCGCGATGAGGACGCTGTCGGGGTCGTACGCCCGCAGGAAGATGTGGACGGGGCCGCGGGCGCGGCTCACGAAGGCCTTGGACAGGACGTTCCACATCGGCGTCTTGAGCTTCCAGTCCGAGGTGAGGGTCAGCTTGTCGACCACGCCGCCGAAGGCGGTGGACTCCAGCGGGGTGTGGCCCTTGGCGAGGGCGTAGTCGCTGACCTCCCGGCCGCCCGACCACAGGGCCAGCGTCGGCGTGTCGATCTCCAGGTAGTCGCCGACGACCTTCACCAGCTCCTGGTACCAGCTGTTCGAGGCGCGGTGGTCGCGCTGGTCCTGGCGTTCGGTGAACCGTGCCGTGGCCTCGTCGTTGAGCTGTCCCTGTTCGGCGATGCCGCCGAGGACGAGCTGCCAGGCGATCTCCGTGACGTCCGCGGAGAAGCCCGCCCGGGCCATGTCGTCGCGGAACGTGCCCCACTCGCCGTGCGCGGTGGGGTCGGCGGCGTCGCGCCGCGCCTGCTCCCTGGCCCCGGGAGCCTCCTGGCGCTGAAGCCGGCGCGTCACGGCCGCGTTGCCCACCGTCCGCTGGAGGGCGGCGAGTTCGGCGGGGAGCGGCGCCCTCCCGGGGGAGGGCGCGGGGGCCGCGTTCCGGCTGTGCCTGCTCGGTGCGGCCTGGGGTACCGGCGGCATCGAGTGTGTCACGGTCTTTCGCACGCTCCCCGGCCCTTCCACGTGGTTGCCCGGCCCGAGGCCCCGAGACTAGGGCCTCGGCGCAGCCCCCGCGAGGGCCGGAAGGGCAGTGCGGGGGCATCGTCCGAGGACGGCGCGGCCGCCCCCGGAACGGCCGCAGCGGAACAGCAGCCCCGGAACAGCAGCCCCGGAACAGCAGCCCCGGAACGGCCGCCCCCCGGAACGGTCGGCCCGGGAACGGTCGGCCCGGGACGTAGGACCAAAAGCCGATGGCACCCCGGCCCGCGCCCGGATGGAATGGCCGGATGGATCACGCGCCACATCCCGAGCAGCCGTACCCCGGACTCACCACCGCCCAGCGGACCGCCTACCTCGACCGCATCGCCCTCCCCGACCCCGGCGCACCCTCCCCGGAGGCCCTCGCCCGGCTCCAGCTCGCGCACCTGCGCGCCGTCCCGTTCGAGAACCTGAGCATCCACCTCGGCGAACGCGTCGACCTCGACCCCGGCGCCCTGCTGACGAAGGTCGTGACCGGCCGACGGGGCGGCTTCTGCTACGAACTCAACGGCGTCTTCGCCGAGTTGCTCACCTCGCTCGGCTACCGGGTGAGCCTGCTGGCCGCCCGCGTCCACGACGGCGAGCGGCTCGGCCCGCCGTTCGACCACCTCGCACTGCGGGTGGACCTCGACGAGCCGTGGCTGGTCGACGTCGGCTTCGGCCGCTTCAGCCGCAGCCCGCTGCGCCTGGACGAGCGAGGCGAACAGGCCGACGCCGAGGGCGCGTTCACCCTCGTCCCGGTCGGCGAGCACGACGACCTGGACGTCCTGATGGACGGCGCACCGCAGTACCGTCTGGGTCTGCGCCCGTACCGGCTCGCCGACTTCGCCCCGACCTGCTGGTGGCAGGCCACCTCGCCGGACTCCCACTTCACCCGCTCGACGGCCTGCTCGCTGCTCACCGCGGATGGCGGCCGGGTGACCATCAGCGGCAACCGCCTGATCACCACCACCCCGGCCGGCGAGCGCACCGAACGGACCCTCACCGACGACGAGGCCCTCGCCGCCTACCGCACCCGCTTCGGCATCACGCTGGACCGCCTCCCGGCCCTCCCGGGCTGAGGACGCGTACAACTGCCTTGGCGACAGAGAGGCGAGCCCCGGCGCACCAGGTCGTCAAACTGCCCCGAGCGCCGCGGCTACGGCCTCGCGCACCGCTCCTTCGGCAGGGGCGGGCCTGGCCGTAGCAGCGGCCATTTCCGCAAGCGAGGTCATTGCCACCTCGGGCAGCCCGCAGGCCGTGAACGCCGAGAACGCCGCCAGGTCCGGTGCGATGTTCAGAGCGAACCCGTGGCTCGTCACGCCGCCACGTATCCTCATGCCGATCGAGGCGACCTTCTTGTGCTCCGGCGTCCAGACCCCGACCAAACTCTGGGCCTGGGCGGGGTGTCGCGTCGAACGGCCTGCAGACCCAGCGAGTCCAGGGCACTGACCAAGCCGTGCTCCAGCCAGCGCACGATGTCCCCGGGGCCGCGCTCACGGAGATTGATCACCAGGTAGCCGATCAGCTGTCCCGGTCCGTGGTAGGTCGCCTGACCACCCCTGTCCACCTCCACCAGAGGAATCCCGGTTCGCGCAGGCAGTTCATGACGCGGTGTCCGGGCACTGTAGGTGATCACTGGGGGATGAGTGAGCAGTACCAGCCGATCCGCAACCAACCCCTCTTGACGCTGTCGGACCCAGCTGCCCATCTGCTCAACCGCTTCGACGTAGGGAATCTCACCCAGTTGACTTCCTCCCCGCGCTAAAGCACGGGGATTCCGGCCGTACGTGCCGCGTGGGAACTTCGCCCCATGCGTGCGCGCGTCGCCGGTGGTTGGCGCTTCACGGACCGCCTCGTGGCGAGGTCTCCACGCCCTGACACCGCATGCCCTGCGGCGTTGAGGATGTTCTTCGCGGCGTTCACGTCGGCATGGTCCCCGTGCCCGCAGGCCGTGCACCCGAAGACCGCTTGGCTCTCACGGCTCTTCGGATCCACATGCCCGCAGGCGTTGCAGGTCTGCGACGTGTACGCGGGGTTCACCAGCACCACGCGGGTGCCGGTGGTACGCGCAGCGTTGCGCAGCGCGCGTTCGAGCAGGTGCCAGCCCTTGTCGAGGATGGCCCGGTTGAGTCCGGCCTTGGCGCGGACGCCCCGGCCGGGTTGCTCGACGGTGCCCCGTGCCGAGGTGGTCATGTTCCTCGTGCGGAGGTCTTCCAGCGCCACCAGCGCGTTCGCGGTGGTCAGTGCGTGGGCGGTCTGGGCGCAGAAGTCCGCACGGCGGTGGCGGACCCGGCCGGTGATCGTATTGATCTTCGCCAGCACGGCCCGACGGCGGTTGCTGCCGC
>NZ_JAHSQD010000970.1 GCF_020103755.1 Streptomyces sp. LS1784
GATCGGCCCGGCCGGGGCGCCGTCGGGGGTGCCGTCCGGGCCGGGCGGCAGGTCTGCGGCGGTGACCACGGCGTGCACCCCGGGCAGCGCCAGCGCGGCCGAGGTGTCGATCCCGCGGATCCGGGCGTGCGGGTGCGGTGAGCGCAGCACCGCGCCCCACAGCAGCCCCTCGGCCCACAGGTCGGCCGCGTACGGGTAGATGCCGAGCGCCTTGGGCAGCGCGTCGTTGCGCAGCGGGGAGCTGCCCAGGCCGGTCGGCTCCGGTGCGCCGCCCTCGCCGCCGTCCTGCTGGAGTGCTGCGCCGATGTCGGTAGGCGACGTCATGATGCGTGGTCGTCCTCGGGGAGCCGGATGCCGTGGGCGGGGGTGGCGCCGTACGGGACACCGGCCGGGGCGGCGCCCTCGACCGGGGCACCGTGCGGGTGCGGGGCGGCGTACGGGGTGCCGTGCGGCGGGGTGCCGTCGTAGGCGGCGCCGGGCAGCGGGGTGCCGTGCGCGGGGGTGGGCTCGTAGACCGGGGCGTCGTACCCGGTGTCGTAGCCGTTCTGCTGCTGGTGGCCGTCCTGGTAGGGCACGTAGGTGCCGTGGGCGGGGGTGGCCTGGTACGGCTGCTCGGGGTACCCCTGCGGCGGGTAGTACACCTGGTCGTCGGCGGCCTGGGCGGGGATGCCGTCCCGGATCGGGGCCAGCACGGTGGTGTCGTACACGCCGGTGTCGTAGCCGCCCTGGGGGTCGCCGTACGGCAGCCCGGCCGGGGCCTGCTCGACGGCGTGCGGCGCGGCGGGGTGCGGCTCGACGGGGTGCTGCGCCGCGGCGTGGGCGGCCGGGTGGGGCTCGACGGGCTGCTGCGGGACGTGCTCGATCCAGGCCTCGGCGTCGGTGTAGACCGGCGGCTCGACGGCCTGCCCGGGGTCGACGGGCAGGTCCACCGGCAGCTCGGCGGCCGGCTCGGCCGGCGCCTCGGGAGCGGGCTCGACGGCCTCCTCCGCCTGCTCGGCCTCCAGCGCGCGGGCGTCCGCGACGGTCTGGACGGCGGCCAGCACGCCCCGGTAGCCGGTGCAGCGGCAGAGGTTGCCGCAGAGCGCCTGGCGGGCCTCCACCTCGGTGGGCCGGTGGTTGCGCTGGAGCAGGTCGTGCACCGCCATCGCCATGCCGGGGGTGCAGTAGCCGCACTGGACGGCGCCGGAGGCGGCCAGCGCCTGCTGGACGCCGCTCGCGCCGCCGGCGGCCGACAGGCCCTCGACGGTGTTGATCTCGCTGTCGGCGGCCAGGGCGGCGGGCACCAGGCAGCCGGCCACCAGCTGGCCGTCCACCTGCACCGAGCAGGCCCCGCACTCGCCCTGCTCGCAGCCGTCCTTGGCGCCGGCCAGGCCGAGCCGCTCGCGCAGCACGTAGAGCAGGCTCTCGCCGATCCACGCGTCGGTGACGGGCCGTTCGAAACCGTTGACCCGCAGCGTGTACGAGGCGCACGGGCGCAGCTCGCGGCTGACCTGCGGGGAGGGGCCGAGCGGGTCGGCGTCCAGGGTCTCGATGGGGTCTGTGGTCACTTCAGCGCCCTTCCCAGTGCCCGTCGGGCCAGCACCGATACGGTACGCCGCAGCCGAACGGCGGCCGCGGTCGGCCCCTCGGTCACGGCCTCCCAGGCGCCCTCGGCGCCGTAGTTGTCGGGGACGCAGGCGGCGGCCACGTACTCGCCGAAGGCGGCGGTCGCGGCCGGGTCGATCTCCCGGCTGCCGTCCCAGTCGATGCAGCCGGCCACCCAGGCCTCGGCCTCCAGCGGGCGCAGCGGCACCGGCGCGACGGCCCCGACGGCGCAGCGCACCGCGCGCCGGGCC
>NZ_JAHSQD010000971.1 GCF_020103755.1 Streptomyces sp. LS1784
CGCCCCCGGCGCGACGCCGCTCGGCACCGCGACCAAGGCGAGCGCACCGGGCGCGGGAAGCGCGGCCGGCAGCGGGGGCGCGGGCACGGCCGTCCTCCTGGCGGCGTACGAGCCGACCGACCAGGACGGCACCGTCACGCTCGCCAAGGGGTCGAAGGGGTCCAGCGGCTCCTCGGGCTCGAAGGGCTCCAAGGGGTCGAAGACCGGTCGCACGGTGCACCACCACATCGACCACTACGACTCCGACGACCACAACGGCAGCGGCAACGGCACCGGCCACTGCCACAGCGACCCGACGCCGCTGCCCACCGGCTCGCCGTCCCCGACCCAGCCGCTGCTCCCGACGCCGACGCCGACACCGCCCCCGCCGGCGGTCAAGCCGACACCGGCACCGGCCCTGCCGACCAAGCGCTGAGACCGGGGTCGGACCAGCGACGCCGCCGGTCAGTCCAGGACCGGGTCCAGCCCGAGGGCCCGGTCCTGCTCCGCCTCCGCCTCACGGCGCACCAGGCGGTACCACATGAAGACCACGAACCCGGCGAAGACGAACCACTCCAGGGTGTAGCCCAGGTTCTGGAACGCGCGCAGGGTGAGCCCGTCCCCGCCCTGCGGCTGCACGGTCGGTACGGGGGCCAGTCCGGCGGGCGCGTCGTCGGCGGCCACCCAGCCGTCGTACCAGCCGTCGTACTCCAGCACGTTCAGCAGCGACGCCCGGTTGATCATGCCGAGCTGCCCGGCGGGCAGGCCGCCCGCCACCGCGCCGTTGCTGCCCACGGCCTCGTTGGCCTGCAGGCGCCCGGTCACGGTCACCTGTCCGCCCGGCGGCGACCCGGCGGCGACCGGGTCCCCGGCCGCCCAGCCGCGCACCACGGCGACGGCGTGTCCGTCGGCGGTGCGCAGCGGGGTGAGCACGTAGTAGCCCTGCTTGCCGTCCACCACCCGGTTGGGGACGAGCAGTTGGTGCTCGGTGTCGTAGCTGCCGGTCACCGTGACGGTCTTGCCGACGGTCTCCGTGCTCACCTGCGGGGTCGCCTGGTTGAGCAGCGCGTCGATCGGCCGGGCGTCACTCGAAGCAGTGATCGCCTGTTTGGTCTCCTGGTGCGTGGACACCCGGTCCTCGAACCGGCCGAGCTGCCAGGAGCCCAGCCACAGGCACACCGCCACGGCCGCCACGGCCACGACGGTGCCGCCGAGCCAGCGCGAAGTCAGGAGGAACCGGTACACACCCCCACGGTAACCACTCCTCACACCCGCCCGGTCCCCCGGGCCCCGGACACGGCGGCCTGCGGCCCGCTGCGACCCGCAGGCGTGAGTTCGGGGACAGGCCCTGGGTCACCCCGCCGTCGGCGAGCCCGATGGCTGCGGCGCCGGGCCGCCCAGGCCCTGGACGCCGCCGCGGTAGACGGTGCCGCTGCACGACACGGGCAGGGTCGCCGCGGCGGCCGCCGGGTTGCCGGGAGCGGGGGTGTGGGCGATGGTCACGGTGGACGGCGCCGTGGTCGGGTTGCCGGTCGGGGTCGCGGTCGGGCTGGAGGCCGTGCTGGGGCCCGCCGACGGGGACGAGGAGGCCGGCGGGTTGGCGCTGGGCACGTCGGTGGGGACGGAGGCCGGGGCGCCGGACTCGCCGGCGGGGACGCCCGAGCGCAGGGCCGCCTGGTTGACGCCGTTCGACGGTGTGGTCAGGGTGCCGGAGCCGGCACAGGTCTGGTCGGGGACCCACGCGAACGGCACCCGGTACCCGGCCCGCGGCACGAGCACCGGCGGCTCCCCGTCCATCGCGGGCAGGCCGGCGGCCGGGTCGCCCGGCGCGTGGTCGGCGGTGCGGATGC
>NZ_JAHSQD010000972.1 GCF_020103755.1 Streptomyces sp. LS1784
CGGGCGGCGCACCTGGGGGCCGGCGGGCCGAGCGGCACTGGAGCGCGTCCCGGCCTCGGCCTGAGCGCGCCGATCGGTGCGCCGGCCGTCCGCCGGGCTACCCCAACCCTCCTCCGTGGAGGGACAGTTGGCGGGGTAGAAGGTTTTCCCCGCGCCTCCGGCACACCCGATCTCCACGCCGGGCCGAGCCGACCGGGCGAACCTCGGCGCCGGACAGTGCGCGTACGCCCGGTCGGCTCGTTCTGCTGTACACGCCTCCCCCGATCCCGACGCCGCCCCCGTTGCCGCGCACGACACCGCAGGGAGGTTCCCGTGGCCGTGATCGGCCGTGCGGCGGCCACCGTGGTCGCGCTGGGCATCCTGCTCGTCCCGGCGGCCGTCACGGCCCGCGCCGACCTGCCGCCCGAGCTCGGCGCGGGCTGGTGGGAGGTGTCGGCCGGCGCCGCCGACATCCGGGTCGACCACTGCGGCGGGGAAACCGTCATCGGACTCACCCGTTCGGGTGACCGGGGCGAGGTCGTGGACACCTGGACCTCGCCGCTCGGCGCCCGCTGGGCGAAGGTCATGGCGACGCGCACCCGGGTCTCCGGCTGGGTCCTGTGGTCCCTGCCGGCGCACCGTGGCCCCTCGCCGGAACCGTAGAATCCGCCGGTACACATCAGGAGGGATTTCGCGTGTTCCGAGCGCAGCGTCCGCGCACCGCAGAGCTGACCCCGCGACAGGGGGAGGGGCCGGTCAACGGCGTCGCCCTGCTGCTGCCGGGCGGATTCATCCGCAGTCGGCGCGCACCCCTGAAGCTCGCCGAGCTGGGCCTGCGGGACCTGGCCGCCGAGCTCACCGAGCGCGGCCGGCCGCACGGCCTCGCGGTGCACCTGCTGCGCTACCGCCACGGCGGCTGGAACGGCGCCGACGCCGACACCGCCGTCGACACCCGCTGGGCGCTCGACGAGCTCGCCCGGCTGTACCCGGGCACCCCCGTCGCACTGATCGGCAACTCGCTGGGCGGGCGCGCCGCCTTCTGGTGCGCCGGACACCCCTCCGTGGTCGGCGTGGCCGGGATCGCCCCCTGGCTGCCCAGCGGCGACCCGGTCGACCAGCTGGCCGGTCGGCGGGTACTGATCGTCCACGGCACCGGGGACCACAGCACGGCCGGCGCCACCCAGTCCCTGGAGTACGCGCTGCGCGCCCGGCGGGTCGTCCCGGACCTCGCGCGGTACGAGGCCCCGGGCGCCAACCACCTCCTGATCCGCGAGTCCCGCGACATCAGTGCGCTGACCACCGCCTTCACCCTCGCCGCCCTGGGCGCCGAGCCGGCGCCGCTGGTGGCGGGGACGGTCTGCACCCGACTCCCGGCACGGGTGTAGCCACCCCCCTCCTCCTGGATTGCGAGCAACTCTCCCCTGCTGATCGACAGGGGAGAGCCGCTCGCATTCCGGCGGGATTCCTGCCGATCGGCACATGCGCGACCGGGGTCTCGGCGATCAGTCTTGGAGTCACCGCGACGGCGGCCATCCGGGCCGCCGTGGAAGGGAGTCTCCACCGTGTTCCGCGACCAAGCTCTCCACCTCCGTGCCGACGGAGTGCAACTGAACGAGCGTCAGCTTCGTGTTCCCCTGGGCGGATCGGCCCGCGCCACACTCGCCCCAACGGCATCGGAGAGCACATGGCAGTCACCAAACCCTCCACCCTCGCACGTGGCCTCGCTGCCCTGTTCCTCGCGGCGGTGCCCGCCGCACCCGCCCTCGCCGCCGAGCCCGCGCCCTCGCCCGCCGTCGGCCAGGCACCGCCCACCGGTCCGGATCCGGCCGCCCTCGACGCCG
>NZ_JAHSQD010000973.1 GCF_020103755.1 Streptomyces sp. LS1784
GGCGGCGCGCAGGGGGGCGCTGCCGTAGGCGAGGCCGCCGAGCAGCATGGCGAGCAGGGCCAGGACCACGGCCAGGGCGGTGCGGCGGCGGGGGACGGGGCGGGGCGCGGGTTCGGTGGGCTCGAAGCCGGTCACCGGGGCGCCCGGCATGCCGGGGGCGACGTAGCCCTCGGGGGTGGCCGGGGCCGGTGCGACCGAGTAGTGCTGGGCGGTGAGCGGCCGGGTCGATGGGCCGTCAGTGCCCGGTGCGGGTACGGTCATGGGCGTCGAATCCCCCCGGAAAGACGATGAGCTGCCGAACGGTAGCAGTGACCCGGACAGATCTTGGCGAGTTTTCGATCACAGATCGGGCACGGAGCGCCGTACCCGTTCCGGTTCGTCCCGGCTTGGGTCGGGGGCCGGGTGGTCGAGGGCTCCCGGGACAGGGGATGATGGAGGCTTGGGCGCTCGGGACCCAGGTGGGCCGACGCGCCGTCACCACGACCGCCGGCAGCACATGGGGGAACGTTCCGAATGACCCAGGCGCAGGGTTCCACCGGCCGCCTCCTGGCCGGCCGCTACCGCCTGAACGGCGTGCTCGGGCGCGGCGGCATGGGCACGGTATGGCGCGCCGAGGACGAGATGCTGGGCCGGACCGTCGCGGTCAAGGAACTGCGGATGAACGCCAGCGTCGACGAGGAGGAGAAGCACCGGCTGATCACCCGGACGCTGCGCGAGGCCAAGGCGACCGCGCGGATCCGGCACAGTTCGGCGGTGACGGTCTTCGACGTGGTCGACGAGGACGACCGGCCGTGGATCGTCATGGAACTGGTCGAGTCCCGCTCGCTCGCCGACGTGGTGCGGGAGGACGGGCCGCTGACGCCCGGCCGGGCGGCGGAGATCGCGCTGGACGTGCTGGGCGTGCTCAGCGCGGCGCACGCGCTGGGCATCCTGCACCGGGACGTCAAGCCGTCCAACGTGCTGATCGGCGAGGACGGCCGGGTGGTGCTCACCGACTTCGGCATCGCCAGCGTGGAGGGCGACGCCTCGGTCACCTCCACCGGGATGCTGGTCGGCGCGCCCTCGTACATCTCGCCGGAGCGGGCCCGCGGGCAGAAGCCCGGGCCGCCGGCCGACCTGTGGTCGCTCGGCGGCACGCTGTACGCGATGGTCGAGGGCCGGCCGCCGTACGACCGGGGCTCGGCGCTGGCCACGCTGACCGCGGTGATGACCGAGGACCTGACCGCGCCGGTGAACGCCGGGCCGCTGCTGCCGGTGATCGAGGGGCTGCTGGCGAAGGACCCGGCCGAGCGGCTGGACGCCTCGCAGACCCGGTCGATGCTCAAGCGGGTGGTCGCGGAGGCGACCGCGCGGGCCGAGTCGACCACCGAGCACGCGGTGCCGGTGGAGAAGCCGGCCGAGGCGGCGTCGGCGCCTTCGAAGGCGGAGCCGGAGCAGCCCGAGGACGGCCGCAAGCGGGCTGTGGGCGGGCTGCTGGGGACGGTTCGGGTGGGGAGCCGGGCGCAGGGCGGGGAGCCGGCCGCGAAGGCCGCGGAGCCCGCCCCGGTCGAGCCGGGGCCGGAGCCGATCCGGCCGGTGACCAGTGAGTGGACGAGGGGTGCGACGCAGGCGGCCGGGGCCGACCCGCGCACCGGCCGGCGGCGGCTGGCCATCGCCACCGTGATCGTGGTGCTGCTGCTGATCGCGGGAGCGGTGGCGGTGATCCAGGCGGTCGGTGGGGACGGCGGTTCGAACGGCGGGGCCACGCAGAGTGCGGGTGCCACGGCGCCGGTGGCGACCGGTACGGAGCCGGTGCCGACGTCGGCAACGGCGGGTGA
>NZ_JAHSQD010000974.1 GCF_020103755.1 Streptomyces sp. LS1784
GGGAGGGCCGCTCCGGCGGCGGTTCGGCCGGGACGCCCTCGGTCACCCCGAGCAGCCGCCCGTCGAGCACCCCCGCGCCCGAGCGCAGCTCGCCCGCCGCGACCGTCCCACCGGCCCCGGACCCGTCCTCCGGCAGCTCCGGTTCCTCGGCCCCGAGCCCCCGCGCGGCCGGGCATTAGCGGATTGAGCAGGGGGTTTGCCTCCGATCCCGAGGCTCGTCTATGGTGGTAGATCGTTCGTTTGATCCATTTGACTGGCGCCCTAATCCCATCTGGCGCCCTTGGCGCGTTCCGGCGATCCGTGGCTGACCGCATAGAGGCGGTTGTGAAACAGAACCCCGGACTTTGGCGCGTGCCACTTCCGGAAGGTTCTGCATGTCTCTCGTTGACGACGCCCGCTTCGCCATGCCCGCGAACGAGGCCGCCGCCGATGTCACCGACACCACCGACACCATCGACACCGCCGCGGACGAGGTGATCGCCGAGGCCGTGGAGGCCACCGAGGAGGCGGCCGCCGGGTCCACCATCACCTTCGGTGACCTGGGCCTGCACGACGACGTGGTGCGCGCCCTCGCCAAGCGCGGCGTCACCACCCCGTTCCCGATCCAGGCCGCGACCATCCCGGACGCGCTGGCCGGCAAGGACGTGCTGGGCCGTGGCCGCACCGGCTCCGGCAAGACCCTCAGCTTCGGCCTGCCGCTGCTCACCCGCCTCGCCGACGGCGAGCGCACCAAGCCCAAGCACCCGCGCGGTCTGATCCTCGTCCCGACCCGCGAGCTGGCCATGCAGGTCGCCGACGCCCTGGAGCCGTTCGGCTCGGTGCTCGGCCTGCGCCTCAAGGTCGTCTGCGGTGGCACCTCGATGTCGAACCAGATCTACGCGCTGGAGCGTGGCGTCGACATCCTGGTCGCCACTCCCGGCCGTCTGCGCGACCTGCTCAACCGCGGCTCCGCCAAGCTGGACGACGTCAAGACCGTCGTGCTCGACGAGGCCGACCAGATGGCCGACATGGGCTTCCTGCCCGAGGTCACCGAGATCCTCGACCAGGTGCCGGCCGGCGGCCAGCGCCTGCTGTTCTCCGCCACCCTGGAGAACGAGATCGACACCCTGGTCAAGCGCTACCTGAAGAACCCGGTCACCCACGAGGTCGACCCGTCGGCCGGCGCGGTCACCACCATGACCCACCACATCCTCGTGGTGAAGCCCAAGGACAAGGCGCCGATCACCAACGCGATCGCCGCCCGCAAGGGCCGCACGATCATCTTCGTCCGCACCCAGATGGGCGCCGACCGCGTCGCCGAGCAGCTGATCGAGGCCGGCGTGAAGGCCGACGCGCTGCACGGCGGCATGACCCAGGGCGCCCGCACCCGTGTCCTCGGCGACTTCAAGGACGGCTACACCAACGTCGTCGTCGCCACCGACGTCGCCGCCCGCGGCATCCACGTCGACGGCATCGACCTGGTCCTCAACGTGGACCCGGCCGGCGACCACAAGGACTACCTGCACCGCTCCGGCCGCACCGCGCGGGCCGGCCGCTCCGGCGCCGTTGTCACCCTGGTGCTGCCGCACCAGCGCCGCGGCGTCTTCCGCCTGATGGAGGACGCGGGCGTGGACGCCTCGCGCCACATCCTCGACCACGCCTTCGACGCGGAGGTCGCCAAGATCACCGGCGCCCGTTCGCTGACCGAGGTCCAGGCCGAGAGCGCCGCCAACATCGCCGGTGCCGCCGAGCGCGAGATCGCCGACATGACCCGCCAGCTGGAGCGCGCGCAGCGCCGCGCCACCGAGCTGCGCGAGGAGGCCGACCGCCTGGCCG
>NZ_JAHSQD010000975.1 GCF_020103755.1 Streptomyces sp. LS1784
AACGGCACCCCGCCCCGCATCGTGGAAGGCACAGCGGTCACCGTGAGCGACGAAGGAAGCGGTATCCCCGAGGAGTCGATGCCGCGCGTCTTCACCCGCTTCTGGCGGTGCCGCTGCGGGTCGCGTCGATCCTGCTGCGGCTGCTCGCCGACGTCCGCGGCCCCGCCGCGGAGGCCGCCCGCGACCGCGCCCGCGCCGTCGTCACCGACTGTCTGGACCGGCTGCGCCACCGCTTCGGCGCCCGCTGGGTCCCCGTCCAGGAGCAACTCGCCCACCAGACCCGCGCCGTCCTCACCACCGCCGACTGCCTGCGCTGACCCGACCCGCCGGCGGAGGTGGGTGCCGCGCGGCCCCGCGGGGTGCGCGGGGTGTGCTCAGCGGTGGAATCGCGATGCCCGGTGCGGGTGTTGGGGCGGGGGACGGGATGCGGGCGGCGGCGGAGGGT
Source organism: Streptomyces sp. LS1784 (assembly GCF_020103755.1). Taxonomy (GTDB): domain Bacteria; phylum Actinomycetota; class Actinomycetes; order Streptomycetales; family Streptomycetaceae; genus Kitasatospora. The sequence goes on from NZ_JAHSQD010000975.1 coordinate 446, forward strand.
GGGGCGGGTGGCGGGGAATTCGGGGGAGGCCGGGGGGCGGTCGGTGGCCGGGCGGGTGTTCGCGGTGCTGGAGGCGTTCGACGGGGAGCGGGAGTCACTGCGGCTGGCCGAGATCGCGCGGCAGGCCGGACTGCCGGCGCCGACGGCGCTGCGGATGGTGCGGGAGCTCGTCGCCTGGGGTGCGCTGGAGCGGCAGCGGGACGGCGGGTACCGGCTGGGGCGGCGGCTGTGGGCGCTGGGGGCGTTGGCGCCGTGCCTGCGCCGGATCCGGGAGCTGGCGCAGCCGGCCCTGCAGGAGCTGCACGAGCGGACCGGGCAGACCGCGCTGGTGGCGGCGCTGGACGGCCGTTCGGCGCTGCTGCTGGACCGGCTGCCGGGTGCGGCGGTGCAGTCCTCGCCGTTCCAGGTGCGGGTGGGCGGGCGGATGGACCTGCACGCCACGGCGGTGGGCCGGGTGCTGCTGGCGTACGCGCCGCAGGCTCTGGTCCGGGAGGTGACGGCGGGTCTGTCCGCGGCGGGCGCGCGGCACACCCGGTACACGGTGGTGGCGCCGGGCCGGCTGGCCCGGGAGCTGGCGGCGGTGCGGCGCGGGGGCGTCGGGTACGCGCGGCGGGAGATGCAGCCGGCGTACGGGGCGGCGGCGGTGCCGGTGTTCCATCCGGACGGTTCGCTGCTGGCCGCGCTGGGGCTGGTGGTGGCCTCGCCGGTGGATCCGGCCCGGTACGAGGGGCGGTTGCGCGAGGCGGGGCGGCTGATGGCGGACGAGGTCGCGCGCTCGGTGGCGGCGCAGGGGGCGCGCCCCATCGGATGACGCGTTCCACTGGGTGGAACGCCGTGGTGGCCGGGAACTGCCGGTAGCGGGCACCCTGGTGCGCGAAACGGGCGGACGCGCAGGCATCGGAGGCCGCAGTGCACAGCAGCGGTGGCAGGATCCCGGCCGTGCGGGTCGTCGCCCCGTCGGCGGACGGTCCGGCCCGCCGCGGCCGATGTCGCACTCTCGACCGCGCCCGTGGCACCGGCGTGCCCGGCGCCCTGTTCCACACCTGGGCCTGAGGCCGGATCAGGGCCCGACACAGGGCCCGACACAGGGCCCGACGACGGATCCGGCACCTGATCCGAAGCCAGGTCCGGCGGCCGATCCGGCGCCCGGCCCGCTCCCGGGCCGGCCGACGGCCTGACCCGGGCGACACCCCGCCCGACCCGTTCATCCCCCTCTCCCCCGCCCCGTCGTGCGCGCCCGCGCCCGGTGGCGGTCCCGTACGCCCTCCACCGGCAACACCAAGGAGTCACCCATGCCCAGCAGACCCGTGCCCGCCGCCCGGCGCACCCCCCGTCCGTTCGCCGTCCCCTCGGCCGTGCCCGCCGCCG
>NZ_JAHSQD010000976.1 GCF_020103755.1 Streptomyces sp. LS1784
CCCAAGGCCAGGTAGTTAACGTTTCCGCAGGTCACGCAAGGGAGTTGAAGGGTTCTCGCGGCTGGATGTGTATACGCCGGGGCCACATTTCCGGAGGTGGCCGTCCTGGGCCCAGCGGGAGAGCTGCCGATACATGGTGCCGAGGGTGATGTCGCCGAGGTGCTGTGCGAGTTCGCGGGCCGGCCAGCGGCGGCTGGGGTCGGCCCGGAGGAGTTCCAGGACCCGTTCCCGGCGGCTCTGTGGTGAGCGGTGAGTGTGCCGGTCGTCTCGGGAGACGTCGGGCAGGGGGCGCTCATCGGCCGCGGGTGCGAGGACGGTGACGTCGAGGTCGGTGACGGTTCGGCTGGCATCGGGCCTGCCGTCGTCGAGGCGCTCGCTGTAGCGGGAGACCGGTGATTTGACCTTGCGGGTGCTGACCCGCTGCCGCCGGGGTGGGAGCAGGGCGGCGAGAACCCGGCGTCCGATGAGACCGACCGGCTCGACGGTCGTGACGACGATGTCGGCGGCCTGGACGACCTGGTCACGGGCGGTCTGGAGGGCGATGGTGAACCCGCAGCGGTCCGGATCGGTGCCCTGGACGGATTCGGCGGCGTCAACCATGACCGTCCGGAGCGCTTGGTAGAGCGTCAGCAGGGACCACATCTCCTGCTCGATGCCAGCCGGGTCGCCCGAGCGCAACAGGCGGCCATCCATGATCGTGTGGCGGAGCGCGTAGTACGCCGATTCGTGCTCCCACCGCTGGTGATACAGGGCCACCATCATGGCGGCGGGGAAGCGGCGGGCGTCGGTCAAGGTGGTCACCAGCCGATAGGACCCGGTGAAGACGGTGCCGTCCGCGCAGGTCACCGTGATCCGCGCGTCGATGACCCGCACTCTCACCGTGCCGATCACCGACAAGTACGAGCCGTCGCGGAGACGGGACAGGACCGGCGCACGCCGGTTGTTGCGGAGCCGGCCCAGGACCTGGGCGCGGGTGGCGGTCACCGCGGCGAGGAAGTCGTTGCCATCGAACCCCTTGTCCCACAGCACCAGCATGTCCGGCCTCAGCAGATGCAGCAGACGGCCGGCATAGCCCGTCTCGCCCTCGGCGGTAGGGCCGAACACCGCGCCGATCAGGGCCCGGGTGCCGGTCTCGACAAGCGTCATCAACTCCAGTGTCGGATAGCCGTGGTGGGCGGTCCTCCCCAGCCAGGAACGGTTCCGCTCGGAGTCGGGGACCCTCTGTGAACTGCAGCCGTCGAACGACACCGTCCGGTATGGGCCGAACCGGACCCCCGGCGTCGTCGGCCGGGCCAGCGGCCCGGCCAGCACCTCGAACAACGCCCGCATGGGAGCGCTTCCCAGTCTGCGGCGCAGGTCACGCAACGCCTTCGACGTCGGAGAGGCGACCGGAATCCCGGCCAGCCCGGCGGTCAGCTTGCTCCAGACCAGCCGGTAGCCGACCTCGGGGAACAGACACATCGCCAGCAGAAAGTAGACCCCGACCCGCGAGGGCAGATCCCGTAAGCGGTGCTGCACGCTCCGGGTCTCGTCCAGGACGGCGTCGACGAGATCGAACGGCACGACCTGGGTCAACTCACCCAGATGACCGGGAGCGAATCGGCCCGCGGCCACGGTGACCACGCGGGAGATGCTCGTCAGGGCAGGCGGCAGGACAGAATGACGTACAGGCAACGGGGTTCCTCGGCGACCAGCAGTCTTGGCGGACTACCTGATCAACGTGGCCCCGTTGCCCGCGTTCCAACGTGATGCCGAACTCCCTTGTCGTCAGCCCGAATCCGTTAACTACCTGGTCTTGGGGGGAGCCCCCGA
>NZ_JAHSQD010000977.1 GCF_020103755.1 Streptomyces sp. LS1784
CGCCGGCTGGGTGCGCGCGGACCTCGCGGCGCGCGCGGCACTCGCCCGTCGCGGTCTTCTCCCTCCGGCCCCCGCGGAACCCCCGATGTCCTTGGAAGCCACGGACGTCGCACCGCCGCCCACGGCCCCGGAGCGGCTCCTCACCACGACCAGCCCGCCCCGCACCCTCGCCCCCGCCGAGCGCTGGCGGCTGCTCCTCGGCCGCCCCGGCAACGGCGGCCTGACCGGGCGCGGTGCCCGACTCGCCACCGCCCTGGACGAGTTGTACGGCAGCGGCCACGGCGAGGGCTCCGGCCCGGGCCTGGACAGCCGGGGCAGCAGGGGCGGCCGCGAGGCCCCGTACCCCGGGGTGCGGGAGTGGGCCGAGGAACTGGAGTCGCTGTTCGGCCCCGGCATACGCGAGGAGGTGCTGGCCGCCGCCGTCGCGCAGGGCCGTACCGACGTCCTGGAGACGATCGACCCGGCCGCGGTCCGCCCGTCCGTCGACCTGCTGCGCACCGTGCTGGACCACGCGGGCGGCCTGCCGGAGGCCAGGGTGGCCCGGTTGCGCCCGCTGGTGCGGCGCCTGGTGGACGAGCTGAGCCGGGAGTTGGCCACCAGGCTGCGCCCGGCCCTGACCGGGATCGCCGTGCCGCGCCCGTCCCGCCGCCCGGGCGGCGGGCTGGACCTTGACCGGACCATCCGGGCCAACCTGGCCACCGCCCGTCCCGCGCCGGACGGCGGCACGCTGATCGTGCCCGAGCGCCCGGTCTTCCGGACCAGGGCGCGCCAGGCCAACGACTGGCGGCTGATCCTGGTCGTGGACGTCTCCGGCTCGATGGAGGCCTCCACGGTGTGGGCCGCGCTGACGGCCTCGATCCTGGCCGGAGTGCCCTCGCTGAGCACCCACTTCGTCGCCTTCTCCACGGAGGTCCTGGACCTCACGGAGCGGGTGGACGATCCGCTGAGCCTGCTGCTGGAGGTGAGGGTCGGCGGCGGCACCAGCATCGCGAGCGGGCTGCGCTACGCCCGGGAGCTGGTGACGGTGCCGTCCCGCACGCTGATCGCGGTGGTCAGCGACTTCGAGGAGGGCGGGCCGGTCAGCGGCCTGCTGGCCCAGACCCGGGCACTGGTGGACTCCGGTGTGCACCTGCTCGGCTGTGCGGCGCTGGACGACACCGGGACGGCCCGCTACTCGAAGGCGGTCGCGGGCCGACTGGTCGCGGCCGGAATGCCCGTGGCGGCGTTGAGCCCGCTGGAACTGGCCCGCTGGGTGGGGGAGAAGGTGCGATGAGCATGACGGCGCGGACGAGTGACTGGCCGGGCGTGCGGCCCGAGGTGGTCGCCGAGGTGGTGGCCGGGCTGAGCGCCCGGCTGCAGAAGCGGCTGGACGGCGCGGCGGCGAAGCTGGCGGAGCGGCCGGTGGCCCGGGCGGGCGACGAGTGGCGGGTGGAGGTGGACGAGGAGACCGTGCTCGTGCTGCACGCCCCGGGCGGGGTGATCGCCGGGGAGGCCGATGTCCGCTGTGGCTGTCTGCTCGCCCCGGCCTGCGTGCACCGGGCCGCCGCCGTCACCCTCTGCCCGCTCGCCGAGGCCGAGCCCGAGCCCGAGCCTGTGGTCGAGCCCGAGCCCGAGCCCGAGCCCGAGCCCGGGAACGACACCGGGACGGCAGCCGCGGCAGGCCGGGAAGGAGCCCGGGAAACTCCCGAGGAGTCGACCGGCCAACGGGCCCCCGCCCCCCTCACCGCCGCCGAACTCGCCGCCGTCCGCCACCTCCACGGCGCTGCGGCCGCCGTGCTGGCGGCCGGGGTGAGCGGCGCGGGCGCCGTCTC
>NZ_JAHSQD010000978.1 GCF_020103755.1 Streptomyces sp. LS1784
GCCCCGCGGGGCCGCCGACACCACCACCGGCAGCTAGCGCGCCGGATGCAACCGGAGCGCCGAGACCGGGCACCTGGCGGCGGCCTCGCGGGCCTGTTCCGCCGCCCGCCCGACGGGCTCGGCAGCGAGCACGACGACCTGCCCGGCCTCGTCCTGGTCGAACACCGACGGCGCGGTCACCGCGCACTGCCCCGACGACACGCACCGCGAGGTGTCCGCCATCACCCGCGCGGCGGGCTGCTCGCGCCGCTGCTCCCCGTTCACCACAGGACCGGCACCTCGCCGATGCCGCCCGCCAGCCGTTCGGAACGGTCGCGCAGGCTGCGCGCGTCCACCGCGAGCCGCAGGCCGGGGAAGCGCCGGAACAGCGCGGTCAGCGCGATCCGCATCTCGGTGCGTGCCAGCGCGTTGCCGATGCAGTAGTGGCCGCCGTGCCCGAAGGCGAGGTGCGCGTTGGGGGAACGCGACGGGTCGAAGGTGTCCGGCTCCTCGAACGCCCGCCCGTCCCGGTTCGCCGCGTTGATCGCCACCAGCACCGCCTCGCCCTGCGCGACCGCCGCCCCCGCGACGGTGACGTCCTCGCGGGCGTAGCGGGTCAGGCCCAGAGCGCCGGGCGCAGCCATCCGCAGGACCTCCTCCACCGTGGCGCGGGCCGACCCCTCGGGGTCGGCGGCGAAGCGGTCCCGCCGGCCGGTGTCGCTCAGCAGGAACAGGACCCCCAGGTCGATCCGGGTCGACGTCGTCTCGTGGCCCGCGAACAGCAGCCCCACCGCCAGGCGGGTCATCTCCTCCTCGGTGAACGAGGGGTCCTGCGCCTGCACGGCCAGGATGTCACTGATCACGTCCTGCCCCGGCTGCTCGCGCTTCTCCTCGGCGATGGCGGCCACGTACGCCTCGAACTCGGCCATGGCCGCGGCACCGTCGGCCCCGCCGTACAGCGCGGCGATCCGCTCCGACCAGCCGCGCAACAGATCCCGGTCCGCCACCGGAACGCCCAGCAACTCGCAGATCACCATCACCGGCAGCGGGAACGACAGGTGGTCGTGCAGGTTGACGGCGCGGTGCGGATCCCGAGAACGCTCCTCGTCCATCGCGTCCAGGCAGGATTCGGCGAGTTCCGCGATCCTCTCGCCCATCCGGCGCATCCGCGGCGCGCTGAACGCGGGCGCCAGCATCCGGCGCATCCGCGTGTGCTCGCGGTCCTCGTCCTCAGGGGTGACGGCGGGGCGTGTGTGCAGCGCCGAGGCCGAGATCCTCGGGGCGTCCTCGGTGTCGGGGCGCAGCCGGGAGAACCGGGGGTCGCTCAGGACCTCCCGGGCTTCCTCGTAACGGGTCACCAGCCAGGCCGGGTCGCCGGCGGGTGTCGTCACCCGCGTGATCGGGCCTTCCTCGCGCAGGCGTTCGAGCAGCGGCGCCAGGTCCAGGGCGTTGGGGCGTTCGAAGGGTAACTGCGGTGCGGGTGCGGTCATGGTCTCTCCTCACCGGCCGAAGGGCCACAAGAGCAGGGAACGCTTGGCGGAACCGCTCTCCCCTGCAGGTCCGGGCCAGGACGGGCGACGTGGCGTTCCGGCCAGCAAGTGAGAGTCAGCTCTCTCTTAGTGGGAGAGTAACACTGTCGGCACGCACAGTCAGCCTCCCGGAAGCTGCCGGGGCGCCGCCCGGCCGAACTCCGCCCGCGCCAGCGCCCCTTTCCGGTCCGGCGCCCCGGGGAGATCAACGGCGCCCGCTCCTACCGGCGGGCGAGCGTCGCCGCGACCGCGGTGCGGGCGGCTTCGCGGGGATCGGCGTCGGCGGACAGCCAGGCGAGGTG
>NZ_JAHSQD010000979.1 GCF_020103755.1 Streptomyces sp. LS1784
GCCGACACCGAAGCCGCCCGCGACGACGATCTTCGCGGAGGTGGTGGCGCGGGTGGGGGCGGCCGCGTTAGAGCTTGCGAAGTCCACTGAGGACCCTTTCGAGCAGCGTGACGTCGGGCTGGTTTCCGGTTTCGCCGCCGGAAGCGGGCTGGTGGATGGCGACGAGGCCGGCCTCGGCCAGGTCTGCCACGAGGATGCGGGCCACTCCCAGGGGAAGGGAGAGCAGCGCCGACACCTCGGCGACGGATTTGACCTCCGTGCACAGCGTGCAGATCCGCTGGTGCTCGGGGAGCAGGGTGGCCAGGCGCTGCGGGTCGACGTCGGCGGAGACCAGGGCCTCCAGCGCGAGTTCGTAGCGCGGCCGGGTCCGGCCACCGGTCATCGCGAACGGGCGGATCAGCGGGCCGGAGTCGGGTTCGTCCTCGAACTCCTCGACGTGGCCGGGCTCCTGGGCGGGCCGGTAGCCGGGAGCCGGCTCGGGCGCCGGTGCCGGGTAGCCGGGTGCCGGGGCGCCGTACGAGGGCTGCCGGGAGTACTGGTCGTACTGGCCGTACTGGCCGTACTGCTCCTCGGGCCGGGGGTACGGCTGCTGGGGCTGTCCGTACTGGTGCCGGCCGTACTGCTGACCGTGGCCGACGCCGGGTGCTCCGAAGGCGTCATGGCCTGTGCCAGGGTACGGAACGCCGTACGGGCCGCTGCGGTCGTCGGGCGGTGTCACGGTTCCTCTCCTCACAGGGTGCGGCGGTGCGGTGCGAGCTTCGGCGCAGGTCCGGAGCCGGTGGTGCGAAGGCCGTACAACGTCCGAACCCGAGCCCGCCGAAGCGGGCCCGGGAAGGACGCGGAGGTACTTCGAATACCTGGACGGTATCCGACGAACCGTCAGTGCAGGAGACTGCCCTGGAGTTCCGCGCGGAGTGCGGGGGTGAGGACGGCGCCGGCGCGGTCGACGAGCAGGGCCATCTCGTAGCCGACCAGGCCGATGTCGGAGTCGGGGGCGGCCAGGACGGCGAGTGCGGAGCCGTCGCTGATGGCCATCAGGAAAAGGAATCCCCGCTCCATCTCGACCACGGTCTGGTTGACCTCGCCGCCCTCGAAGATCCGGCTGGCGCCGGAGGTGAGGGAGGTGAGGCCGGAGGCGACGGCGGCGAGCTGGTCGGCACGGTCGCGCGGGAAGCCCTCGGACATGCACAGCAGGAGGCCGTCCGCGGAGACCACCACGGTGTGGGACACCCCGGGGGTGTTGTCCACGAAATTGGTGATCAGCCAGTTCAGGTTCTGTGCGGCCTGGCTCATCTGAGTCAACTCAACGCTCCTGGTGGTTCGAGCCGCCGAAGAGATCGGTGCTCCGGTTCTGTCCGTTGCCGGACTGGTCTACCTGATCGGGGTCGATCCGGAAGCTTCCGGTGTTACCGGCGCTGCGGCCCTGCTCCACACCTCGGCGCAGGTTGGTGAGGCGGCCTCGGACCTCCTCCGGGCTGCGGGAGACCTGCGGCCCTTCCTGCGGGGTGGGCTGGTGGGCATTGCCGGGCACCAGGTTCTGCTTGGGCACGCGCCGCGGCAGACCGGCGCCGGTGGTGCCGCTGGAGGAGGGCTCGCGCAGCTGCTCGGCCCGCTGCCACTCGCCGTCGTTCGGCGACTGCCAGGCGGCGCTGGCGGTCGGGCCGGTCGGGCCGTATCCGCCGAGCGAGGACACGTCGTGGCCGCGCTGGGCCATGGGCGCCGAGGTGTCCTTGGCGCCGGCGAACCAGTTCGGGCTGTCGCCGGCCGGGCTGCCGCCGGCCGGACCGGCGGCGAGGCCACCGCCCGCCAG
>NZ_JAHSQD010000098.1 GCF_020103755.1 Streptomyces sp. LS1784
CGGCGACGACGGCGGTGCCGCCGCGGCCGGTGCGACCACGCCGCAGCCCTTCGCCCGCGCGGCCCGGGCGGTGCGCCGCCGCCCGGCGACCGGCTGAGTCCTCAGCGGCCCGGGGCCTCCGTCCGGTACTCCTGCCGGTCGGCGTCGTACGCGAAGAGCCCGGCGTAGCGGCCCCAGTCGGTCGCGGTCTCCAGTTGCCGGTCGGTCTGTTCGACGGTGTAGTGGCGGCCGAGCAGGTCGCGCAGGAAGCCGGTGCGGACGGTGGCGCCGGGCCGGCCGCCGAGGCTGTTGGCGATCAGCTTGATCAGCGGGACCTCCAGGGCCGCGGCGGCGAAGACGGCGCGGGAGTCCTGGGCGTCGGCCCCGGTGTAGGCGGCGCCGGCCTCGGTGAGCAGCAGGTCGTCGCCGTGGACCTCGGCGAAGCCGAGCAGGTCGAGGGCGTCGACCTGGGGGAGCAGGTCGTCGATGTCCAGGCCGAGTTCGTCGGCGAGGCCGGCCAGGTCGCAGCTTCCGCCCCGGTGGGCGATCGTCTCGGCGAGACCGGAGAGGCCGTCGACGCCGGCGGGGGGCAGCGGGGTGCCGGCGACGGTGCGGCGGTCGGGGTCGGGGTCGGTGCGGCCGGGTGGGCGGGTGTCCTTGGGCCGGCCGGTCATGATCCGGTACACCCGGTCCACCAGCTCGTCGAAGGGGGCCGAGTCGCGGTCGCGCGGCCGCTCCAGGGCGACCTCGACGGTCTCCCGGATGGTCCCGTAGGGGCGGGCGCCGAGGACCACGATGCGGTCGGCCATCAGCACCGCCTCCTCGATGTTGTGGGTGACCAGGACGACGGCCCGGGTGGGGAACTGGCCGGAGTCCCACAGCTCCATCAGCTCGCCGCGCAGGTTCTCGGCGGTGAGCACGTCGAGCGCGGAGAACGGCTCGTCCATCATCAGCACGTCCGGTTCGACGACCAGCGCCCGGGCGAAGCCGACCCGCTGGCGCATGCCACCGGAGAGCTCCTTGGGGTAGGCGGACTCGAAGCCGGCCAGGCCGATCAGGTCGACGGCCTGGGCGGCGGCCCGGGCGCGCTCCCGGGGCGGCACCCCGCGGGCCTCCAGGCCGAGCTCGACGTTCTGCCGGACGGTCAGCCAGGGCAGCAGCGCGAAGGTCTGGAAGACCAGCGCGGTGCCGGGGTTGGCGCCGGCGAGCGGGGTGCCGCGGTAACGGACGGTGCCGGAGCTGGGCGGGATGAGGCCGGCCAGACAGCGCAGCAGGGTGGACTTGCCGGAGCCCGAGCGTCCGAGCAGGGCGACGATCTCCCCGGCCCGCACGGTGAGGTCGATGCCGGAGAGCACCGGCAGTTCGCCGGCGGCCCCGGCGTAGGCCTTGGTCAGGCCGACGGTCTCCAGCAGCACCTCGTCGTCCCGGTCGGGACCGGGGACGGGCTCGACGGCACGGGAACGGAACGGGAAGCGCATCGGCGGACTCCGGACTACAGCGAGTAGCGGCGCTCGGCCAGCCGGTACAGCCGGCGCCAGAGCAGGCGGTTGAGGGCGACGACGTACAGGGTCATCACCGCGACCCCGGCGAGCAGGTGCGGGTGGTCGCCGTGCTCGGCGGCGCGGGCGATGTACGCGCCGAGGCCGGTCGCGGTCAGGGTGGTGCCGCCGAAGGTGACCACCTCGGCGACGATGGAGGCGTTCCAGGCGCCGCCGGAGGCGGTGATGCCGCCGGTGACGTACGACGGGAAGATCCCGGGGATGATCAGCCGCCGCCAGCGCTGGAGGCCGCGCACCCCGAGGTCGTCCATGGCCTCGCGCAGGTCGGCGGGGACGGCCATGGCGCCGGCGATGGCGTTGAACAGGATGTACCACTGGGAGCCGAGGGCCATCAGCAGGATGCCGCCGAGGTCGATCGACACCCCGGTGCGCAGCAGCAGCCAGACCGCGAACGGGAAGAGGAAGTTGGCCGGGAAGCCGGCCAGCACCTGGACGACGGGCTGGGCGATCCTGGTGAGCCGGGGTGAGAAGCCGATCTTCACGCCGATCGGCACCCAGACCACGGTGGCCACCGCGACCAGCACGACCACCCGGGCGAGGGTGGCGAGCCCGAGCAGCAGCGGCTCGCCGAAGACGCCGAGGCCGGTGCGGTCGGCGAGGTAGCCGCCGAGGTCGACGACGCCCCACAGCACGATGCCGCCCGCGACGAGGGCGAAGGCCACGTCCCCGGCCCGCCGCCGGCCCGGGTCGACGGCCGGTGGGCGGTCGGCGGTGCCGAACACCCGTCCGGCCCGGTTCAGGGCCCGTCCGGCGGGGCGCAGCGCCCCGCCGAGCGCGGCGGGCAGGCGGGAGCGGCGCAGCAGGTCCAGCACGATCGAGCGCTGCACCTCGGTGGCCTCGGACTGCTCGTTCTTGAACCGTTCGGCCCAGGCGGTGAGCGGCCGCCAGAACAGGAAGTTGACGCCGACCACCAGCACCACCATGGTGGCGATCGCCCAGCCGACCCGGCCGAGGTCCCCGGCGGCGACGGCCGCGCCCGCGTACGAGCCGACCCCGGGCAGCGCGTACCGCTGGTTGTCGACGCTGATCGCCTCCGAGGCGACCAGGAAGAACCAGCCGCCGCCGAAGCCGAGCATGCCGTTCCAGACCAGGCCGATCATGCCCGAGGGCAGTTCGACCTTCCAGAACCGCGTCCACCGGTTGAAGCCGAACGAGCGGGACAGTTCGTCGAGTTCACGCGGCAGCGAGACCAGCGCCTGGTAGAGGGCGAAGGTCATGTTCCACGCCTGGGAGGTGAAGATGGCGAACACGGCGGCGCATTCGAGGCCGAGCATCGAGCCGGGGAAGAGGGCGAGGAAGCCGGAGACCGCGACGCTCAGGAAGGCGAGCACCGGCACCGACTGGAGGATGTCCAGCGCCGGGATCAGCACCCGCTCCAGCCGGCGGCTGCGGGCGGCGGCGTAGGCGTAGCAGAAGGTGAAGACGACCGAGACGGCGAGTGCGGCGAACATCCGCAGCAGCGAGCGCAGCGCGTCGTACGGCAGCCGGGCCGGGTCGGTGTCGACGGCCGCGTTCCGGGCGGTGGAGAACCGGACGGTGCCGCCCTGGCCGAGGCGCAGCGCGAGGTAGAGCAGCACCAGGACGGCGGCCGCGACGACGAGGTCCACCCACAGCCGCCCGCCGAGGCGGCTCGCCGTCCGGGTGGGCAGCGACCCTCGGGACGGGCCCGGGGCGGACTTCAGCAGGGTCATGGCGGTACCTCCGGCGCAAACCCGGGCAGTCTGCTCCCTCGGTACGTCCGTATGCAAACCCGTACCGCCCCGGGGGCCGCTGCCCCGTGCCTACCGGGCGGGAACGGATCCGGTGCGCCGCCGGTCCGCGGGGGCCAGCCGGGGGTCGTACTTGTAGCCGATCTGCCGGACGGTGGCGATCGCCTCCCGGTGCCCGGGCCCGAGCTTGCGCCGGATCCGGGCGATGTGGGTGGCGACGGTGCGGGAGTCACCGGAGTCCGGGCGGCCCCAGACGGCCTCCATCAGCTGGCGCCGGGAGTGCACCCGCAGGGGGTTGCCGACCAGGTGCGCGAGCAGCTCGAACTCCAGGTACGGCATGGTGAGTTGACGGCCCTCGACGGTGACGGTGCGCTGCTCGGTGTCCACCACCAGGCCGGGCGCGGGAGCGGGCCGCGGGGCCGGGCGCCGGCCCGGGGCGGGGTGGTCCGGGAAGAGGGCGTCGAGCCTGGGGTAGCGCAGGGCCATGGCGGAGGGGCTCCTTCGGGGTCTGGGCGGACGGGGAATGTGCGAGCCGGTCGGCTCAGTGGCTCAGCGCGGTCTGGACGATCTTGACGACGACCATGGCCATCGCGAGCAGCAGGTAGGCGCGCAGGGCGCCCATGCCGACCTTGCGGGCGGTGGACATCACCGGCGTGTCGAGGGTCTCCAGCGGGGGCATCCGCCAGCTCTCCCGGCCGGTGCGGTCGACGGTGTCCTCCTTGGTGCCGCGGCGGCCGAAGGTGAAGGAGTACCCGGCGAGGAGGACGCCGGCGATGCCGCAGCCGGCCATGATCCACAGGATCGCCCCGGAGCTGATGTCCGGCCAGACCACGGCGGCGGTGAGGATCAGCGAGAGCATCACCAGCACGCCGACCACCGCCGAGGTGAAGGCGTTGGTCCTGGGGCCGTTCACCCAGGGGCCGAGCACGGCCTTGTCGTTGCAGAGCAGCAGCAGGAAGACCGTCGCGGAGGGCAGCAGCACCCCGGCCAGCACCTGGACGAACTGGGTCATCAGGCCCTGGGTGTAGTCGGTGGACAGCAGGGTGATCGCCGCCGCCGTGACCACCAGGCCGGCGTAGATCCCGTAGAAGCCCTTGGCGCCCTTGACCCCGCGGTGCAGCGAGTGCTTGATGCCGAACACGTCGCCGATCGCGTACGCGGTGGACAGGGACACCGCGAAGGCGCCGATGATCGAGGCGTCCAGCAGCGCGATGGCGAACAGCACGCCGGCGAGGTGGCCGGCCTTGTCCTCGATGCCCCGGGCGACGGCGGCCGCGTCGGAGAACTGGCCGAAGCCGTCGGTGCCCGCGAAGGCGGCGGCGGTGAAGCCCATCATCGCGGCGGCGCCGACGATCACGATCACGATGCCGATCCACAGGTCGGCCTTCTCGTACGTCATGAAGCGCGGGGTGATCCGCTTGTCGATGACGTAGGACTGCTGGAAGAACAGCTGCCACGGGGCGACGGTGGTGCCGACGATGGAGATGATCACCAGCATCACGGCCGCGAGCCGGCCGGACCCGCCCGGCATGCTCGGGACGACGAAGTCGTGCGCCATCTGCGAGGTCTTCGGGTGGACCATGAAGTAGATCGGCACCAGCAGCAGGGAGCCCATGCACAGCGTCACGGCGACCCGCTCGAAGCGCCGGAAGGAGCCGGTGAAGGCCGAGGCGACGATGATCCCGGCCGCCAGCACCACCGAGGCCACCTTCGGCAGGCCCAGGTACCCGGCCGCGAGCGTGACCCCGATGAACTCCGTGACCAGCGTCAGCGCGTTCAGCAGGAACAGGTCGATGACGCTGAACGCGCCCCAGAACCTGCCGAAGCGCTCCAGGATCAGCCGGGCGTGCCCGACGCCGGTGACGGCGCCCAGGCGCAGCACCATCTCCTGGTTGACGTAGAGCACCGGGACCAGCATCAGCAGCGTCCACAGCAGCTGGGTGCCGTAGTTCTGGCCGGCCTGCCCGTAGGTGGAGAAGGCGCCGGCGTCGTTGTCGCCGACCATCACGATCAGGCCGGGTCCGACGATCGCGAGCAGGGTCTTGAGTCGCGCCGACAGGCCCTGGCGGGGCGTGTCGTCGTCGAGCCGGATGGTGCCGAGCGCGCCCTTGATGTCGCCGAGGTGCGCGTCGTCCAGGACGGCCGAACGCGGCTCGGGGACCGTGGAGTCGAGAGTGGCGTGGGTGGTCATGGGGTTCCTCCCTGGGCCCCGGACGGGCGGGGCGGGTCGGAGGCAGGCGGCAGCGCTCCCTGCAAGCGGGCACGGCGCATCGGCGCGCGGCGGCGCGGCCCGTACGGGTGGCGTGCGGGCACGGCGAAGCCGCGTGCGGAAGTGACGTGTCGTCATGGCTGACGGGTCGTCAGGGCATCGTGCAGGGAAAGGTGTTACCGCATGCCGGAGGTGTACGAGGGCAAGCGGGGGCAGGGGCAACTGTGGCCCGGACTACTGCAATCCATGTCTCTCGCCTCCTCCCGGCCGGCGCACCCCGTGGTGCGTGTCATCGACGCGGCAAGGAGTTCACCGGCCCGCGCAACGCGACCGCCGGTTCACCCCAACTCGTCAGAGCTTAGCCCCGCCTGAGGGCCATACTTGCGCACTTGGTAGAATCTTTACCTTTGGGTGCGCGGAGGAAGGGCAGGTGCGGCGAGCGGTCACGCGCCCGGCAGGCTGCCGAGGACGGCGGCCACCTCGGTGCGCCGGGCGACCTCCAGCAGTGCGCGGGCCATCACCGAGCCGGGCTCCCGGGCGGCGATCACCAGCCCGATCGGCGCGCTGTGCACCGGCTCGGCCAGCGGAACGGCCTGCATCCCGTGCGGCACGCCGAACACGTGCAGCCAGGCGTACGGCACGATGCTCGCCCAGTGCCCGGTGCGGACGTGGGCGAAGAGCGAGGCCACCGAGTCCGTCTCGACCCGGGGTGTCGGCTCCAGCCCGAGGCCCGCGAACACCTCGTCCAGCACCCGGCGGCCCTGCATGCCCGGATGCAGCAGGCACAGCGGCAGCCGGGAGGCCTCCTCCCAGGTCGCCCGCGGGTGCCGGGCCAGCTCGTCGGCCGGGCCGGTCAGCAGTACGTACCGCTCCTCGTAGAGCGGGAGCGTGCGCAGGTCGTCGGTGCCCGGCCCGGACAGGTAGGTGATGCCCGCGTCGATCTCGAAGTTCCTTACCTGGCGCAGGAGGTCCTCGGAGCGCAGGTCGGTGGACAGCTCCACCGCGGCCAGCGGGTGCGCGGCGCAGAACGGCCCGGTGAGCAGCGAGACGGCCCCCGAGGCGGTCGGCACCGAACCGATCCGCAGCCGTCCGCTCAGGCCGGTGCGCAGCGCGTCCACCTCGTCCCGCAGGGCGTCCCGGTCGGCCAGGATGCGCTGTGCCCACAGCACGATCCGCTCGCCCTCGGGGGTCAGGCCCTCGTAGGTGCGGCCGCGCCGCACCAGCAGCACCCCGAGTTCGTCCTCCAGCTTGCGCAGGCCCTCGGAGAGAGCGGGCTGGGAGACGTGGCAGGCCTGGGCGGCGCGGGCGAAGTGGCGCTCGCGGGCGAGCGCGACGAGGTACTCGAGCCGGCGGAAGAGCATCTACCCGACCCTGGTGGTGTCGATGCGGTCGGTGCGGGTGTAGACGTTCATCGAGTCGCCGCGCAGGAAGCCGACCAGGGTCAGCCCGCTCTCCTCGGCGAGGTCCACGGCCAGCGAGGACGGCGCGGAGACCGCCGCGAGCACCGGGACGCCCGCCATCACGGCCTTCTGCACCAGCTCGAAGGAGGCCCGGCCGCTGACCATCAGCACCGTGCCGCGGGCCGGCAGCAGGCCCTCGCGCAGGGCGTGGCCGACCACCTTGTCCACGGCGTTGTGCCGGCCCACGTCCTCGCGCAGGCACAGCAGCCGCCCGTCGGCGTCGAACAGCCCGGCCGCGTGCAGGCCCCCGGTGCTGTCGAAGACCTTCTGGGCGGCGCGCAGTCGCTCGGGCAGCGCGGAGAGCAGCCCGGGGGCGACGCGCAGCCCGTCCTCGGCGACGCTCCACGGTGCGGTGGTGCGCACCGCGTCCAGGCTGGCCTTGCCGCACAGGCCGCAGGAGGAGGTGGTGTAGAAGTTGCGCTCCAGCGAGGCGTCGGGGGCGGGCACACCGGGGGCGAGCAGGACGTCCACCACGTTGTAGGTGTTGCCGCCGTCGGCGGTGGCGCCGGCGCAGTAGCGGATGCCGGCCACCTGCTCGGCGGCGTGCACCACGCCCTCGCTGACCAGGAAGCCGGCCGCCAGGTCGAAGTCGCTGCCGGGGGTGCGCATGGTCACCGTCAGCGGGCGCCCGCCGACGCGGATCTCCATCGGCTCCTCGGCGGCCAGGGTGTCGGGCCGGTACGAGGGCGCGCCCTGGCGCAGGCGCAGCACTCGGCGGGGTACGGTCACTCGGCCCATGGTCGTCGGCTCCTCGGTGGTGTCGGCCCGACGCTCAGCGGTGTCGGTCCGGTCCTGGACGGTGTCGGTCCGATCCGTGCGGACTCTGTGGATGCATCCTCGCGCGTCGGGCGGCCCGGGGGTGCCGCGGGGTGGTCCGGCCCGGGCAGGTGGCGGCGGCTGTGCACGGCGGTGACCGCCAGGCAGAGCAGTCCGACGGCCGCCATGCCCGCCAGCAGCGCCGGGTAGGAGGCGTGGCCGGCGGTGCCGGCGAGCAGCAGCGGGGTGAGGAAGCCGCTGGAGGTGGTGCTCTGGTAGAGCGAGGCGGAGGTCGGTCCGGAGGACCGCGGGGTCAGCCGCTCCACCTCGTGCAGCCCCGCGCCGAGCGTCAGCCCGTACCCGGTGCCGAGGACGACGGCGGCGGCCACCACCAGGCCCACCGAGTCGCGGTCGGCGGCGAGGGCGCCGAGCAGCAGCCCGGCGATCACGGTGGCCATCGCGGTGAGGGTGGCCCGGGCGCTGTCCGCGTCGTCCAGCCGGGCGGCGAAGGGCTGGGCGACCACGCCCGTGGCCAGGGTCAGCGCCGCGACCAGGCCGCTGAACAGCGGCGCGTAGCCGGGCACCCGGTCGGCGACCAGTGGCGGCAGCACCACGTACGCCACGGTGGCGGCGCCGAGCACGGCCGGGCTGGCGGGGAGGACGACGTAGCGGAACCGGGGGTGGCGGACGGCCGCCGTGCGGTGCGGTGCCGTGCCGCCGCCCGCGAGGGTGGTCTCCGGGAGTCCGCGGGTGGCCCGCAGGACCAGCAGGCAGCCCAGCGCATGGGCGAGGCCGGGCAGCACCATCGGGCCGGGCAGCCACTCGGCGATCACCCCGGAGGCCAGCGCGCCCGCCGCGAAGCCCGTACCGGTGGCGTACATCGCCCGACGGGCTCCCTGCTCGGGCGGGACGGCGGGTCCGGAGAGCTCGCGCAGCCAGGCCGTGCCGGCCAGGAAGACCAGCCCGGCCGCGAAGCCGGTGGCCAGCCGGGCGGCGTACACGGACGGCTCGTCCGCCAGGGCCAGGACGACGCTGGCGGCGGCGGACAGGCCCAGCGCGGCGCGCACCGTCCGCCGCCGGCCGTACCGGTCGGCGGCGGGCCCGCCCAGCAGCAGGCCGGGCACCAGGCCGACCAGGTAGACCGAGAACATCGCGGCCAGCGAGAGCGCCGACCAGTCGGTGTGCGCCCGGTACACGGTGGCCAGCGCGGTGAACTGGTTGGCGCCCCAGGCGGCGACGGCGACGGCGGCCGCCGCCGGGAGCCAGCGGGCGGTGCGGGACGGGGGCATCTGCTCGCTCTGCTCGGTTTCTCTCGCGGGACTTTCCGGGCGGCTGGGAACACCCGCGAATTCGATGAATTCGGTGAATTCGGTGAATCCGGCACAGTGCGGGAAAGAGGGGCGAGGGCCGCCTTCTCTCCGGGATTCCGGGCGCTTCCGCCGGGCCGCTCGTCCAGTGTGTGGCATGCCGTCGTGGCACGTCAAAGAGGCAGTCCCTGTGGCCCGATAAGTGACGCCTATCAAGCGTGCGGCAGGTACGGCCGGACCGTCGTCCGGCAATTGCGCCGGGAATTGCGCCGGGAATTGCGCCGGGAATTGCGCCGGGAATTCCGCTGCGGTGGTTCGACCCGCCGGAGGTTCAACCCGCCTGCGGGCCGTCGCTGCCGATCGACAGCACGACCGCGCTGGCCGCGCCGACCGGGGTCTCGTAGTTCACCGTCTCCCCGGGATGCCGCCCGAGCAGTGCCTTCCCGAGCGGGCTGTCGAAGGTCACCAGGGTGAGGTCCCGCTCCTCCGCCACCTCCGAGATCTCGACGGTCTCCTCCATGCCGTCGCCGAACCGCACGGTCACCGTCGATCCCACCCCCACCACGCGCGCGGACGGCTCCCCGGCCACCTCGGCCTCCCGCAGCCGCGTCTCCAGCTCGGCGATCCGCCGGTCCAGCCGGGTCACCTCCGACGCCCGCTGCAACTCGTCCGCCGCGTCCGCCGAATCCCCCGTCGGCTCCACCCCGCGCAGCGTCGCGGCCACCTTCCCCCGCTGCTCCCGCAGCTGCGCCAATTCCTCCTGCACCGCACGCAGGCCCTCGGCACTGATCGGTTCCGGCCCACCGCTCATGGCAAGCTCCCGGGTCTCTCACGGAACACTCGAACACCGGCCGCCTCCCATTACCCCACCCCACCGGGGCCGGGGCAACTCCGTGTCCGGCCTCGGCTGCGGAACGGCCGGCGCCGGGCCGGCGCATCGCGGGGGTCTGGTCCCGGACGGCCTCCTCGGCGACTCGGCGGGGCGGCCGGTCAGCCGGTGAGCAGCTCGCCCGGCCGGGGCTGTGGCGCCTGTGCGGGGATGGCCGGCCCGAGGAAGGCGCTGGGTGTGCCGTGCCAGGACACGCGCAGGGCCTCGCGTGCGCGTGTGCACGCCACGAAGAGCAGGCTCAGCTCGCCGTTGAGGTCCTCCTGGTGCTGCTGCGGGTCGGTTTCCACCGGGGTGAGCGCGCTGCGCATGGGCACCAGGCCGTCGCTCACGCCCACCACGGCGACGCAGCGGAACTCCAGCCCCTTCATCCGGTGCATGGTGCCGACCCGCACACCGGGGGACGGAGCGTTGCCGAGCAGGTAGACCGGTGTTCCGGCCTGCTCCAGGGTCTGGGCGACGTCGCGGCCGAGTTGGACGGTCCGGACGGCGACGCCGATGTCCTCCGGGGCCACCCCCGAGGCGGTCCACTCCTCGATGCGGGCGACGAGTGCCCGGATCTCCTCGGCCTTGTCGGCGTGACCGTGCGTCTCGGGGCGCGCCCCGTGCAGGGTCGAGTGGTAGCCGACGAGGGACTCCTCCCCGCCGTCCATGTCGTCCGGGCGCTCGCCGGTGAGCAGGGACGCGGACCAGCTGAGGATTTCGTGCGTGGTCCGGTAGTTGACTCGCAGCCGGGAGGACCGCCCGACCACCTGGATCCCGAGTGAGCGCAGCGAGACCTTGTTCCCGTAGATCCGCTGGTGCGGGTCGCCGGAGAGGAAGAGGTCGTCCGGCCCGGGCGCGACGACCGCGCGGAGGAACCTCCACTGCGCGGGGTGCAGGTCCTGCGCCTCGTCGATCACCACGTGTCGGAACGGGCGGTCGTCCTGTTCGTCGAGCACCCGCGCGGCCTGCGCGCAGACCTGGAGGAACGTCCACTCCCCGGTCTGCCGCAGGTCCTCCTCGAACGCGGCCACCGCGCGCCACAGTTGGGCCTTCTTCAGCGGACCGAGGGCCGTACCCCGGCCGGTCCGGGGTGCCTTCAGGTACTGCTCCGCGCTCTCGATCGCCTGGGCCAGGACGACCTGCCGCCACTCCTGGTCCAGGAACACGTCGGTGAAGTCGACCCCTAGCCGGCCGGCGATCCGGCCCCAACGGGCGAGGACCGCACGCTGGTTGAAGACGATCTTCAGTGGAGCGCCGCCGCGCGAGCGGCGGAGGACCTCGTTCGCCAACGCGTCGACGGTGACCACCCGGACCTTCGCCCTGATCCGCTCGTCCGTGACGAGCAGCGCGAGGCAGCGTTCCAGCTCCGCGGCGAGGTCCTTGGTGAAGGTGGTCAGCAGAATCGATCCGTCGGGCGCGTCCGGCGGCAACCGGCGCGCCAGGTGGTAGGCGCGGTGCAGGGCCACCACGGTCTTGCCGGTCCCGGGGCCGCCGGTGACGCGGGCGGGCCCGTTGTACGAGTCCCGGTAGGCGATCCGGTACTGGGCCGGGTGCAGGAAGATCCGCCATGCGTCGAACGGGCGCTCCAGGATCTCCAGCAGTTCCTCGGGGCAGGACACCAGGGCGACCCGGCCGCGCGCGTGGGCCATCGCCGAGACCAGCCCGTCCTCGGACTGCTCGGTGCTCGCCGGAGCCGCCGCCCGCGCGTACGCCTGGACGATCTCACGGTCGATGTCGGCCGGCTCCAGTCCGCTCGCGAGGCCGATCAGGACGTCGAACTGCTGCTCCGGCAGGACCCGGTGGAGCGCTTCGAGATGGGTTTCGTCGGGCAGCAGCCGGATGATCGGCAGGATCTCCTCGTCGATGCCCAGGCTGCGCAGGACCTTGTCGGAACGGCCGGCGAAGAGCCGCCGGGGTTCCTCGGAGGCCAGGGTCTTCAGCGACTCGGTGGCGCGTTCCAGCGCGACGTCGTTGCGGATCTCGATGCCCTGGGTGGCGGTGTTGACCGAGCCGCGGTGCTTGCACGCCCAGTCGTTGGCCTTGTCGTGCGGGAGGACCTTCAGGAGCAGGTAGCTGTCGCCCTCGTCCTCCTTGAGGACCACCCCGCGCCAGAAACCGGTGATCCGGATGGTCCGGATCCGAGGGTCCCGCTGATTGGTGAGCTTCTCCAGGTGAATGCCGGTGTGCGTGGCCTCGGTGAACTTCTCGAAGGTCTCGAACACCCGCCGCTGCACGGACTTCTCCAGCGCCGCGAACTCCAGCAGGAAGTCCCGGTGCATACCCAGCGTCGCCACACGGGCCCCCTTGCGCCTCACTCGGACGGGCAGTGCGCTCACTGTACTGGCCTTGGTGATCACTCGGGCGCGCGCTACCAGCTGGAACGCCCCCTGAGGCGGGGGTCGAAGGGACACGAACACCCTTCGGACGGTTTCCGCGGATGTCCGGACGGCCGCGTGCCGGTTCGGCAGCGCTGTCGGACGCACGCTCCTTCCGCCGGACCACTGGAGTTCCGGACGGGTTCCCCCTCCAGAGGCACCGGCATCATTCACCGGGACGATGCCGGCGAATCGGCTGACGCCGAAGGCTGTGAGCATGAAGACGACGACACGGCCCTCGGCCGCTCCCCCCGCAGGCGACACCGAGCGACCCGTTCCGCGCTGGGCCACCGCCGCGGCGCGGGCCATCCCCCTGGTGGGACTGCCCGCGTGCCTGTGGCGGCTGCCGTTCGCGTTCGGCTTCACCATGGGGACGGTGCAGGAACAGACGTACAGCTGGTGGGTGATCGCGCCTTACGTCTTCACCCTGAGCGCGGTCTCGGAGTGCCTCGCCCTGCTCTCCATCGGCCTGGTGCGCGGGTGGGGCGAGGTCGTGCCCGGCTGGGTCCCGGTGATCGGCGGCCGGCGGGTCGCGCCGGCCGCGGCGATCGTGCCGGCGACCCTCGGCGGGCTGGTGCTGACCGGCGTACTGGTCGAGTGGTCGCTCGGGATCCTCGGTGTCATCCCCGGCCTGCACTACACCAACGACTCGTGGCGGGTGCTGGCAGTGTGCTGCCAGGCCCTGATGGTCCTGTGGGGTCCGCTGCTGCTGGCCGTCACCTACGCCTACTGGGTGCGGCGCTGCCGCTGAGCTCGCACCGGCGGTGCGGGAAGCCGGACCCGGCGGTCGTGAGCACGGTGCTCACCGCACACGGCTCTCCGGGACGGTTCACCTGCCGGGCTCGACTCACTACGGATTCTCCGCAGTGACGCACGACGGATATTCTTTCCCGCTGTTCACCACGAAGTTGCCGCTCGCGTCTTTGACCTTCATCGGGCGGACCTGTTGCATGAGCGGATCCGACATGAATTTCGCCGGCCAGCAGGTCAGCGCGTTCACCTGCGCCCCCTCCATCGAGCGCACGCCGGTCAGATCGGCCCGACTCAAATTCGAACTGAGCAACAGGGCCTCTTGCAGAGTGGCCCCTTTGAAAACGGTTTTGGAGAGATCCGCCCCGATGAAGTTCGTGCCAGTCAGGTTGGCGTCCGTGAAGTCGGCCCCGCGCAGAACGGTGTCGCGGAACTGGAATCCCGACAGATCGACTCCCTTGAAATCGGCGTCACGCATGTCCTTGCCGTTGAAGCTGATCCCCTCGATCGAGTGCTTCCCCGGAGAGAATCCGTAGAGTTCGGAGGCTACCGTCACGCTGGCATGCCAGGTTGCCTCTTCCTGGGCCGTCTCCAGGGATTTCGTAAGAAACTGGACGGACAGTGACACCGCAAATCCCGTGATAAGACCTCCACCCATGCCGGAAAGAATGCCGCTCTCGATCGAGTGCGCGCCGGATGCCAGTCGCCAGGCGATGACTGCCATCAGGACCCCCAGGACGACCAGCAAGAAGACGACAGCCCACTGCCAGGGCTCGATCCCGCGCAGCATCGGGTACCCATCCCTTCATGTGAGTTTCAGGAATTTGGAAAGATGAGCCGACAAAAATTCAAACAATTCGCCGATTACTAGGCGAACTATATTTTCTGGCAGCGTGATCCGCATTTTCTCGGACCCGTTCGAGTGATGATCCGGCGCATCTCTTCTTCCAGTGAGGGGCCCGCTGAGTTTTTCGGAATGGTCGGGGGCCGCGTTTTCATGGGCTGGGGTACCAGTGGGCTCGGAATGTCCGCCAGCAGTGCCCTCACAAAGGCGAACGCCGTCGCCCGCGGCTCCGACCGCTCGAAACGCCCGGCGACACGGCGTCAGGGGGACCGGCATGGCGAGGGAGCCTGGACGGGCGAGGAGGCCGCGGCCGTGCGCGAAGCTCCTCCGCGCGGGGCTGGACCTCTGGGAACAGGCTGTGCAGGGTGTCGGCACCGGTTGATCGGATCCACGAGTCTTCCGCGCGTACTCGGCTCAACTGCCGCTGTGGTACCCGGCGGAAGCGGCGCCCCGCTCGGCGGTGCGCGGCGCCGCCGTGTCACTTGGCGAGGTGGTCGAACTCGCCGGCCCTGGCGCTCTGGAGGAACTTGGCGAACCTGGCGGGGGTGGTGCGGACTATGACCTCGCCGTCGTCGGACTCGCGCAGCTCAACCAGCCCGTCGGTCGTACGCACCTCGACGCACTCATCGTTCGCACCGGAGTAGCTGGATTTCTGCCAAGCAGAACTATTCACGCTTGCTTTCCGTTTCCTTCTTGATGGTTCCGATGAAGTCTCGGGACTCCTCCTCGGAGAGCGCGCCGGACTCGAAGCGGGCGAGCAGGGAGCGGAACTTTGCCATGTGGGCCGGGGCGTCGACGATCCGGATACCGAGGCTCGAATCCACCTGGGCCCCGTCGAGCTCGGGTACCGGTCCCTCGGCATAGGTGAAGTTCTCGCTGGAGCTTGGCATGGCGCCGATGTCGAACGGAACCACTCGAACCGAGATGGTCGGTTGCCTGGAGTCTTCGATGAGGGCGCCGAGTTGCTCGGCGAGGACGGCTGGGCCGCTGAACTGCATGCGCAGCGCTGCTTCATGGATGAATGCCGAGTACGGCGTCGCGCCGGAGCGAACGAGGCGCTGCCGCTGCATCCGGAAGGCTGTCCTGAGATCGATCTCGTGGCGAGGCAGTGGCGGGAAGGTCTGGGCGAAGACGGCGGCCGCGTACGGCCCGGTCTGGAGCAACCCGGGCACGAAGGCCATCGTGTAGGTGGTGAGACTTCGAGCCTGGCCTTCGAACTCCGCGACATCAATGAAGTCCGAGGACAGAGTTCCTCGGTAGTCCTCCCACCAGCCTGGCTTCTCGCGCTCCGTGATGACGTCCGAAAGCGCGGCGATCAAGGGCTCGTTGACGCACATGCACGTCGCGGCGACCGTGCGCAGACGTTCCACGCTGATGCCGATCTTCCCCGCTTCCATCTGTGTCACCTGCGCCGGACTCATGCCGACGAGGCGGCCGAGCTCGGTGCCGCCGAAGCCGGCCTGCTCGCGCATCCTTCGCAGCTCTGCGCCAAGCCGACGCTGACGGAGTGTTGGGTTCGTGCGTGGAGCCATGGCTTCCTTCCGGGGCGGGGCGATCCAAGTCTGCCGCGAGGCTTGCCGGTCGGTCCATTTGAGGCGGCTGGTACCACGATAGAGGGAAGATCTCAGATTGGGGTAAAACTTGATCTTACTCTGAGCTATGGTCGCCGACAGATCGATCCGACGGATCGTCAGTAACGCTCCTTTCCAAGGGCAGTAGGCGCCTGCTGCCCCCGCACCGCAGAGCAGCCATGCGCGGCATCAGCCAGCCCCGCTCTGGCCTGGCTCACGGCGACGTATCCGCCTTCTCCCTCTCTCATCCCTCTCCACGCCACCCCCTCACGGAGGTTCCCGTGTGTACCCGTAACACCCCCTCCCTCGACCTCTCCCGCCAGTCCCTCCGGGACACCCTCACCCGCTACGGCTGGGACCCCGAGACGATCTTCAACGCCGAGCTCGCCCTCATGGAGCTCCTCGTCAACGCCTGGCGGCACGGCAACACCGCCTGCCCCGTCGTCTTCTACTCCCTTCTCGGCCGCACGCTCCGCGTCACCGTCTCGGACGAGAGCGACGCCCTCCCCGAGCAGCGAACCCCCGGCGACTTCGTCGAGACCGGCCGGGGTCTCCAGCTCGTCGAGGGCCTCACCCACCGCTGGGGCGTGGACCCGCAGAAGCGCGGCAAGATCGTCTGGTACGAGCTGGACTCGGTCTCGTGACGCGCGAGCCCGTCGCCCCCGACGACCCCCGGATGCGTGACCACACCAGGCCCCAGATCACCGCTCTCCTCGGTGAACTGCACCGGCTCGGCCTCCCGCACGGGCTCCTCTGGGGCTCCGCCTCGGCCAGCGAGACCATCCTCGACGGACGTCTCCTGGTCGACTTCGGCAATGCGCCCGTGAGCACCCTGCTCAACCTCGTCCACCTTCTCCGCGGCCTCGAAGGGAGCGGGTGACGATGAAACCGGGTACCGCCACCTTCCTGGTCGGTGCGGCCTTCGCCGTCCTGCTCGCGCTCGCGTTCGCCACCGTCGCCCTCGGTGTGGTCGCGGTCCTCCGGATGCCCAGGCCCGACGAACAGACCGCCATCGAGCCCGAGCACCGAGGCCCGGCCGGGGGCATGCCTGCCTGACACCGCGCCGCGCACGGCCGAGCCGAGTCTCCCAACTCGGCTCGGCGGCAGGGCGATCCGGCTCAGGCGCGCTGCGCGAGATCCAGCGCCGCGGTGAGGGCGAACCACTCCAGCACCGCGCGGATCTCCTCCGGGTGGTCGGCGAACACCTGGAGCGGGAAGGACGGGCGCAGCTCCAGCTTCGCCTCCGCCAGGTCGATCCCGTCGATCTCGTTCAGCCGCCGCAGCAGCTCCTGTCGCACCTCGGTGTCGTCGAACGGGCTGCGGTCCTTCAGGTACTGGAAGACCACCTCCACAGTCCCCGACACCGGGTAGAGCGCGAACGGCCAGAGCAGGTGAGGCCGGGAGGGAGTCCCGGTGTTGAGCATCGGGAAGCAGCTGGTCTCCTCGGAGCGGCCGTAGTCGAAGTGGCCGTCCTGCTGCTCCCAGAAGCGCAACGCCGTCAGGACTCCTCCCGCGACCGCCGCGGTCTGGTTCTCGACCAGTTGAGTGCGGAAGCGCTCCGCCGCAGCCGCGTTCTCGGTGTCGGGCAGTGGGTCGTGCAGCCGGTCCGCCGGGATGTCGCGGCCCAGCAGGGTCGCCAGTTCGGTGGCGGTCAACCGGCACGACCGGTGGGCGCGGCCGGCTTCGTCGAAGGGAACGCCCTCCTCCTCCAGGAGGTCGCGGGGTGTCTCGGTCCGGTCGCCGTCGAGCCAGCGGAAACCGGGGGAGACCCGCCCGTCCGAGTTCAGGACCCGGTAGGCCCCGATCACCCCGGCCTTGGTGGCCAGGTGGTTGCCGACGCCGACCGCGTGCGTGCCGATCAGCTCGGAGACGTCACCGTACGAGGTCCAGGTGCCGCTGGGCATCGCGACGAGTGCCGCGCGCAGGTCCGCCCAGCCCGGCCACTCGTCCCCGACCGTCTTCCCCGACCCGATCGGGGCCGGCCACAGGCCGATCGCCCGCTCGGCGAGCCGGTCGGCGCGGGCCAGGATCTCCGCCTTGCCCCAGCCCTCGGCGGCGGCGATCTCCTGGTTCATCCGCAGCGCGCTCGCATCGAGGAGCTGCTGCTTTCGCTCGAACGGGTGGTTGGAGAGCTTGGAGTTGTCGCCCGACAGCGTCAGGTTGCCCAGGGTGTGCACCAGCAGGTCGTGCAGTTCTTTCGGGCTCTGCCCGTCCTCCGTCTCCGCCGCGAGCAGGTCGAACCAGGCCTGCGGCGGGCGCTGCGGCAGCACGTGCTCGATCGTGAGCGACGCCTTCTCGAAGTCCACCGGCTCGCTCGCCGCGTGGCTCTCCTCCAGCCGCCGCAGCACGTGGAAACGCTGGGCGGAGCGCCCGCTCCAGTAGAACGGCTTGGTGCGGATCGCCTCCCGCAGGTCCTCGTCCGAGGGCCACTTGCGGCGCCGGCCGGAAAGCAGCCGGCGCACGGCCTCGGCGGGGGAGCGGTCCGTCTCCAGCTCCCTGGGGGCGTCCATGAAGATCCGGTTCAGGTTGTTCGTGGGGACCTGGCAGATCATCCGGCGGACCAGGTACGACTCGACGTAGCCCAGCGCCTCGGCGGCCTCCTCCGCCGTGGCCGCGTCGGCGTCGACGAGGTCGAGGAGGTGCAGGGCGAGCGGGTAGTGCGTCTGACCGCCCCACGCCCCCAGCCGCTCCAGCACACCGCGCAGTTCGGCCGAACTCTCGGACTCGGGCTTCAGGATGCGGCGCAGCCGCTTGCCGCGCTCGGTGAGCAGCTGGATCTCCCGCTGCAACGCCTCCTCGTCGTTCTTGAGACCGTCCAGCCGCTTCTGCTGCTCGCGGTAGATCTCGCTCTGCTTGGCCTTGCTGTGCCCGCGCACCACCAGGTCGAGCCAGACCAGGAGTTCGAGGTTCTTCGGCCCGAGTTCCTGCTGCATCGGCAGCCACAGCTCGCGGTAGACCCGCTCCCCTCGCTTCGGCAGCAGGCTGAAGACGTAGTTGCGCAGCAGGTCGCTCTGGCTGAGGCCGACGCCGGTGTTGTTGATCGATTCGAAGATCCGGTAGACGTTGTCACCGTCCTGGGCGGTGATCTCGACGATCGAGAGCAGGCTCTTGAGGACGGTCTCGACGGCGGTGACCCATGCGCCGCCGTTCTCCTCCGCGCCCTGGGCGAGGACCCCGAGGAAGAACCGGTACGCCGTACCGATGTTGCCGGCGTCACCGGCTTTAGGGGAGGACTCCACACACGCGGTGTACGCCTCCCGGTCGGCCTGGGTGGGCAGCAGACGGTAGTGGTCGAGCCCCTCGTGGAACTCGTTGACGAGGAACTGCCGGTGCACCCGGTCGGCGGCCTTCGCGGCCCCGGCGCTCCTGTGGTGGTCGCGCAGCGCGGTGAAGGCGAGCATCAGCGTGGTGAGCCGCTGCTGACCGTCGACCACCAGCCAGCGCTGGACGCCGCCGGCCTGGATGTGGCCGGGCGCGAGGACGACGGAGCCGAGGAAGTGGGCAGTCGGCGAGGTGCCGGTGAGGTGCTGTTCCGCCAGTTCGGACACGTCGTCCCAGAGCTGCTGCAACTGCGGTCGCTCCCAGCTGTACGTCCGCTGGTAGAGCGGCACCTGGAACTGCTTCTCGCCCTGCACCAGATTGAGGAACGTGATCTCCTGCGCCCGCATGACTCCCCTTTCGCGGCCGTGCACGGAGCTGAGATTCTGGCACCGGCCGACGGCGTTCGGTCGAGTCGCCCCGGGACCGAACTCGACCCCCGAGGGGTGGCGGTGATCACCTTTGGCGGCGGGGAGGTGAGGGAAAGCGCAGGTCGGGGGCCCGGGTGAGGCGGGCGGAGGAGGGACCGGCCGCCGGGCCGGGAGCGGGCGAAGCTACCATGTGGGCAACACCCTCAGCTCGAAAGATGGACTTGTGACTGTCAACGACGACGTGTTCACGGACTGGAAGAACCGCGAGGAGATCGCGGAGTCGATGATCCCGATCATCGGGCGGCTGCACCGGGAGAAGGACGTCACCGTCCTGCTCCACAGCCGGTCCCTGGTGAACAAGTCGGTGGTCAGCATCCTCAAGACGCACCGCTTCGCCCGGCAGATAGCCGGCGAGGAGCTCTCGGTCACCGAGACCATGCCGTTCCTGGAGGCGCTGACCGCCCTGGACCTCGGCCCCTCGCAGATCGACCTCGGGATGCTCGCCTCGACCTACCGGGCGGACGACCACGGCCTGTCGGTGGAGGAGTTCACCGCCCAGGCCGTCGCCGGTGCCACCGGTGAGAACAAGCTGGAGCGCCGGTCCGCGCAGGACGTCGTGCTGTACGGGTTCGGCCGCATCGGCCGCCTGGTCGCCCGCCTGCTGATCGAGAAGGCGTCCGGCAACGGTCTGCGGCTGAAGGCCATCGTCGTGCGCAACGGCGGCGGCGACGACCTGGTCAAGCGCGCCTCGCTGCTGCGCCGGGACTCGATCCACGGCCAGTTCCAGGGCACGATCACCGTCGACGAGGCGAACAACAAGATCGTCGTCAACGGCAACGAGATCACGGTGATCTACTCCGACGACCCGACCAAGGTCGACTACACGGAGTACGGGATCAAGGACGCGATCCTGATCGACAACACCGGCAGGTGGCGCGACCGCGAGGGCCTGTCCAAGCACCTGCGCCCCGGCATCGCCAAGGTCGTGCTGACCGCCCCGGGCAAGGGTGACGTGCCGAACATCGTGCACGGCGTCAACCACGACATGATCAAGCCGGACGAGCAGATCATCTCCTGCGCCTCCTGCACCACCAACGCCATCGTCCCGCCGCTGAAGGCGATGGAGGACGAGTACGGCGTGGTCCGCGGCCACGTGGAGACCGTCCACTCGTTCACCAACGACCAGAACCTGCTGGACAACTACCACAAGGCCGACCGTCGCGGCCGCTCGGCGCCGCTGAACATGGTGATCACCGAGACCGGTGCCGCCTCGGCCGTCGCCAAGGCCCTGCCGGACCTCAAGGCGAAGATCACCGGCAGCTCGATCCGCGTGCCGGTGCCGGACGTGTCCATCGCGATCCTGAACCTGCAGCTGAAGCGCGAGACCAACCGCGAGGAGGTCCTGGACTACCTGCGGGACATCTCGCTGACCTCGCCGCTGAAGCGTCAGATCGACTTCACCGACTCGCCCGACGCGGTCTCCAGCGACTTCATCGGCTCGCGCCACGCCTCGATCGTGGACGCCGGCGCGACCAAGGTCGAGGGCGACAACGCGATCCTGTACCTGTGGTACGACAACGAGTTCGGCTACTCGTGCCAGGTCGTCCGGGTCGTGCAGTACATCTCGGGTGTCGAGTACCCGACCTTCCCGGCTCCGGCGGTCTGATCCACCGGTAGGGCAGGACGACCGAGCAGTACGGCGGGGCGGTGACCGGGGCGGTCACCGCCCCGCCGGTGTTCGGCAGCGGGGCGGTCGCTATCTTGAGGGGTCACTGACAGGCCTAGGGAGGGCGATGGGGATGGGTGGTCGGCGGGTGCTCGCCGCGGTGGCGGCGGCCGGAGTGCTGACGGGCGTGCTGGCCGGGTGCTCCTCCGGGGGGTCGAAGAGCGTCGGCGCGGCGGATTCTCCGGCCTCGTCCGCGGCGGGTACGACTGCGCCGGGTACGGCTGCGGCGTCCGCCTCCGCCCCGGCCGGGGGCGCGCCCGACCAGGCGGCGCCCTCCGCGCCCGGGGCGGGTTCGGCACC
>NZ_JAHSQD010000980.1 GCF_020103755.1 Streptomyces sp. LS1784
AGCGGCGGGGTGCCCGCGGGCCGGACCGACGCGGTCCGGCCCGGTTCGGTCCGGGCAGCGATGGGCTGCGTCGGGGGCCGGTCCCGTCCCTCCGCCAGGTCCGAGAGCCACTGCGCGACCGTCCGGGCGTCGGCCGGCCGGTCCGCCGGATCCTTGGCCAGCAGCTGGGCGACCACGGCCGGCAGGTGCGGCGGCAGCCCGTACTTCGCCGGGTCGAGCTCGGGGGGTGGCTCGTTGAGGTGCTGGTACATCAGCACCGGCGTCGAGTCCCCGTTGAACGGCCGCTTCCTGGTGAGGAGTTCGACCAGCACGCAGCCGAACGCGTAGAGGTCGGCCCGGCCGTCCACCCGGTCGCCGGTCCAGCGCTCGGGCGCCATGTACGGCGGACTGCCGATGACCGTGCCGACGGTGGTCAGCCCGCTCGCGCCGGTGTCCAGCTGGGCGATGCCGAAGTCCAGCACCTTCAGCCGCCCGGCGTCGGTGATCATCACGTTGTCCGGCTTGATGTCCCGGTGCACCACGCCCGCGTCGTGCGCCGCCGCCAGCGCCTCACAGATCTGCCGCCCCCAGCGCAGGCTCACCTGCGGTTCCGGCCGCCCGTCCCGCAGCACCTCGGTCAGGGTGCGACCGGTGAGCAGCTCCATCACCAGGAAGGTGACCTGCTGGTCGTCGAACGCGCTGTGGCCGAGGTCGTGCACCGTGACGATGTGCGGGTGCGACAGGTTGCCCGCCGCGGACGCCTCCCGGGCGAACCGCAGCGCCGCCTTCGCCCGGTCGCCGTCGTCGTGCCGGATGACCTTGACCGCCACCGGCCGGCGCATCCGGGTGTCCAGGGCCCGCCACACCACCCCGAACCCGCCCTGCCCCAGCTTCTCCTCGAACTCGTACCGGCCGTCCAGGACGTCCCCGACTCGCACGCGCCCCTCCCCCGTCCACCGTGGCCCCCTCGGACCCTATCGGCGCCGCCCAGGCTCCACCGGCTCAGGCTCCGAAGATCTCCTCCACCAGGTCCTCGTCCGACACGTGGTCCGGCGCGTCGAACACCACGTCCGCGACGCCCTTCAGGCCGATCCCCCGGTCCAGCGCGTCCATGCAGGCCCGGGCCTCCCCGTC
Organism: Streptomyces sp. LS1784; assembly: GCF_020103755.1. Taxonomy (GTDB): domain Bacteria; phylum Actinomycetota; class Actinomycetes; order Streptomycetales; family Streptomycetaceae; genus Kitasatospora. Next base: position 1,114 of record NZ_JAHSQD010000980.1, read on the forward strand.
GGTGGTGAAGTCCCACACCCGCAGCCGCCGCACCAGCACCAGCGCCTCCATCGGGCTCATCCGCGGCGTCCGGCGGCGCTGCCCCGCGCCCTTGCGGCCGGCCTGGGCCAGCTGCTGCTGGTAGCCGGCCAGGTCCTGCCAGGCCTGCACGGTGCTCGGGTGGTGCTCGCCCAGCACCCGGGCGAGGTCCGGCAACAGCCCGTGCAGCTGGATCACCGCGCCCTGCAGGTCGCCCCGGTTGGCGTGGTACAGCGCGAGGTCGTGCCGGGCCTTCAGGACCCGGGGCTCGTACGGGCCCCAGGCGGCGTGCAGGTCGGGCAGCAGTTCGTTCATCAGCCGGATCGTGGTGACCGGCGCACCGCTCTCGCCGATGCACCAGACCAGGTGGTAGCGGGCGCCGAGGGTGTCCGGGTCGATCGGGCCGAGCATCGAACGCATGTCACCCACGAGGGCGGTCAACAGCCGGATCGCGCCGTTCAGGTCCCCGGTCCGGCTGAGGTACCAGGCGAAGTCCCGCCAGGTGCACAGGGTGTCCCGGTCGCTCGCGCCGAGCACGGTCACGCACTCCTGGGCGAGGGCCTGCAGGAGCATCGCCGACTCACCGGCCGTCGCCGCCCGGTACGCGGCCGACCGCCGCTCGCGCAGCCCGGCCCGTACGGCCTCGGCCGGCGGCGCGGCCGTCACCGGGGGCGTGG
>NZ_JAHSQD010000981.1 GCF_020103755.1 Streptomyces sp. LS1784
GTTGCGCGGGGCGGTCGCCGCGCTCTGGCAGTTCGTCCGCGGCCTCGCCGCCACCACCGCCGACGCGCGCGGCGCGGCAGCCGCGACCGGAGTCGCCGACGAGGACTGGTGGGCCACCCGCTCCGCCCGACTCGCCGAGCTGGCACCGGACTTCGCGGAACGCTTCCCCCTGCTCACCGCCCTGCAGAGCACCGGCGGCGGCGCCCCGCAGGACAGCCATCGGGAGGCCTTCCGTGCCGGGCTCGCCGTACTGCTCGACGGCATCACGGCCGGGGATCCTTCAGACTGCTAACACTGTCGGGCGGCGGGGAGCGCCAGCACGACGCCGAGCACCACCAGGGTGGCGTACCCGGCGATCTCGTGGCCCGCCGGCACCAGGACCCGGACGAAGCCGAACAGCCGGAAGCCGTCGATCCAGGTGGACAGCAGGCCGGAGGCACCGCCGACGATCAACACGGAACCGAGGTAGCCGAGCAGGGTCTTCATGCCCCCGAGCCTAGGAATCCGCCCCCGGCCGGACATCCGACTTTCGGCGCGGACCGCCGCCACCAAAGTCGTCCGCCGCACATCCCCGCCGGCCCCGGGGCTCCGGACGGAGCAGCAGGCCCGGCGGCCCCGCCGCGGCCCGGGTACGTTCGCCGTGTGCAGCCCGAACGTGTGCAACCGAAGTCACCTTCCGTCACCAGGACCGCGGCCGGCGCCACCGTCTGTGCCGCCCTGGTGCTCACCGTCGTCGCCCCGTCGGCCCTCGCCCAGGACTCCGGCCGCGCCGTCGGCGGGGAGCGGCTCGGCCGCCCAACCGTCCAGGTCGCACCGCTGGCCGGGGCGCCGGCCCTGCCGTCCGAGCTGACCGGCCGCTCCTGGCTGATCGCCGACGCGACCACCGGCGAGGTGCTCGCCGCCCGCGACCCCCATCTGCCGCTGCCCCCGGCCAGCACCCTCAAGATGCTGTTCGCGGACACCGTGCTGCCCAAGTTCGACCGGGCGCTGGAGCACAAGGTCACCACGGCCGAGCTGGCCGGCCTCGGTGCCGGCAGCAGCCTGGTCGGCGTCAAGGAGGACCTGCCGTACCGGGTCGAGGACCTCTGGCGGGGCGTCTTCCTCAGCTCCGGCAACGACGCCGTCCACGTCCTCTCCCACATGAACGGCGGCGTCCAGCGGACCGTCACCGAGATGCAGGAGCGCGCCCGGGCGCTCCAGGCCAGCGACACCAAGGTGCTCTCCCCCGACGGCTACGACATGGACGGCCAGGTCTCCTCCGCCTACGACCTCACCCTCTTCGCCCGGGCCGGGCTGCGCAACGCCGACTTCCGCAGCTACTGCGCCACCCGCACCGCGCGCTTCCCCGGCGGGCTGGACAAGCTCACCGGCCAGCGCACCAGTTTCGACATCGCCAACACCGACCGGCTGCTCGGCAAGTACCCGGGCCTGATCGGCGTCAAGAACGGCTACACCACCAACGCGGGCGCCACCTTCACCGGCGCCGCCGAACGCGGCGGCCGCACCCTGCTGGTGACGGTGATGCACCCCGAGTCGCAGGGCAAGGTCTACGACGAGGCCGCCAGCCTGCTCGACTGGGGCTTCGCCGCCGCCGGGAAGGTCCAGCCGGTCGGCCGACTGGTCGACGAGGCCTCCTCCCCCACCTCGGAGGCCGAGGCCGCCGAACAGCTGCCGCCCTGGTCCCGCCCGCCGCTGCCCGCCGGTCCCGGCACCGGCTCCGGCCTCGTCCCCGTCACCTGGACCGCCGCCGTCCTCGGAACCGCCGTCGCCGCCTGGGCCACCGCCCACGCCGTCGCCCGCC
>NZ_JAHSQD010000982.1 GCF_020103755.1 Streptomyces sp. LS1784
GGCCTCGACCGGCGCGCCGGAGCGCTCGGCCGACTCCGCCTCGGCCGCTGCGCCCGGCCTGGGCGCCGGCCGGGCCGACTCGGCATGCACCTCGACGGTGGTCTCCACCGCGACCACCACCTGCTCGCCCGAGCGCTGCCCGGCCCGGATCGAGTCGATCCTGGCCAGCACCTTGCCGCGCAGGTCGGTCGGGGTGTCGTCGCACCCGCAGGAACGCTTGATCAGCGCCTTGATCGCCTGCTCCAGCCCGTACTGCTTCAGGCAGGGCGAGCACTCCTCGAAGTGCACGCGCAACTTCGCGCAGTCGCCCTCGGGCATCTCGTTGTCGAGGAATTCATAGAGGTGGTCGAGGACCTCGCCACACTCGGTTTCGTGCGGATCGCCGCAGCTCATGAGCCCGAGCCCTTCGCTTCCTGCCCTGCCCCGCTGCCGGCCGGGACCAGCCCGCGCTCACGGGCGTAATCCTCCAGCATGCCGCGCAGCTGACGGCGGCCGCGGTGCAGCCGGGACATCACCGTACCGATGGGAGTACCCATGATGTCCGCGATCTCCTTGTACGCAAAGCCTTCTACGTCCGCGAGATAGACGGCGATCCGGAATTCCTCCGGGATGGCCTGGAGCGCGTCCTTCACATCGCTGTCGGGGAGGTGGTCGAGCGCCTGGGTCTCGGCCGAGCGCAGACCGGTCGACATGTGCGACTCGGCCCGGGCCAGCTGCCAGTCCTCGATCTCCTCCGCCGCGGTGCGCTGGGGCTCCCGCTGCTTCTTGCGGTACGAGTTGATGAACGTGTTGGTGAGGATGCGGTACAGCCAGGCCTTGAGGTTGGTGCCCTCGCGGAACTGGTGGAAGGACGCGTACGCCTTGGCGAACGCCTCCTGGAGCAGGTCCTCCGCGTCGGCCGGGTTGCGCGTCATGCGCAGCGCCGCCGAGTACATCGGATCCAGGTAGCCCAAGGCGTCGCGCTCGAAGCGCTCCCGCCGGGCCTCCTCGCTCTCCTCCGCCGACACCCGGTAGGTGTCCTCACCGATCGCCTCGGCCAGCTCCTCACCGGTGAGCGCCTCGCCCGCAGGCAGGGCGTCGCCCGGGCCACGGCCCGGATCGGCCTCGTGCTCGGTCCCGACGACCGGACCCACCTCCTCGGCATGACGGACACGGCCCACGGCGGGCCGTCCAGAAATGGAGGATATCGGGCTGACGGGCTTCTCGCCCGCGTCGAGCCACTCCGACCAGGAGGGGGCGAACGCCGCGGTGGCCTCGCGCTCCTCAGGCCGTTCGGGGCACGCGATCGAACCCATCTGCCCTGCCTCTCACCGGTGACTCCTGCTGACGGTGACGACAACCACGGGAACCCCTCCCGCATTCCCACCCGCACCAGCCATTCACTCGCACGCGTAACCGAGTGGAAACGCCCTGCTCACCGGCGCCGGACGAGGGCCAGCACCCAGTCCCCCACCGCACCGCAGATCAGGTCCAGCACCTCGTCCTGCCCCACCGGCGCCCGCTTGGGCACCTCGAAGCCGTGGCTGCCGTACGGCACCCCCACCAGCTCGTGCCCCGCCGGCAGCTCCGGGAACTCCCCCGGCCCACCGAACGGGTCCGCCGCGCTCTGCACCACCAGCGTCGGCAGCCCGGAGTCCAGTAGTTCCTCGGCCCGGCTCTTCTCCGGCTTGCCCGGCGGGTGCAGCGGGAACGCCAGCGCCACCACCCCGACCGCCCCGGTCGCCGCGCCCGTCCGGCAGGCCACCCGCGCCCCGGCGCTGCGCCCGCCCACCACCAGCGGCAGCCCCT
>NZ_JAHSQD010000983.1 GCF_020103755.1 Streptomyces sp. LS1784
GGGCCGGGTGCTGCTCGCGGTCATGGGCGGCCCCAACGGGTCGACCGGGGCGCCCATGGTCCGCCCGGCGGTGCCCGGCGGCGGTGGCGCGCCGGACGCGGCCGGACCGGGGCATGGCGGTGCCCGGGGAACGGCAAGGCGACCCGGCCGGGGTACTGCTCCCCCCGGCCAGGTTAGCCTCACCTTAGCTGATCGTGCCCCGGGTCTCGCTCGTGATGCGCCCGGCCGGGGGAGGCCCCGGCGTGCCGGTGGCGCCCAGCTGGCGTGCGAGCCAGACCGGAACCCCGCCCAGGGCGGCCACCAGCCGGGCGGCCTCGGCGCGCAGCCTCGCGGCCTCGGGCGGCTCGGACACCTCGGCGAGCGCCGCGAGTGCCGGCGCCACCCCCACGGTGAAGCCGAGTTGCTCGCGCAACCGCAGTGAGGCGTCGAAGCCCTCCCGGGCGTTCCCGCGCTCCCCGCGCGAGAGCGCCAGCGCGGCCAGGTGCCGCCAGGTGTACGAGCGCAGCAGCTCGTCGCCGCGCTCGCCGGCGCCCTCGTGCGCCCGGCGGTAGGCGATCCAGGCGGCGCTGCGGTCGCGTAGCAGGTTCTCGGCGACCAGTCCGCGCCGGAAGTCCAGCAGCGGGCGGCCCGGGGCGTCCGGCGGCAGCAGGGCCGAGGTGCGGCCGAGCGCGGCCTGCGCCTCGTCCAGCCGGTCCCGCGGGCCGAGCACGCTCGCCACGTACGCGAGGAAGCCGCGGGCGCAGGCGGCGGCGGCGCGCTGCTCGGTGCCGGAGGCCATCGCCTCCGCCAGGCGCAGCGCCTGTTCGGCCTGGGTCCAGTGCGCGGCGGTGAACAGGCACTGCTCGATGAGGAGTTCGGCCCGCCCCAGGGCCGCGTCCGGGTCGTGCTCGGCGGTCGGCCGCAGTAGTTCGGCGGCCTCCTGCCAGCACCCCCGGGACCTCAGCCGCCACACGGTGTCACCCGGCTCCTCCGCTGCCGCCCGCCCCCGCCCGTCCGGGCCGCTCGGGTCCCATCCGTGCTCCGACAACGCCACCTCCTTGTGTGCGCCATCCGGCAAGGGCACGGACCTGCCCCTGAGGCCCTGCCGCCACGACCCGCACGCATGGCGACGGCAGGGCGAAAGGCCCGCGCTGTGGCGGCAATTCAACACGGGGGTGAGCTTGTGCACCAGATCACGAGCGAAGGTTGTTGCTTTTGCGGGCAAAATGATCTAGAGGGGCGCGGGGGAACCGATCCAGGGGCGGGAGGGAGGGGCGGACCGGCGGGCCGTCCGGTGGCTCAGGAGGTCCAGCCGGTTTCCATCAGGGCCTCGGCGGCGCCGTTCGCGGGCTGCGGCACACCCGCCAGGTCCAGGCTGAACAGGGCGACCAGCAGCTGTTCGCCGCGCACGGTGGCCTGGTGTGAATAACCCGCGAGGGTGAACATGGCGGCGGCCATCTCCTCGGCGTGCAGGGTCTGGAGCCAGAGGCACTCGACCGACTTCACGTCGGCGGGCTCGGTCCAGGTGTCCACCTGGGCGACCATCCGGCTGCCCAGCAGGGTGACCCCGTCGCGCTCCTGGGCCTCGGTCAGCTCCAGGTCGTCGAAGCCGAGCCACTCCAGGTAGCGGGCGGCGGTGAACACCGCGTCCTGCGAGGTGCGCACCGGGTGCGGCCGGAACGGCGCACGGTGGCGGAACGGACGGGAGCGGCCGGCCGAGGGCGGTGCGGGCGGTGCCGGTGCGGGCGCGTTCACCGGGTGGCCCGGGTACGGGCGGGCGGCCTGCGGGCCGGGGGCGGCGAGCG
>NZ_JAHSQD010000984.1 GCF_020103755.1 Streptomyces sp. LS1784
CGGCGGTCAGCCGGGCCACCGCCGCCTCGGTGCGGCCGAGGTCGCTGCCCTCGATCAGCGCGGCCAGCCGGACGGACTCCGCCCGCGGCGACTCGGCCTGCTCGCCGCCCGCCTCGTACTCCGGGATGGCCCGCTCGACCTCGGCGAGCGCCTCCTCGTACCGCCCGGCGACGGCCAGCGAGCGCGCCCGCTCGTAGTGCGAACCGCCGCGCAGGTACCACGAGTTGTACTCCTCGCCGCGCCGCTCGGCCGCCGCGCCGACCGCATCCGCCTCGGCCAGCAGGGCCAGCGCCGCGGCCAGCCCCTCCTCGCCCTGCTCCCGCATCGTCAGCCGAGTCAGCTCCCGCAGGGTGGCGGCCAGCTGGTCCACCTGCGGCGCCTTGCCGTGCGCCTCGCGGGCCCGGGCCAGCGCCGCCTCGGCGGCGTCCCAGCGCTCGGCCCGGGCGAGCGCCAGGGTGGCCTCGCAGGCGACCATGGTGTGGGTCTCCTGGTCCTCCCAGCCGGCCACCAGGTCGGCCAGCCGCAGGTACTCCTCGGCCGCGTCCCGGTGCTCCTCCAGCTCGGACAGGCCCCGGGCGAGGTCCAGCCGGGCCTGGGCGAGCATCCGGACGTCCAGCCGGGCCGCCGACGCGTCCAGCAGCACCGACTCCAGCACGGCCACCGCGTCCGCCGCCCGGCCGGTGTCGCGCAGGACGTCGGCCAGCTGGAGGCGCACCCGGGCGGCCTCCTCGACCGCCTCGGCGCCCTTGCGGTCGTAGCGCGCGGCCGCCTCCGACAACGCGCGGACCGCACCGCCGAGGTCGCCGACCTGGAGGCAGCAGTGGCCGAGCATCATGTACGTCGGCGCGTACGGGTAGGAGTCGTCGCCCCAGCGCACGGCCTCGGCCAGCGCCCGGTGGAACACCTCGACCGCCTGGCCCGGCTCATGGCTCTGCAACAGCACCTGGCCCAGCAGGCCGAGCACCCGCGGGGTGTGCCAGGGCAGCTCCGCGGCGTCCAACTGGGCGAGCACCTCGCGCAGTTCGGCCTGCGCCTCGGCCAGCCGGCCCTGCCGGGCGGCGGCGTCGGCCGTGTACTGCCGGGAGGTGGCGGCCCGCCGCTCGGAGCCCAGCTCCACGGCCGTCCGCCGGTAGGCCCCGACCGCCGCCTCGAAGCGCTCGGCCACCTCGGCGGTGGGCTCGGGCTCCGCCTCGACCAGGTCGTGGTGGGCGGCGTAGGCGCGGGCCTGCAACACGATCAGGTAGTCGTCGTCGGTCAGTTCGCCGCCTGCGCGCAGTTCCTCGGCCCGGGCCAGCGCCGCGTCGAGCGCCGCCCAGTCGACCTGCCTGGCGCCGCGCGCGCCGTCCTCACCGTCCGCACCCCCGCTGCCGTCCGAACCGCTCCCGCCCCGGCCGCTCCCGTTCCCGTCGCTCCCGTCCCCGTCGCTCTCGTCCAGGTCCGCGATCAGCGTCCGGGTGCGGCACATCAGCGCCGGCCCTGGCAGCCCCGCCTGCTCGAACAGCTCGGCGGCGGCCAGCAGCCCGGCCTTGCCCTCGGCGTACGCGTCCCGCTGGAGCGCCTCGTGGGCACGCTGCTCGGCGAGTTCGGCGCGCAGCCGCTCGGGGCCGCCCAGCTCGGCGCTCTCCGGGTGGACGAAGCCTGCGGCCCCGGCGCGCTCGGCGACCCGCTTCCACAGCCGCTCGGAGTCCGGGTGGCCGAGCAGCTCCAGCTCGCGGGCCCGCAGCACCAGGGCGGTGAAGTCCTCCGGCTCCGGCTCGGCCGTCCGGCGCGGCGCGGGCGC
>NZ_JAHSQD010000985.1 GCF_020103755.1 Streptomyces sp. LS1784
GGGCGCACGACCCGCTCGCGGACCTGCACGCCCCCGCGCGGCGCCGCCCAGGGGCGTGCGGTCCCGGGCACGCGCCGCAGCGCCCGCGGGGCTCCGGGTCACGCGCAACGGCCTTCATCCGCAGGCCCTACCATCTGGCTCAACAGCTGCTGGGAGGCGGACGGGCGTGGCCGATGCGGTGATCGATCTCAATGCGGACCTCGGCGAGGGGTTCGGACGCTGGACCCTGACCGACGACGAGGCACTGCTGTCCGTGGTGACCAGTGCCAATGTCGCCTGCGGGTTCCACGCCGGGGACCCGTCGACGATGCGCCGGGTCTGCGCACTGGCGGCCGAGCGCGGCGTCCGGATCGGTGCCCAGGTCTCCTACCGCGACCTGGCCGGATTCGGCCGCCGCGCGATGGAGGTGCCCCCGGAGGAGCTCGCCGACGAGATCGCGTACCAGATCGGTGCCCTCCAGGTCTTCGCCCGCGCGGCCGGCTCCCGGGTCTCCTACGTCAAGCCGCACGGCGCTCTCTACAACCGGGTGGTCGGCGACTCCGAGCAGGCCGAGGCCGTGGTGGCCGGCGTGCTGCGGGCGGGCGCGGTCTGCGACGGGCCGCTGCCCGTGCTCGGCCTGCCGGGCTCGCTGCTGCTGGAGGTGGCCGAGGGCGTCGGGCTCCCGGTGGTCGCCGAGGCCTTCGCCGACCGCGCGTACACCCGCACCGGCACCCTCGTCCCGCGCCGCGAGCCGGACGCGGTGGTGCACGACCCCGAGTCGGTGATCACCCGCGCCGTCGGCATCGCCCGGGACGGCACGGTGGAGGCCGTCGGCGGCGAGCGGATCGGCGTCGAGGCCCGCTCGCTGTGCGTCCACGGCGACACCCCCGGCGCCGCCCAGCTCGCCTGGCGGATCCGCGGTGCCCTGGCCTCCGCCGGGGCCCGGGTGGAGGCCTTCACGTGACGGTGGGGACGGTGCGCCGGGTCGGCGAGCGGGCGCTGCTGGTCGAGCTGCCCGGGACGGCCGAGGTGGCGGCGCTGTACGGCTGGCTGAGCGAGCGCCGGGAGGCGGGCGCGCTCGGCACGGTGGAGGAGCTCGTACCGGCCGCGCGCACCGTGCTGCTGGACGGCGTCGCGGACGTCGACGCGGTGGCGGCGCTGCTGCGCACCGCCCGTCCGACGGCGGCCGGGGCGGCGCCCGGGCCGCTGGTGGAGGTCCCGACCGTGTACGACGGCACCGACCTGGCCGAGGTCGCCGCCCTGTGGGCGGTGTCCGAGGACGCAGCCGTCCGGATCCACACCGAACCCGAGTACGTCGTCGCCTTCTGCGGCTTCGCCCCCGGCTTCGGCTACCTCACCGGCCTCCCGGCACGGTACGAGGTGCCGCGCCGGGCCACCCCGCGCAGCTCCGTACCGGCCGGCTCGGTCGCCCTGGCCGGCCCGTACACCGGCGTCTATCCGCACCCCTCCCCCGGCGGCTGGCAGCTGATCGGCCGCACGGCACTCACGCTCTGGGACGCCGACCGGGTGCCCCCGGCCCTGCTGGCTCCCGGCACCCGGGTCCGCTTCACCCCGGAACGGGCTTGAGGGGAAGCGGAGTTGAACGAGTTGGTGGTGGAGCGGCCGGGACCGCTCACCACGGTCCAGGACCTCGGGCGGCGCGGCGTCGCCCACCTCGGGGTGCCCAGGGCCGGGGCGCTGGACGAGCCGGCGCTGCGGGCGGCCAACCGGCTGGTGGGCAACGAGCCCGGGGCCGCCGGGCTGGAGACCACGCTCGGCGGGGTCGCGCTGCGGGCCGTCG
>NZ_JAHSQD010000986.1 GCF_020103755.1 Streptomyces sp. LS1784
CTGGCCCCGCGCAGCGCGCCGTGCCGGTGCAGCGCCTGCACCGCGTAGGTCGAGCAGGACGGCGTGTACCGGCAGCAGGCCGGGCGGCGGGGGCTGACCTCGGTGCGGTAGTAGCGCACCGCGCCGTACAGCACCCCGGCCGCGAACCCGCGCGGGGCGGGGGCGGACGGATCGGCCGTGCGGCGTCCGCGCGCCCCGGTGAGGGCGAAGCGGACGCCGGATACCATCATCACCGGGATCAGGGCGATCAGGCAGGGATCGGCGAACTCGCAGCAGCCGTCGACACAGCAGTCCGCGGACTCGTTCCGGATGTGCTTCTTCCGCCGGGCCCTGGCGTGGTCCTCCTTGCGGTAGCGCTCCCGGTAGTCCTCCCAGGCCCGGCGCTGCTTCTTCCGCCGGAGCCGCTCCGAGGCGGGCAGCCACCACCAGGCGCGCTCCGGGCGGGCCGGCGGGAAGTGGGCGCCGAGATCCGGCGTCGGGTCGGACACGGCTGACGATCTCCTCGCTCGCTCCGCCGAGGGCCGACCCCCGACGATCCGGGCAAGATTATCCGAAGATCATCTGCCCGGATCCGTCCCGCCCCGCTCAGCCGCCGAGGTTGAGCGAGGGGAAGAGGTCCTCGAACGGCTGGGTGGTCACCGAGACGGTCCGCGAGAACGGATTGTCGAAGTCCCAGATCATGAACAGCAGGAAGGCGATCAGCGCGCTGAAGCAGAGCGCCAGGATCAACTCCCGCGGTGTTCGCCGGATCTGGAGCGCGAACAGCATGCCGACGGTCACCACCGCACCGCCGATCAGGCCGAACCAGACCACCCCGGGCATCGTCGGCCCGGCGTTCTGCCCGCGTGAATTGCGGGCCTCGGAGGCCTGACCGACCCTGTCCATGATCGGCTGGTAGGCCTGCGACTCGAGGTCGGAGGCGGGCGACCGGGTGGCGACGTCGTCGTGGAGCTTCCGGAGCAGCTGGTCACCCTTCTCGGTGATCGCACCGTTCTCCTTCATGTACGCCCACTCGGTGTTCACCACGTACGTGACGTAGGCGTCCACGTCCGCCCGGACCTGGTCACGGAACTCCGCCGGGTAGATCACCGCGCGGTCGCTCACCTCACGCAGCGACTGCGCCTCGCGGAACAGGTCGTCCTGGGCGGCGCCGCGCGCCTCCCAGACACCCGCGATGGCGAGACCGAGGACGATCGCGTAGACCACCCCGATCATCATCGTGATGTACTCGATGACGTCCGGGGTCTCGTCGGTGCTCCCCTCCACGATCGGCCGGCGCCGCCTCAGCAGCACCACCGCCACCACGACGACACAGGCCGACGCCATGGCAATGATCAACGCCACCCACTCGGACACGGTAACTCCCCTCTCTGGCTTGGCTTGTGACGGAACGACAGGTCGACGGGGCGAACCCCGGGCCGGGCCGGCTCTCCCGGGTTCTGCCCGGGCCGCGCGGCGGGCCGGGACCCGCCGTCGGCCGGGAAATCGGTCGGCGGACCGTCGGGGAACGGTCAGGAGGAGCTCGAACGGCCGCCGCGTCCTCGGCCACCACCGCCCGGCCGCAGCGCCGCCGCCGCGATCACGGCGGGGACCGTGACCAGCAGCATCGTGGTGGTCATCGAGATGCCCTGCTGGTGCCGGGCCATGGGCACGGGCTTCGTCGCCGGGGCGTGGAACACCGGTCGCGCCGACGGGGTCGGTCGCGGCGGGCTCGGACGCACCGGGCTGGGCGAGGCTGCCGGAGCGGACGCGGCCGGGCTCTGGGCCGTCGGCGCGGGG
>NZ_JAHSQD010000987.1 GCF_020103755.1 Streptomyces sp. LS1784
GTCCGCGGCGTCCGGCCGGCGCTCGGTGGCGCCCCGCGGCAGCCGCCCACCGGCCGCCCGGTGCAGCTCCTCGGCGACCTCGGCCCCGAAGCCGGGGTCCACGGGGTAGCGCGCGGAGATCTCCCGGCCGGCCAGTTCGGCCTTGCCGGAGTCCAGTGCGAGCAGGTTGTTCACCGGCAGGAAGAGGTAGAGCCGCAGCGCGGCCAGGGCGTACGCGTCCACCGCCGTGCCGCGCCGGGCCGTGGGGGAGACGAAGCCCGGCGCGCCCAGCGGGGGCGCGGTGGCGTCGTCGGCCGGGAAGGTGATCTCGAAGTCGACCAGGGCGCAGCGCCCGTCCGGCCGGATCAGCACGTTGTTGGGGTGGAGGTCGGCGAAGACCAGCCCGCGCTCGTGGAGCGCCGCCAGCATGGCGGTGACCTGGTCGATCACGTCGAGCGCCCAGCTGGTGTACTCGGCCAGCTCGGCCTCGTCCGGGTCGGGGTGGGCGAGCGGGCAGGTGCGGGTGAAGACCTCCTCCAGCCGCTCGCCCTCGATGTACTCCTCGACCAGGTAGTGGTGCTCCCAGACCTGCCGGTGTTCGTACAGCGCGGGCACGAAGTCCAGCCCGGCCAGGGCCTCCAGCACCCGGCGCTCGCTCAGCAGCCGCTCCACCGCGTCCCGGCCGGCGTAGTCGAGGCCGGCGTGCGGGCGGGCCTCGCGCAGCACCACCTCGCGGCCGTTGCGCTGGTCGGTGGCCCGGTAGACGCCGCCGCCGTTGGAGAAGTGCAGCGCCTTGGTGACCTCGAACGGGAACTCGGTCGTGCTCTCGGCCTCCCGCTCGGCGTCGGCGGCCAGTTGGGCCGCGACGACCTCCGGCACCGGCGCCCAGTCCGGCACCGCGAAGACCGTGCCCCGGACGTCCGGCACCGGCTCGCCGTCCGGCCCGTTCATGGCCGGCACCCGCTGGCCCTTTTCGTCGGTGCAGTAGCGCTGGACGTACGAGCCGTAGCGCAGGTAGAGCGGCCCCTCCCGGTAGCGCAGGTCGCTCAGCACGTACGGGCCGGGGACGCCCTTGAGCAGGGTGGACAGCTCGTCGAGCACCTGCGCCAGCCGGGCGTCGTCCTCCGGGTAGAGCGTGATCAGCTTGCCGCTGGAGCGGCGGTCGGCGTACTTGCCGTTCGCCATCTGCACGGTGGCCCGGCCGCGCAGGAATTTCCAGGTCAGCTCGTGCTCCAGGCAGTACGCCAGGACCTGGTCGATCACCCGCTCGGCCTCGTCCGGGGTGGCCGAGACGTGCACCTTCCAGCCCTGCTCGGGCAGCTGCGCGTGGGGCGGTCGCACGTGCACCCAGGGGCCGTGCTCGCCCCGCAGCCAGCCCGGCGGCAGCGGGGCGGAGGCGGCGGCGAACCGGTCGTCCGGGTGCTCGGCGCGGGCGGGTTCGTCGTAGAACAGCGGGTCGGCGAGGCAGTGGCGCTCGTAGCGGTCGTCCACGGTGCCCGCCTCAGCCCGCGGTCCGCGGCCGGTACGTGTCCGCGCCGGTCCCGGTGGCCGCCCGGCTGTCGGATGTCGTCGTCAAGGGAGCCCCCCGGGTGCAGTGGATCCCGCCGGTTGCGGGCTGCTTCCGACCTTGCCAGCCGGTGTGCGCAGGGTCGACGGGTCGGATCCGCCACCTTCCTGCCAGGGGCTCCCGACGGTCGGGGTGGACCGCGTCGGCGGTCCGGTCAGCGCCGGGGGCGGGCGGCCGCGGCCGCGACCGGGGCACGGTCGAGGGCGGGCAGCGGTGCGGCGGGCTGCT
>NZ_JAHSQD010000988.1 GCF_020103755.1 Streptomyces sp. LS1784
GGGGGCCGACGGGACGGCGGGCTCGGCAGAACGGCCGGCCGCGTGCGCGTCGACCCGTTCGAGCACGGCGGCGACCGCGGCGGACAGCGACTCCCGGTGCGAGTCGTCCGCCGAGCCGTCGCGGCCCTGCCTCCGGCGCGTGCTCATCTCCCAACCCCCCGTCCTGCGGTCAGCGCGTCAAGTCCACGACCGGGCCGGTGAAGGCCCCGTCGCCGGACACCGTCAACTCGCTCGGCACGCCGTCCACCTGGATCCGGGCCAGGTACGCCGTCGGGCGGACGCCGACGACCGGCACCCGGACCTCGAACGGGTCGGTGCGCGGCAGCGGCGGCGCGGGTGCGCGGAACTGGCGGCTCGCCTCGGGCCGCCCGGCGGGCGGGTGCAACTCGTCCAGTAGCAGCAGGACTTGCTGGTCGTTCCGGAGCGGCAGGTCCAGCCGGAAATCCAGCCGGGCCGAGACCCCGGCCGGTCCGTCGCTGCGGTCCGCGGTGCCGATCGGCGCGACGATCCGCGGCTGCCGGGCGAAGGTCTGCACGTTGGACTCCACGGCGAGGTGCTCGGCGGCCGGTCGGCCGTCCAGTGCCAGCCCGTGCAGCACCTGCACCTGGAACACACCGGGCGGCAGGTCCTCCGGTACGGCGACCACCAGGCGGTCGTCCCGGACACCGCCCGGGTCGACCGTCACCCGGCGCTCGCCCAGCCGGGCCACCACCAGGTCCGCGCGCAGGCCGGAGCCGTCCACCACCAGCTCCCGGTCCTTGGTCACCGGCCCTTCCGCGGGGGCGCCCTGGGACCCGGCGGGCCGGGAGAGCACCCGCTCGACGACCGGTCCGCGGGACGGCGCGGCCCGCACGGAACGGCGCAGCACCGGCTTGCCGGCCACCGGATCGGCCTTGCCCTCCACGAAGACGGCGGTGGCCTGGTAGGCCACGGACAGCGCGTACGGCGTCTGGAACAGCGTCATCCACAGCTTGGACATCTCGTCCACGTCCATCGGCGTGGGCGTGAAGCGCACCCGCTGCGGCGAGGCGGCCAGGTCCGTCCCCACCAGGTACGGCTGGGTGGCCGCCTCCTCGATCAACTGCCGGGACAGCAGCGGCTGTTCGGTCAGCGCCCGGACCACGCAGCCGAGCAGCCGCTGGCCGACCAGCTGGGTCTCCTCGCCGTAGCAGCTGATCAGGTAGTGCAGGTCCAGGGCGGCAGCCGGCCGGGTCAGCACGGTGCCGTCGGTCGCGCGGGTGGGCGCGTCGCGGTTGCGCAGCGAGGCGTTGGGCGTGACCTGGTAGAGGAAGACGGTGATGGTCGGGTCGGTGGGCGGCTCGGTCGGCGGCTTGCGGGCGCTGACCTCGACCGCGAACGGGATGTCGGGCGAGAGCGCTCGGGTGATGAGCAGCCGCAGCGCCTCGCTCACGGTGGCGATCGCGAGGTGGTTACTCATGCGTCCGCCTCGCTGCGCTCGGCAGGGGCATTCGCCCGTACGCACCTTCGGATGGCTCGCTCGCTCCGCTCGCTCACGGGTTCACCCCCTCGGTCATGTGCCCCACCCGCTCGCTCATGAGGTCTCCCGGTTGAGGTACTTGTCCAGGTCGAGGGCCGGGCCCGGGCGGGCGGCCGCCGGCTTGTGCGGTCCGGCCGGGGTGCGCTGGGCGGCCTTGACCTCGACCCGCCCGATCTGGACCCGTACCACCCGCTCGACCGGCCGCTGCTGGCGGTGGCTCCCGGTCCCGTGCGTCTGGCCCGGGGCAGCTGCCACGGCGGCCCGCCGTAC
>NZ_JAHSQD010000989.1 GCF_020103755.1 Streptomyces sp. LS1784
GGCCGCAGCCCGCACCGGCCTCCACCGCTGTCGGGGCGTCCGGCGGGCGAGGGGAGGAGGGCACCGTGCGCGCTGAGCCGAACCGCGCCGCGGCGCCGGCCCGCAGGCCGCTACGCCTTGCCGTGCGCCATCTTGATCAGACGGTCCAGCACCGTGCCGCCGCTCACCCGAAGGCCGTCGTGCTCCCACTCGTTGGTGATCCAGGTCCGCAGGCCGCGCACCGCGCGGGCGGTCTCCAGCGAGTCGGCGGTGTCCACGTACATGTCGTCGTGGTACACCGCCGCCACGACCGGCACGGTGTTGTCGGCCAGCCGCGCCCGGTCGTACAAGTCGGCCCAGCCGGTGCGGGCGGCGAGCAGCTCCGCGGTCTCCTTCAGCGGGCGCAGCGCCGGGTCGGTGTCGAACATCCAGGGGTAGATCATCTCCCCGGTGAACAGCACCGGCGCGTCGGACTCCAGCGCGGCCCGGGCATCGAACTGCGGGAACTCCTTGCGGACCCGCTCGGCCGCCCAGGCGGTGCCACCCTGGTCCACCGACCGCTGGCCGTAGATCGACTCGTGCAGCACCGCGTACAGCGGGCCGCCCGCGAAGGAGAGCTGGGCCTGGGCGCCGGCCAGGAAGGTGTCGGAGAGCTCGGGCCCGGCCGCGCCCTCCACCCAGGCCTCCTCCAGCAGGTAGTGCAGCGTGCCGGAGCCGCTGCCGCCGCCGAGCAGCAGGCCGAGTGCCTGGAACGCCTCGACGGTGAGCAGCCCGCCGTCCGGCAGGGTCGCGGGGGCGTCGGCGAGGTGGGCTGCGATCCGGCGCACCGCCTGGACGTCCTGCGGGAACCGGGCGTAGTGGTCCTCGTTCTTGCGGACCACCCGCGGGTAGGCGGCGCGGTAGACGTCGTCGGCCGAGCTGCCGAGGCCGGCGAGGCCACCGGTGATGAAGGCCTCGGTCAGGCCCTCGGGGGCGATGGAGAGGTAGGTGAGGGTGCAGAAACCGCCGAAGCTCTGGCCGAGCACGCTCCAGCGCCGGTCGGCGCCGAGCAGCCGCTCGCGGATCAGCTCGGCGTCCCGGACGATCGAGTCCGCCCGGAAGTGGGCCAGGTAGTCCGCCTGCTCCTGCGGGCCGCCGCGCCGGGCGAGGGTCTGTCGGGTCGCGGGGGTGGACCGCCCGGTGCCGCGCTGGTCGAGCAGGAGCACCCGGTAGTCGTCCAGGGCGCGCTCCAACCAGGAGTCCCGGCCGAGCGGCCGGGCGGCCTTGCCGCCCGGGCCACCCTGGAGGAAGACCAGCCAGGGCAGGTCGTCCCGCTCGCGGCCTGCGGCCACCACCTCGCGGGCGTACACGTCGATCTGCTCGCCCTGCGGGGCGGCGTGGTCGAGCGGCAGCCGGAAGACGTGGTCGGTCGTGACAATCCCGGGCAGCCGGCTGATGGTGGACATGCAACTCCTCGGTCTCTGCTGGTCACAGCGGTCGCGTCGCGGTTCACGGGGTCACCGGGTGCGGGGGCCGCGACCCCCGCACCGTATCCTGGCGGCGGTCGAGCACCGGTTCGACCGCCCCGTCCGTCCGTCCGTCCGACCGACCGGACGGCCGAGCCCGGCCGACGTCCGGCCCGAGCCGGCCCGGCGGCGGTCCGAAAGGCGGGTGCCGGCTCCGGACCGTGGGCGGTGACGCGCCCCCTACCAGGCCCCGGTGACGGTGCGACGGACGCGGTACGACCGCCCGGCAGGGCCGCCCGGACCAGCGGCGCAGCGGCGGGGCGTGACCTGGTGGCGGTGCG
>NZ_JAHSQD010000099.1 GCF_020103755.1 Streptomyces sp. LS1784
GCCGGACTGGCTCCCGAACTCGCCGAAGAACACCCGCCACGGTCGAGTACACCACCGCCACGAACGGCCTAGACCTGGCTCTCATTCACACCGGAGCAGTGGCTCTCATATGAACCCGACAAAATCAGGCCGTGACCGACGCGCAGCTGACGGACGCGATCACCGCGCTCCGGGCAGGAAAGACCCTGTCGTTCGGCAGCTTCCAGGTGAGCTGGACCGGCCTGGAAACGGGGCGAAGGCGGGCCCCCTGGTCGCAGGTGGAGGGCGTCGGAACGAGGCGGGGACTCGTGCGCATCGAGGTCGTCGGGAAGCGGGCGGGGCTGTCCGGCGACCCGGTTCGGATATTCCCGAACCTGCAGCTCTTCACCGCGCTGGTCGAGCGACTACGCGGATAGCCGACAACCGAGATCGCTCCCGGCCAAACCGGCCTCCGAGTCAGCGGTGTTCCGGGTTCTCGAAGTCGAAGCGGCAGCCGGCGTCCCACTCGGAGCGCCGGTTGCCGTGGGCCGGGATGCCGCCGGTGTCCTTGAGCATGCGGGCGAGGTGAAGCTGGTTCCAGGGAGAGGATCGTCACCGGGCGCCACACGGTGCGCAGGTCGCGCGGGGACAGCTCCTCGGCGAAGGCGTACAGCAGCGGCGACAGGAGCACCGTGCCGATCACCTGTGGCGGGACGTGCAGGGCGGGGAGCCCGGGTATCAGCACCACCCCGATCCCCGCCAGGACCAGCAGCGACGGCGCGGGAACGCGCAGGCGCCGCGCGAAGGTGGCCACGGCCGTGGCCAGGACCACCACGACCTTCCTGGCACACCTGTAGCCATCTTATCGGAGCACTATCGGAGAACGGCAGGGCAGAACCACGCGACACCGGACTGTGGTTGAGGGAAGGGCGAGTCGGACACCGACGGCCCCGGCCGCCTCTGTCAGGAGAACTCGCGCAGGCGCGGCCGAACGCCGAGCGCGGTCAGGGCGAGCGCCGCCACCAGCGCCGCCGCGCCGAGGCCGGCGGTGGTGACGCCGAGGTCGCCGTCGGTGTCGGAGACGGCGCCGTCGAAGGCACGCTGGTTGATGGCCTGGTTGTCGTCCAGGGCGGCGCCGAGCGTCCCGAAGTCCGCGTTGGACTGGCCCGGGGTGAGGCCGGTGTCGTAGGTGACGGCCTCCTTGAGCCTGCCCTCGGCGTTCAGCGCGCGGATCTTCCGGTCGTCGCGCTGGTACTGCTGGAAGGCGGCCAGCACCCGTTCCGCAGCGTCCTGTTCACCGGGGAAGGTGATGTTGCGCAGTTCGTCGCCGACGTACCCGCCGAACCCCACCTGACCGTGGTCGGCCCGGTGCCGGTCGGCCAGTGCGGCGAGCCGGTCGTTGTACGTGGTGAGGGTGGTGCCGTCGATCCGGGCGAAGGCCTGGGTCTTGTCGAGGAAGCTCTGCTCGTAGGCCGCCGCCCGGGCGGGGTCGGTGAGGTAGCGGCTCTCGTCGGCGTTGAGGTCGTACGCCACCGAGCGAGCCCGGCTGAGGGCGATCACGGAGTCGAAGGAGTTGCTCTTCGCGACCACCAGCTGGTGGTCCGCCCGGGACGTCAGCGCCAGCGCGGTGGCCAGGCCGACGGCGGTGAGGAGCGTGGTGACGGCCAGCGGCACGTTCACCCGCCGCCGGAAGCGCACGGCGAGCACCCTCTGCAGCAGCCCGAGCGCGACCAGCACGACCAGACCGATGAGCAGGATCCACCACCAACCGTCCGCCAGGGCGTCACGCTGGTCGGTGTAGTTGCGTTCCACGACGACCGCGTTGGCCTTCGTCACCTCGTCGACGGCCGGCAGCAGGCGCTGGCGCAGCAGGTCGGTGGCCTGCCGGTAGGCCGCGAGGGCCTCCGCCGAGGGGCGGCCGACCGGGGCGTGGGCCTGGTCCTCCAGCAGCTGGGCACGGGCCACCAGGGCCTCGTAGCGGCCGAGTTCACCGATCACCGTCTGCACGGCCCGCTGTCCTGACTGGTCACCCGCCACCGCCTCCGCGACGCTCTGCAGGTCGGTGTCGGCCTGGGTGCGCCGCTGTTCGTAGGTGTCCAGGGTCTGCGTGCGCAGTGTCGTGTAGTCCGGATCGGCACCGAACAGCAGCAGGTCGGCGGCCTGGGCGTCCATGTCGTTGAGCGCGAAGTACAGGTCCGCCGAGCGCACCACCTGCGGGGCGGCCCGGTGGCCGATGACGTCCGTGCCGTCCCTGGCCCCGCCCAGGACGACGGCGGTCACCGCTCCGGCGGCGAGCAGCGCCGCGAGGCAGAGGCCGGTGAGCCCGCGCACCAGGCGCGGGGTGTTCCGCCAGGCCCGACTGCGCCAGGCGCCGCCCGGCCGGTGACGGGGGGCGCGCGGCCCGGGAAGTGGTACGGCTGTCTCCTGTCGTGCCGTCTCCGACGCGACCGTGTTCCCCACGACCGCCGTACCGCCCGACGTACCCGTTGGCATCGCCGCGCGCCCCCTCCCCCTGTTTTTCACTGGCCGCCGAACCTTCCCCGGAGGAACCCGCCGGGGGTCGGGGTTCGGCCAACGGTCCGCCGCCAGGCCCCACGCCCAGACGGCGAACCGTTTCCTCACAGCTCACGCTAGGTTCGGCCGAACGCACGTCCGACCGCTCTGACGCGTTCTTGACGCTGCCCGCGGCCATCTTGACGGGGCATTGGCGGTGCTTCAGCCGGTGATCGTCCACTGCTGCTCGGCGGACCCGTCACAGGTCCACACGCCGAGCGCCTTCCGGTCCTCGTGGTAGGTCAGGCAGTCCTGGTCGCTGATCCTGATCTGGTAGGCGTCACCCGTGATGTTCAGGACCTCCCACTTCTGCTCCGGTCTCCCCTTCCAGTCGTTGACGTCGGCGAAGTAGGTGCCGGTGTTCTCGGTGAGCTCCGGGCCGAGGCCGTTGGTGATCCGGTAACGGCCGCCGCCGGCATCCTTGAACGTCCAGCGGGAGTCGGCGCCGCCGGGCTTGCCGGCGATCACCGCCGAGCCCGGGGCGTCGTCGGCGGCAACGGCGCTGACGCCGTTGACCGTCCGCAGGAAGACTGGGGCGTCAAAACGGCGGGCGGGCCGAGCCGGACGGCTTGCCCGGCTCGGCAGGCTCGCCGCCCTTGGGCACGGCGGGGACGACAGGGACGGCGGGGACGGCGGGGACGGCGGGGACGGCGGGGACGGCCGGCGACGCCGGCCTGCCGGGCTTCCGGGCTGCATCAGGGTGGCGGACGGGACCGCGCTGGTCAGCGTCCGCTGGAGCCGTAGGCCGAATGGATGGGGCACCGACCCGGAACGCGCGATCCCCCGCCGTCCCGGATTCCGGACATGCCACGGCCCCTGGGGCCCGCCGTCCGCACAGCCTGACGACGGACCCCAGGGGCCGAAGGCACGCACCCGGTGCCGGTGGCACGCGGCACCGGGTGGGTCTGTCGGGTTACCGGCAAGCCTTCCGGCCGTGGTTCGCCTTCTTCTTCCGACGGGCCTTCTTCTTGCGGGCGCGCTTGGACATCGCGGTTCCTCCGGTTCTTCGGGTTACGGTTCAGGCGGCCTGGTCGACCAGTTGGTCGGCGAGCTTGGCAAGCCGCTTCAGCGAGCGCTCCTCCTGCGCAGCCGGCGCCGTCTGCGCGACCGAACCGCCCTCGTAGTAGGCGCCGTTGACGACGACCGTCTCCGGCAGGCAGAGCTGTACGACGGCTTCCGCGCCCTCCACGGCCGGCGCGCCGGTGCGCCCGTACAGCGGCAGCAGCGCGGTGGCGCACTGGCCGGGGTTGAGGCTGACGGCGGTGATGCCCGCGTCGGCCGGGGCCATGTCGGCGGTCGCCATGGTGAGCGCGAGCTGCGACTGCGCGTACGCGGCGACCCGCGAGTACTTCTTCACCCGGTGCGGGTCCGACCAGTTCATCGAGGCGGTGCGGTGCAGCGAGGAGGAGACGTTGACGATCCGGGCGTCGCCGGCCGCCGAGAGCGGCGCGCGCAGCAGCTTCGCCAGCAGGTGCGCGGCCAGGAAGTTGACCTGGAGCGAGACCTCGTTGCCGTCGTCGGTGAGGGTGCAGCGCTCGGGCGCCATCGCGGCGGCGTTGTTCACCAGCAGGTCCAGCGCCAGGTAGTGCTTGACGACCGTGCCGGCCAGCACCGCGACCTCCGCGAGGCGGGTGAAGTCGGCGGCCAGCTCGACGAGTTGGTCCCGCCGAACGCCCGCTTCGACCAGCCGGGCGACGGCGTACTCCGCCTCGGCGGCGGTGCGGGCGTGCACGAGCACGGTCGCACCGTGCCCGGCGAGCAGCCGGGCGGTCTCCCAACCGATCCCGGAGGAGGCGCCGGTGACGAGGGCGGTGCGAGCGGACAGAACAGCGTCGGACATGACCCATCCAAGGGTGGAAGGCACCGGCGGGGTGCGGAGGCAGAGCGGCACGAGGCCGCTCGGTTCCGGGGCCGCCGGCGCGGGAAAGGTGTGATGCGATGAGAAGAGGCGCGTCCGTCCCCTGGCCCTCGGAGCCGGTTGGGGCTGAGGGACGGGCGGCGGTGATCGGCACGGATTCGGTCTACGGCACCGAACCCGCGCCCACGGCCGGCGGAGAGCGGGTAGCGGCTCGGCTCTACCGGACGGCGGTGGCGACCGCGACAGCGACGATCCGCGGCCGACTATGCGGCGGGCGGTCGTGGTGGCGTGTCGAGCGGTGCATGTGCTCCATCAAAGCCTGCCCTTGTGTCCGGGGCAAGCTCGTTCACCCTCCCTGACGAACCCCTGACGACCTGTCGACACGTTGCTGACGTGCCGTTGACGCGCCCGCCCGGACCGGCGACGGGCGCGCGCCGGCTCTCGCCAATGTTCCGTCAGCAAGGGCCCTGCCCCTGCCAGACTTTCGTCAACGATCCGACGGGGGTGCTCTCGGCCTGCCGTACTGGACCGGTGTCCCTCGCTGCCCTTCCCACCGCCGGCCTGTCCACCCACGAGCGCCCCGGCGCGAACGTCCTTCCCAGCCGTGCCGCACGGAGCGCCCACGGCGGCATGGTGGGCGGACGCCCCGGAGGCCGCGCGGGCGCTGCTGGTCCACTGCGGACCCGAACGCCTGCTGCACGGGGACCCGGCCCACCTGGACCCGAACGTCCTGGCCGTTTCGGCCGAGGCCAGTTCCACGCCCCGGACCGCTTCCTGCCCCTGCTGGGCCGCACTTTCGCCTACCTCACCCCGTGGGTACGGGCGCTGCCACGGAGATCCAGGCCCGCAAGCTGCCGCCGATCAGGTTCTGCGCGAGATGACCATGATGTATTCGCAGGGAGCGTTCGTCGGGTTGGCGAAGCCATGGTCCGCGTCGGCTTGGAAGAAGAGGGAGTCGCCTGTGTTCAGGGTCTCGCTGATTCCGCCGATCGCGACGGTGAGCGTGCCTTCGAGCACCACGAGTTGTTTCTCCGAACCCGGCGGATACGCGGGCAGCAGCCCGGTGGAGACCTGCGCGGGGAGGTAGTGGACGACCATCTCGGCTCCTCCCGCGCCCGGGGCCGCTGACACCATGTGCCGCTCGAAGCCGGTTTCCGGGTCACGGAAAACGGGGCGATCGTTCTTGCGCATGACAACGGCCACACCGGACGCGGCAGCATCCGGCGCACCGATCAGGTCCGAGAGCGACGTGTCGAGCGCGTGGGCGATCCTGGACGCGACGCCGATCGTCGGGCTCTTCTCACCGCGTTCGACCTTCGACAGCATCGCCCGGCTGACCGACGACTGTGTGGACAGCTGCTCCAACGTCAGGCCCGCCTCCTCACGGCGTCGCCGGACGTTACCGCCGAACGCACCGGCCAGGTCGTCACCGTGCTGTGGTTCGGCCGCGTTTCCGTCTTGCTTGACCACCGTGCTCCTCGATCGATGGGTACCTGGCTGCCCAGAGTGTAGTGTTTCTTCTAAAGAAGACAGAGTCTTCTATCGGAGACGCGCGACGTGCGCCCAACACGACGGAGGTTCCATGCGTTTAGTCTCAAGTGGCCGGCACCATGCCACGTTCGAGTTCGGCGACCTACAGGTGATCTCGTTGCGGGACGGGTACATCGACATGCCGCCGACACGGCTCCGTGACGAGGACGGGCGCACGCTCGATGCGCTGCCGGCCGCCGTCCCGCTGGCCGGCGACAACTTGCGGCTGTCGGTCAACGCCTTCTTCGTCACCGACGGCACGCGGTCGGTTCTCATCGACACCGGCGCGTCCAACGCCTGGCACGACCCCACCATGGGATTGATCTACGACGCGCTCGACGAAGCGGGAATCGACCGCGCGCGTGTCACCGATGTGGCCATCACCCACAAGCACGAAGACCACGTGAGCGGCCTGATCGCACCGGACGGTTCAGAGGCGTTCACCGAACTCGAACGCGTGTGGATCGGCGCGGGCGACACCTCGGTGTTCACGGGGCGGCTCGAGCCGATCCGCGACCGGGTCGTACCCGTGTCGGAGAAGGTCGCGATCAACGACTGGACCACCGCGATCCCGACACCGGGCCACACACCCGGTCACACCGTCTACGACATCCGGAGCGGCACCGGCCACCTTCTCGTCTGGGGCGACACCGTTCACGTTCCCACCCTCCAGTTCGATCAGCCGAACGTGTCCTGGGAGCTCGACGGCAACCAGTCCCAGGCCCGCGCCGCGCGCGCGGCCCTCCTCGAACAACTGACCCAACCACACCACTTCGTAGCCGGCGCCCACCTCGACTCACCCGGCATCGCCCGCGTAGCCCCCTCCGGCGGCGGTTACGCGCTGGAATACCTCGCACCACCGATCGGCTGATCGAGCCTGTCGGCTCCGGAGCGCACTCGCGATGGCCGCCAAGGAGGGCAAGCTCCGCGGACCGGCAGCCACCGATGCCGCACACCGCGCACCAGGCACGGATCTGCTGGTCGTTCGGCGCGGTCTTGGCGTTGATGATGCGGGAGGCGGTGGCCGCCATCCATCCGCAACGGTCGGCGAGCTGCTTGCCGGTGAGGCCGGCGTCCAGCATCAGCTCGTGCAGGCGGTCCGCGACGGCTTTGCGGACCGCCTGCGCGCTGGAGGACGGGGACGTGGACACGGTGCTGGGGTCAGGCCGAGTACCGCTCGTGCAGGATGAAACACTCCCAGACCAACTCGAATGCCTGGGCGCAGTGCTTCGCCGGGGCGGGGTCGCGGAGGATCTCCTCGCCCATCTCGGCGAGCTGCCCGTCGCCGGTGAAGTGGCGGTAGTGCACCACCTGGTCGTCGAAGACCCAGAAGTCCAGGCCCGGCAGGCACAGGTCCTTCGTGTTCCGGCGTGACAGCCATCGGACCTGTTCGCCGGCGGCGAGATTCCCGTGGGTCAGGTCGTGCTCGTAGCGGATGCAGTCGTGGACCGGCTCGGAGACGATCCGCGCCCGCCGCACCACCACCCCGCGACCGACGGCCGCGGCGACCGCGTCGTGCCATCCGTGCCGCCAGGAGGCGCGACCGGCCGGCTCCAGGCGCTTGCCGTACTGCCAGGCGATGAACTCCGGACCGTCGAGCATGTGATGGTCGCGCATGTCCAGATGCGCTGCCGAGCGCTGCGCTCGGGCGAGCAGCTTACGAACCGGTGTTGCCACGTTGCGCCTCTTCGTCGGGCCGTGGGATGAACTGCAGCATGTCGGCGGGCAGCCGGATCACCGTCTCGTGCTCCAGGACATCGGTCGTGTGGCCGGACACCGATCCGACCACCTGCGCCTGTGTGGAGGCGGTCAGCACCGCGGCCGAGATCCCGTTGATGGCGGCCACCGCCGTGCCGGCCACAGTCGCGGGGTGGCGCGAGCGCACCTGGCGGGCGCCGGTGGTGGCTACCCCGTGCGGGTGACGCCACGCCCGGCAATCGAGTTGACGGGTGTCCCGCTGTTCGAACGGCTCGGGCGGCCGTACCCGTGTGGCCGCCGGGCGACGGCCGACGACGTGAGGGCCATGCCGCCCTGAATCGCACATCTTCCAAAGGAAGCCTCACGTGTCCGATCGTGTACTTTCGGTGACATGACTGGACGGTTCGGTGCGCAACGCGAGTGGAGGCTCGTGTGTGTCGCCGCCGTGCTGTCCGCGCTCGTCCATCTGCTGGCCTGCGCGCACGGCCCGCTCGCGGGTGCCCTGCCCAAGGCGGACTCCGTCCCCAGCGTGACGGCGCACTGCCCGCCGGCCTCCGAGCGGCACGGTGAGGCACCGCAGCAGGCCGAATGCCAAGGCGTCGACCAGCCGGTGACCGTGCACCAGCTCGACACGGTCCTTGACGAGTCGATCGAGAGCGCTCCGGTAGCCCTCCTCGCCCCGGTGTCCCCGGCCGTGCCGACCCGGTGGCACCGGGCACACGGGGCGACGGACCGTGGCGGTGGCACCGCGAGAGCGGAACTCGGGATCTGGCGGACCTGACAGGGCCCGGCGTCGCGGCGTGCCCTTCCGCACCCTGAAGGTGCGCGGCGCCGTGACGGCCGTTGACGCCCTGACCGTCCGACACCCACGACGGCCCGCCCAGTGAAGGCGGGCCGCAGGAGGGCCCTGTCATGAACCGCCCCGTCCAGCACCTCGTGCACCTCGACGTCCCCGCCACGCCCGCACAACTCCTCGCCGCGGCTGCGCTGCCCGCCCACACGCCCGCCGGCCTGGTCGGCGACACGCCGATGCTGTGGATCGGCGAGCCGTTCACCGCCCCCGGCCACGGCTTCTGGGCCAAACTCGAAGGCCGCAACCCCGGCGGCATCAAGGACCGGCCCGCCCTGCACATGGTCCGCGCCGCCCGCGATCGCGGCGACCTGCGCCCCGGTGCCCGGATCGTGGAATCCACCTCCGGCACCTTGGGCCTTGGCCTCGCCCTCGCCGGGGTCACCTACGGCCACCCTGTCACCGTTGTCACCGACCCCGACATCGAACCCCTGATGACCGGCATGCTCACCGCCCACGGCGCCGAGGTCGTCGTCGTGGACACCCCGCACCCCGAAGGCGGCTGGCAGCAGGCCCGACGCGACAAGGTCCAGGAGCTGCTCGCCGCCCACCCCGGCTCCTGGTGCCCCGACCAGTACAACAACCCCGACAACGTCGCCGCCTACCGGCCGCTCGCCCACGAGCTCATCGCCCAACTGGGCCGCATCGACGCCCTCGTGGTCAGCGTCGGCACCGGCGGCCACTCCGCCGGCATCGCCGGCGTCCTTCGCGGCCACTTCCCCCACCTGCGCGTCGTCGGCGTCGACACCACCGGCTCCACGATCTTCGGCCAGCCCGCCACCTTCCGCCTCATGCGCGGCCTGGGCAGCAGCATCTACCCCCGCAACGTGGACTACCGCCTCTTCGACGAGGTCCACTGGGTCGCCGCACCCGAAGCCGTCTGGGCCGCCCGCGCCCTGGCCACCTCCCGCTACGCCAGCGGTGGTTGGAGTGTCGGCGCGGTCGCCCTCACCGCCCGCTGGCTCGCCGCCACCACCCCGCCCGAGACCCGCATCACAGCCGTCTTCCCCGACGGCCCCCAGCGCTACATCGGCACGGTTTTCAACGACGACTACTGCCACACCCACGATCTGCTCGGCCACCTGCCGCCCGAGCACCCCGACGAGATCTCCCACCCCGCCGAGCGCACCGTCACCCGCTGGACCCGCTGCCGAACCGTCCTCGACCCGCTGGCCCCCAGCACCACACCAGCCGACCTGCGCGACCTCGCAGAGGCCACCCGATGAAGAACCTGTGGCACCAGACCCGCAGCTTCAGCTCCACCGCACAGCTGCTGATGGCCAACCAGTTCGCCATCAACCTCGCCTTCTACATGCTGATGCCCTACCTGGCCACCCACCTCGCCGACGACCTCCACCTCGCCGCCTGGACCGTCGGCCTGGTCCTGGGCGTGCGTAACCTCTCCCAACAGGGCATGTTCCTCATCGGCGGCACCATCGCCGACCGCTACGGCTACCGCGTCCCCGTCATCGCCGGTTGCCTGCTGCGCGTCGCCGGATTCGCCCTGCTCGGCTGGGTCGACTCGCTGCCCGCCCTGCTCGCCGCTTCCGCCGCTACCGGCTTCGCCGGCGCGCTGTTCAATCCGGCTGTCCGCGCCTATCTGGCCGCCGAGGCAGGCGATCGCCGCGTCGACGCCTTCGCGACCTTCAACGTCTACTACCAGGCCGGCATGCTGCTGGGCCCGCTCGTCGGACTCGCCCTGCTCGCCGCAGACTTCACCGCCGTCTGCTCCACCGCCGCCGCGATCTTCGCCGCCCTCACCGTCCTGCAGTGGCGCGCCCTGCCCGCCCGCCAGGGCGAACAGGAACAGCTCGCGGACGGGGAACGCACCGGCGTCCTCACCCAGTGGCGCACCGTCGTCGCCAACCGCCCCTTCCTGCTCTTCTCGGCGGCGATGATCGGCTCCTACATCCTCACCTTCCAGGTCTACCTTGCCCTGCCTCTGGCTGCCGGCCTGGCCCTGGGCGACGACGGAACCAAGGCCACCACCGGGCTGTTCATCGTCTCCGCCGCCGTTGCCGTCGCCGGACAACTGCGCCTGACCGGCTGGGCGAAGCACACCTGGACCGCGCCCCAGGCACTCGTGCGCGGACTCGCCGGGACGGGGCTGGCGTTCGCCCCCCTCGCGCTGGTGCCCCCGAGCGCCGGCCGGCAGGGTGCGGTGGCTCAACTGGCCGCGCTCACCGTGGCGGTGGCCCTGCTCGCAGCGGCGAGCGCGGTGGTCTACCCCTTCGAGATGGACACCGTCGTCATGCTGTCCGGCAACCGGCTCGTCGCCACCCATTACGGCTTCTACAACACCGTCTCCGGGATCGGCATCACCCTCGGCAACCTGGCCGTCGGTGCCCTGTGGGACTTCGCGGTGAAACGCGGCGCTCTGTTCGTCCCGTGGCTGGCCCTGGCGGCGACCGGCCTGCTCTGCGCTGCCGCCGTGCACCGTCTCGCCCGCGGTGGCCGGCTTCACCGCGCTCGGCAGGAGACCGTTCCGGCACCGGCCTGACCAGCTTGTCTCAAGGCCCTACCAAGTCGTGCCGTCGCCCGGCCGATTGCCTACCGCCGAGGCCGGGCGGCGGCACGCACGAAGGATCGGACCACTTCGCACACTCCCGGGAGTTCCGCGTGCACCCACGTCTGTTCGCAGCCTTGGCCGCTATCCTCCTCGGTGTCCTCGGCATCGGGTCGGTCGCCGTCACCGGCTGGGCCCCGCCTCGCAGTACGGCCGCTTCCGCGCCGGACGGCACGGCTTCGGCCGCCGTGGCGCCCGGTGGAACAGCGGTGCCCGCTGCAGACCCGCCGATGTGGACCCGCACCACCCTGCGGAACAAGGTGATGACCGAGATGGAGCAGGCCGATCCCGGCGTCGCGCTCGCGGACCTGGACGGCATCACCAAGGACAAGTGCGCCGCCATCGGCGACCAGGCCGAGCGGGACTGTCCAACGACGCTGTCGGGAAGTTCGGTGGGCGTGGCGCTGGTGGCGCCGTGACGCCACGACACCACGGTGGGACCTGGCGGCCTGGGCGGTGCCCCGGCTCGTTGCCCGGCTGGCTCCCGAATCACTTACCCAGGCGGCCCGCCCAGCAGGACGCCTCGTCACGCCGGGTACCGGCTGGGTGTCTGTCGCGCTGTCGCGTCCGCCGTACTCCCCGGCTCCGCCGCTGTACACAGCCACGGCCAGGCACGACAGCGCGACAACCGCGGCAGCTGTACAGCAACCCGGCGTCACCTTGATGACGGACCTGGGGGTCATCAAGGTTTCCGGTGGAGACCTTGATGACCGCCCCAGGCCAGGTTGCCAATCTACCGAAGAACGGGTTGCGCCGCCTGCCCGAAGCCCGTTCTGAGGGGTCGTTCGGCTGCCTGCCCGATGGTCTTCAGGAAACGATCGTTTCTTGAAGGCCTCCGACCGTTCTTCAGTTCAGGCTTTCCTGAATCCAGGTTTCTTTGTACTGTCGGCGCGTGCTGACTCTCGCCTCCGAGATCGAGGTCCTCGCGCGGTTCGGCCGCGCGCTCGCCGACCCGATCCGCTGCCGCATCCTGCTCGCCCTGCGCGAGGCCCCGGCCCATCCGGCCGACCTGGCCGAGGCCCTGGGCGTCTCCCGCACCCGGCTGTCCAACCACCTGGCGTGTCTGCGCGACTGCGGCCTGGTCGCCGCCGTCCCTGTCGGCCGCCGCACCCGCTACGAGCTCGCCGACGAGCGGCTCGGCCATGCGCTGGACGACCTGCGGACCGCCGTCGTCGCGGTCGCCACGGACCGAACCTGTGTCGACGCGGACGAGAAGGGCTGCTGCTGATGGCGACGATCTCGCTCGGCCCCTCCCCCGCCCGCCGCGACGCGCTCACCCGGCAGATACGGCTGCTGGTGGCCGCCACGATCACCTACAACGTGATCGAGGCGATCGCCGCCATTACCGCCGGCACCGTCGCCTCCTCCACGGCGCTGGTCGGCTTCGGCCTGGACTCGATCATCGAGGTGTCCTCCGCCGCCGCGGTCGCCTGGCAGTTCTCCGCCCGGGACCACGCCGTGCGCGAGGCCCGCGAGAAGACCACCCTGCGGATCATCGCCGTCTCGTTCTTCGCGCTCGCCGCCTACGTCGCCGTCGACTCGATCCGGGCACTGACCGGCGCCGACGAAGCCGAACACTCCATCCCCGGCATCGCCCTGGCCGCTCTGTCCCTGGCGATCATGCCGTTCCTGTCCGCCGCCCAGCGCCGGGCCGGCCGCGAACTCGGCTCCGCCAGCGCGGTCGCCGACTCCAAGCAGACCCTGCTGTGCACGTACCTGTCCGCAGTCCTGCTGGTCGGCCTGGCCCTGAACGCCGCCCTCGGCTGGTCCTGGGCCGACCCGGTCGCCGCCCTGGTCATCGCCGCCATCGCTGTCAAGGAAGGCCGCGATGCCTGGCAGGGCAAGGGCTGTTGCGCGCCGTCGGCCTCCGACACCTCCTCGGTGGCGAAGGGCGACGGGTGCGGCTGCGGGTCGGGCTGCTCCTGCTGCCCGTCCGGTGCGGAGACGGCCCGGTGACGGGCTGGGCCCAGACGGCGCTGGCCCTGTACGTGGGGTGGGCGGGGTACGCCTTCGGGGTGCGGGCGGCCGTCCAGCGTCGGCGGACCGGGGACGCGGGCTTCCGCGGGATCTCCGGGCCGCCCGGTTCGGCGTCCTGGTGGGCTGGGGTGCTGTTCGTCCTCGCCCTGGCCGGCGGGGCCGCCGCCCCGATCGCCACGGTGGCCGGGCTGGGCAGCCTCCCGGCCACCGGCGGCACGACCGTACGGTGGGCCGGACTGGTCATCGCCCTGGTCGGCGTCGCGGCCACCGCCGGCGCGCAGAACGCCATGGGCGCCTCCTGGCGGGTGGGCGTCCAGGACGGCGAGCGCACCGCGCTGGTCACCGGCGGCGTCTTCGCCTTGATGCGCAACCCGGTGTTCACCGCGATGACCGTCACCGCCGTCGGTCTGGCGCTGATGGTCCCCACCGTGATCGCCGTCCTCACCCTGGCCGCCCTCGCCGCCGCGATCCAGCTGCAGGTGCGGGTGGTGGAGGAGCCGTACCCGGACCGCACCCACGGCTCCGCCTACGCCGTGTACACATCCAAGGCCGGGCGCTTCGTGCCCGGCATCGGCCGCCGGAGGGCGTGAGCGGCAACCGCATGCCGTGCTGCCCCGGACCGAGCCGGTCCGGGGCAGCGGTGCGTCACGGCACCACGCCTGCCTCCGGCCTTCCGCCGCAGCAGCCCGCGGCAGCCCTCAGCCCTGGCCTCGGGTACCGCCGGCGTGGGCGAGCGCGCTGGGGGTCAGGCGGCCGACGATCGCCGGGGCCTCCCGGACGAGAGCGTCCGTGGTCAGCGCCTCCACCATGAACAGCGCGAAGTCCACCCGGCGTGTCAGGTTGCTCGCCAGCACCGGGTCGCCCACGTGCCGGCTCCACACCGGCAGGCCCTGGCTCGCGCCCTCCTCCAGGTCGCTACCGCGCACCATGGTCCACCGGGTGTCGCTGGCGAACACCCGCCGGCACGCCTCCACTTGGTCGTCGATCTCGACCGCGCGGACGAGCTTGCCCAGGACGGCGGCGATCCGCAGGCCCAGGGTGAACATCCGCGAGTACCGGTCCTTGCCGTCGCGCGTGATGTGCCAGCCGCAGGAGAACACCAGGCGCGCGCCCGGCCGGGCGTGGTCGAGGACCGCCTGCGCCGTACCCGACGCGTACTGCTGCACGCCCCAGGGCACCAGCACCGTCAGCACCCCGTCGCACCCGGCGACCGCCCGGCGGATCACCTCCGGGTCGTTCGTCGCCCCGGGGACGACGGTGATCCGCCCCTCGAACGCGGCCAGCTTCGGCACACTGCGCTCCCGGCAGACGCCGACCACCTCGTAGCCGCGTTCCAGCGCGTGTCCGACCATGTACTGCCCCAGCTTCCCCGAAGCCCCGATGATGCAGACCTTCTCCACGTGATCCTTGCCCATGGCGCAGCCCCTTCGCGGACATGGCGACCTTATGTTGTAAGGCACGTTAGCCTTACACCATAAGGCAGTCAATGGACGTGCAGGAGGAGACGGATGCCCGAGGAAGGCAGGGGCCGGCGCGGGAAACCGGCCCGCACGCCGCTGAGTCGTGAGCGCGTGATCCGGGCGGCGGTGGAGGTGGCGGACGAGAAGGGGTCTGCCGCGCTCACCATGCGGGCCATCGCCCAGCCGCTGGGGGTCGAGGCGATGTCGCTCTACCACCACGTGGCAGGCCGGGAGGAAATCCTCGACGGCATGGTGGACGCGGTGTTCGGCGAGATCGAGCTCCCACCGCACGGCACCGACTGGAAGAGCGCCATGCGTCGGCGCGCGGTCTCCGCGCGCGCCGCCCTCCTGCGCCACCCATGGGCGATCGGCCTCATGGACTCCCGCGCCCAGCCCGGCCCGGCGACCCTGCGCCACCACGACGCCGTCATCGGCGCGCTGCGCGCCGGCGGATTCTCCGTGCCGATGACCGCGCACGCGGTCTCGCTGATCGACAGCTACCTGTACGGTTTCGTGCTCCAGGAGGTCAGCCTGCCGTTCAAGGGCGGGACGGAGCCGGCCGAGGTCGCGGGTGCCATCCTGAGCGGGATGCCCGCCGACGCCTACCCCCACCTCGCCGAGCTGGCCACCGAACACGTCCTCAGGCCCGGCTACGACTATGCCGACGAGTTCGCCTTCGGCCTCGCCCTCATCCTCGACGCCCTCCACCCGGACGGGGCCCCGGGCACGTAGCCGGCCCGCGCCTCGTGCCCGCACTTCACCGCCGCACCACGCTGCCCGTCCACACCGACAGGGCACCGGCACTTCCGGGGCGGTCGGCGGGGGATGTCAGTGAACGCCGTCGGGGTGGAAGCCCGGAGAGCCCAGCTTCTCTTGATCGCCGTGGCTGATCAGCAGGCCCGACCAGTCAACACGCAAGCCACGGGCGCCGCTGTCATCGGCGTCGTCCACAAGAACGAACTCGACTGACCCCAGCCGCCCCTGACGCGGGCCCGGCACGCGCTCGCCGCCGCCCGCGCGGGTGAGCGCCACGATCGGGTGATGTCTCGGCCCGTCGGTTCGCATTCGGAGTGTTGGGGCCGGATGGGGGACGGGGGGCACTACTTTGAGATCTCGGGTCCGGCGGCCGTGTCACTGACAGGCACGCCCGTGAGGAGCCGGACCGGTGCGCGGTCGGCCGTTCCCGAATCGGCAGAGCACCGTTCCCGTCATGACGTGACGTCACCGACAACGCCGGGCCGCGCCCCGGCCCTCGTACGAGGGAGAAACCGTGATCTCGAAGACCAAGAGGGCCATCTGTTCCATGGCCATGGCGCTCGCCGCAGCCGCCACGTTCACCGTCGGCCCGCCGAGCGCCGACGCCTTCGCCATCGACCACGTCCAGTGTGACGGGGGCCGCAATGACTTCCTGAAGATCTGGTCGCACCTCGACGGCCGTGACAGCGTCGACTGCTACGCGAACGGGGGGAGGACCGACTTCGGCGGGTGGTGGGTCGACCGGATCTCCACGGGCAACAACGACCTGACCTACTTCGACGTGAACGGTGACTCCGTGAGGATCACGCGCTGGACCGACATTACCTTCCCGAACCGCCCGCCGAGGGTCGCCGCCATCCAGATCGGGTGACACGGCGGCATCCGGTCGCTGCACATGCCGGTGCCGGTCACGCCCCTCCGGGCGTGCCCGGCATCGGCATGTGCGGCTGGTCGGTCACGTCGTGGCCGACCGGAGCGCGGTGTTACGCCCCGGGGGCGAGGGCGGGGTGGTCAGCCCCGGGGATCGGGGGCGCAGCCAGTGCGGTCCGGTGCTCCAGCCGATGAGGAGCCGTTCGGCGCCCGCATCCGCCGTGCCGCCGTCCGCTCTACCCGCCGGCTCTGGCCGCCGCCTACGGGCGCCGTTACGGCGAGATCTGCCCCGGGGAGGGCGCCGGAAATCCAGGTGCCGCCTTCTCGTCGGAGTCGTCGTGGGTCAACTCCACTCCGTGGCGCAGCAGCGTGTCGCTCTGATGATCGGGGTTCTGGTCAGCGGTCGAGACGCGCGCGTAGCCGATGAGCATGTGTCGGCATCTATCTGACGGACCGTTCTCCGACATCGGCACTCGACGCGCGTTACCGACACTGCCCGCCTGCGGGTTCGTGATCGCGGTGCCGAGTGTCGACAGACGGTCGTTTTTCGGCACCATCCCCCGCTGCCGGCCGGCTGTGAGCGCGGGCAGTCGGGGGGCGGGGGGGGTTCAGCGGGTTTCGAGGATGTTCTTCAGGACGTCGAGGTTCTTCGCGACTGCGTGCTTGACCCGGGGGCCGGCGATCGCGGCGATGGGCTTGAGGGCTCCGGTGGCGGTGAGGTGGAGGGTGTTGACCAGGCGGGTGGTGCGCTGTTCGAGCGGGGTCAGCCGGTAGGTGGCGGTTCCGGTGAACGGGCCGAGGTCACCGTCGACGGTCAGCAGGCTCGGGGGGTCGTATTCGGTGATGCGGAAGTGCTCCTCGGCCGGGCGCGGGAGCGTGCGGGTCTGGCGGTACGTCGTTCCGACCCCGATCGGTCCCGGGGAGGTCTGCTCGGTGCGGTCGAGCGCGTAGTTCCAGCGCGGGAGGTTCTCGGGCCGTGCGAGGTAGGCGAAGACCTCGTCGGCGGGCGCGCTGATGGTCAGGGTGTTCTCGAGTTGCACGGTCGTTCCTTCGCTCGGCGCGCGGCCGACGGGTCGTGGCGTCAGTCGAGGTCGAGGCGTTTGTTGAGGGCCTTGCCCGAGGGCAGGGTGTCGATGAAGTTGTGCAGGAACGCGAGCATCGCGTCGACCTCCAGGCCTTCGCAGGCGGTGTCCATCGAGGTGTAGAGGGACTCCTCGATCTCGGTGACGGCGGTGGCCAGGCGTTCGCCCTCGGGGGTGAGGCTGAGGTGGAGGTAGCGGCGGTCTTCGGCGTCGGTGCGGCGCTCGACCAGCCCGGCCGCGACGACGCGTTCGACCAGCCGGCTGGGGTTGGTGCCGCTCTCGCACACCAGGAGCTGTCCGAGCCCGTTCAGGCTCAGGGTGCCGTGCTGCTGGAGCAGGCGCAGCACCTCGGCCTGCGACGGGGTGATGCCGAGGGGTTTGAGGGCCTGGATCAGCAGCCGGTTGCCTTCGCGTTGGGCTGCCAGGATCGCGAACCGCAGGTGTTCGGCCTTACGCATGGGTGCCCTGTCGGGTGGTCGGGAGGGCGGCGAGGAAGTCCTTGACCGCGGCGGCGTAGGTGACCGGGTGGGAGAAGCGGAACATGTGGCCGGTGCGCGGCAGCGTGACCTCCCGGGCGTCGGGGATGCCCGCGAGCATGGTCGTGGAGGCGCCCTCGCCGATCAGCACGTCGTGCGAGGGGGTCAGGATCAGGGTCGGGACCTGGACCCGGCCGAGCACGTCGACGTAGTCGGCGGTCAGAGCGGCCCGCAGGCGGGCGCCGAAGGAGGCGGCCGGGGTGTTGACGAGGAACAGTTCGCGGCTGCGCGCCTCGCTCCAGGGCACCTGCCCCTCGCCGTCGAACGGGGAGGTGAGGCGGTGGGCGTGGGCGCGCAGCGTCAGCTGCCGGTAGAACGGGCCGCGGGCCTTGCCGATCGCCTGCATCAGGGCCTTCCACGGCTTGGAGTCGACGGGGTTGGCTGCGAATCCGCCGGACAGGACCAGGGCACGCAGGCCCGGCGGGCGGCGGGTGGCGAGCGCGAGCGCGATGTTCGCGCCGAACGAGTCGCCGACCAGCACGTAGTCGTCCAGGTCCGCGATCGCGCTTTCGACGTGGTCGGCGTAGCGCTCGATGTCGTCGACGCCCTCGGGCAGGCGCAGCGTGCGCTTGGGCGCGTCGCCGTAGGGGGCGAGTTGCTCGGCGCTCCACGGGGCGCCGGAGAAGCAGGGGATGAAGACGAGGGTCGGATTCTTCTCTGAAGTGTTCATATCGGACACATTACACGACACATGTGTCGTGACACATGCCATCTGGGTCACACATGGAGCCGCCGCCCTTTGCGCCCGCCGACCTCCCGGCGCGGTGTCGCGAGTCGAAGGAGGCGGGACTCCCGGGCCGATGACGTGGAGTGTCCGACAGCACCTCCTGACGTCTTCTTCGGCGGTGTGCGGGTCGCCCGGCGGGCGTTGCCGGCCGGCTGCCGGGAAGGTGCGGATCTCCTCCGTTGCCTTCGAGGGCGATCTGGGCGGCCTGTTCGGTCGCCGGGCCACCGGACTCGGCGAGCTGCGAGACCTCGATCCGGTCGTCGCTGTCGCGCAGCGTGAACCGGGTCTCGTCCAGGAAGGCCTGGACGTCGGCGCCGGGTTTGTCCGAAGCGGCGAGCGCGGCCGCCTCGGTGTGGGGGCCGCCACTCTGTGCGATCTGGGAGACCAGGACGCGCTGGTCCTGCTCCAGCGGCGTCTTCCAGCCGGCCGTGACGAACGTGGCGACGTCCTGGCCGGTGCCCGCGAGCGCGGTCTCGGCGGCCTTGCGCAGCCGGGGGCCGCCGACCGTCACCATCTGTACGGCGGCAGCGCGGTTGTCCTTGGCCTCGGCCTCGGCCTTGGCCAGTTCGCCGTCCTGCGAGTTCCGCGCGCACGGCCGCTATGACCGGCGCGGTGGCGGCGGTGTCGGCAGGACCTTGGCGGGCATGCCGGGGGTGGTCACGGCATCACGGTTTCGCCCTGGCCCGGCCCCGGTCAGCCCGTCCCGCTCGTTGCCGCCCGCGCCCGGAGGGCGTCGACGGCGAGGCGGGCGGTGGTTCCGATGGCGGCGTCGGCGGCGGGCAGGGTGATGGTGGTGGCGGCGGCGCGGGTGAAGACGGCGAGGGCGTAGCGGCCGCCGTCGGGGTATTCGACGACGCCGACCTCGTGGCGCAGCGTGGGGAGGGTGCCGGTCTTGCCGTGGACGCGGACGTCGTCGAAGGGGAAGCCGGAGGCCAGGCGGTGCGGCCAGACCTGGAGGCCGAGAAGGCGTCGCAGGGCGGCGCCGTGGTCGCCGGGGCAGGCGTCGCCGTGCCAGAGGGCGGCGAGCAGGGTGGTCATGTCGCGGGGGGTGCTGCGGTTGGTGAAGGCGGGGTCAAGGACCCTGAGGCGGGCGACGACGGCGGGGTCGACCGGGGAGTCCGAACCGGTGTCCTCGGCGAGGGCGGCGATGAGGTCGCGGAGCTTGTGGACGGCGACGGTGCGGCTCAGGCCGAGGTCGGCCATGGTGCGGTTGACGGTGTCGAGGCCGATCTCGTCCCACAGGGTGTCGGCAGCGGTGTTGTCGCTGACGGCTACGGTGAGGTAGGCGAGGTCGCGAAGGGAGAGGCGGGCGGCGTCGAGCATGGCGGCGAGGCCGGTCCCCCCGGGGGTGCGGCCGGCGGCGGGGACGTCGACCTGCCGGGCCAGGTCGATCCGTCCGGCGGCGGCCTCGCGGTACAGCGTCACGAGCAGGCAGACCTTGTGGACGCTGGCGGTGCTGACGGCGGTGTCGGCGCCGAGGCCGATCTCGGCGCCGGTGTCGAGGTCGCGCGCGTGCAGCCAGCCGGTGACGCCCGCGTCGGCGAAGGCCGCGGCGATGCGGGTGCGGGCGGCCCGGCTGTGCGGGGGGCGGTCGCCAGCCGTGCGGTCGGCTCTCGTGCGGTCGCTGGTCACAGCGGGAACTCCATTGCGGGCCGGGGGTAGAGCGGGCGGTTGGGCGGCTGGGGCAGCAGGCCGCCGGGTCCGGTGAGCGCCTCGTGGGCGGCCTGCGTGAACAGCCGGACGGCGGGCCCGCCCCGCCCGGCCGGCCAGGCCGTGGAGGTCCGCCAGGCCAGCGGGGTGCCGGTCAGCGGACGCCAGACTGTACCCGGTGGTGGCGCGGTGCGCGGCACCAGGGCGACGGCGCTGCCGGTGAGCACGAGCGCGCCCGCGACGTCCGGTCCCGGCGGGTCGACGACGGCCTCGGGGGTGCAGCCGTGCCTGGTCAGCGTGGTGAGCACCTCGTCATACAGGGCCGGGGCCGTGGCGCGTGGGAAGAGGACCAGGCGCAGGCCGGTCAGTTCGGCCACCGCGAGCTCCGGGCGGTCGGCGTACGGACTGCGGGCGGCGAGCAGGACGCCGAGCGGCTGGTGCAGGACGGGGCCGAAGGCCAGTCCGTCGGCCGGGCAGGGGTGGCGGACGACGGCGACGTCGACGGTGTGCTGGGCGAGCTCGCGCACCACGGCCGCGACCGGCAGTTCCCGCAGTTCGAGCCGGGTGCCCGGGGAGG
Source organism: Streptomyces sp. LS1784 (assembly GCF_020103755.1). Taxonomy (GTDB): domain Bacteria; phylum Actinomycetota; class Actinomycetes; order Streptomycetales; family Streptomycetaceae; genus Kitasatospora. The sequence continues at coordinate 20,649 of NZ_JAHSQD010000099.1, forward strand.
CGGTCTCGAAGCCGGTGAGCAGCGCGGCCAGGGTGGCCGGCCCGAGTTCGGGCGGGACGGCCGCGCGCAGGGTGCCGGCCCGTCCGCTGCGCAGGTCGGCGGCGGTGGCGAGGAGGCGG
>NZ_JAHSQD010000990.1 GCF_020103755.1 Streptomyces sp. LS1784
GGCGGACGTCCTGGCGGACGTCCTCGGCCCCGCCCCGGAGCTGGCCGCCCTCCTGCTGCGACGCCACGACGAGGCGCGCCGGGCGCAGGAGTCCGCCCGGGCCCTCACGGCCTGAGCGCGGGCTGCTCAGGCGTAGTCGAGAATGCTGTGCTCGCTCAGGTCCGCGGCATGACGTGCCACGGTTCGGTAGTCCGCGTCATCGTGGAGGACCGTGAGTCCATGGTGTGCGGCCGTCGCCGCGATCACGAGGTCGACCGCGGAGGCACTACGGTGCTGGCCGGCGAGCGCCATCCTCCGCTGCACCGTGTCGATCCACCGTCCTGCGCTCTTCGGTACGGAGACGTCCGGGTAGAGCTCGGCGAACATCTCGGCGATCTCGTCGTACTCCTGGCCGCTGCGCGCGCTGTAGAGGAACTCGGCGCGCTGCGGATAGCACGACGCGACCGACCCTGCGTCGATCGCGTCGAACCAGGCGGCCTGCACCTTGGGCTCACCGAGCAGCCTGAACAGCGCAGAGGTGTCGAGCAGATAGATCACCGGGCGTCCTTCTCCGCCCGGTGCAGCCGCTCGGCGTCCGCGACGGCTCCCCAGTGTCGCGCCCGCTCGAAGTGCCGACTGATGCGGGCGGCACGTTCCTGCCGTTCGGCGTAGTAGCGCAGCGCCAGGTTGACGGCGTCCTTCTTGGTCCGGACACCGGCGAGGACCATCGCGCGTTCCAGGGCCTCTTCATCGATGTCGATCTGTGTTACGGACATCCGGCACCTCCGACGATGTTGGTGATGTACATAGCATTGTATCTCACCAACATCGCCCAAAGGCGCCGGGTGCTCAGACCCGCCGCAGGGTGAAGGTGTCCGCCGGGTGGCCGGCGTAGGCGGCGGCGAGGCCGCCGGAGAGCCGGTAGACGCTGCCGGCCGGGCCCGCGACCACCGCGGTGGGAGTCGGGTCAACGGAGGGGCGCACGGCGGTGAGGCGGGCGGTGCGCCAGTGGTCGTCCGAACGCAGTTCGACCTCGGCGTCGCGGCCGGTTCCCAAGAAGGCGTTGGTGACGCCCGCGATGGAGCCGTCCGGGCGGCCCAGCAGGCCGTCCAGGTGGAGCAGGGCACCACCGCCGGCCACCTCGACCCGCCGCAGGGCGGCCGGGTCGCGGACCGGCACCTGCCACAGCGTGCCGTCGTCCCACTTGCCGAGGACCAGCCGGCCGTCCCGGTGGACGATGCCGTTGAGGCCGTACCCGCCGGGTGCGGGGGCCAGTCGCGGGTCGCGCAGCAGGACGGAGGCGGTGCCGTCCGGCGTCACCCGGTAGACGACGGGGGCGAAGGAGTCGGTGACGTACGCGGTGCCGTCGGGGCCGAGCGCGATGTCGTTGGCGAGGTGGTTGCCGCCGTCGGCGGCGACCGCGGCGAGGTCGGTGTAGAAGATCTGCCGCCCGGTGTCCAGGTCGTAGGCGCCGATCCCGGCGAGCTTCCCCTGGGTGGCGGCGCTGCTGCGCTCGCCGAGGCCGTTGTCGAGGTCGGTGACCAGGACGCGGTGGCGGGCCCGGTCGATCCGCAGGCCGGCGATCTCGGTCAGCGCGGGGTCGTCCACCAGGGTGCGCACGCTGCCGTCGGTGCCGACGGCGGAGACGGTGCCGTGCCGCAGCGAGCCGAGCAGGAAGCGGTGGTGGGAGGCGTCCCAGTCGCCCGACTCTGGCACCAGGGTGGGCGCGTGGCCGGAGATCACGGCCGGTGCCGGGCGGCCGGCGGCCGCGGCGGGCAGCGC
>NZ_JAHSQD010000991.1 GCF_020103755.1 Streptomyces sp. LS1784
GCTGGACCTCGCCTACGGCACCGCCGGCGCGAACCGGGTCGCCCTGATCACCGACGCCATGGGCGCGGCCGGCATGGGCGACGGCCTCTACCCGCTCGGCCCGCTCCAGGTCGAGGTCAGGGACGGCGTGGCCCGGCTGGTCGAGGGCGGCGCGATCGCCGGCTCCACCCTCACCCTGGACGTGGCGTTCAAGCGCTCGGTCACCGTCAACGGGCTGAGCCTGAACCAGACCGTCGAGTCGCTGTCCGCCACCCCGGCCCGGCTGCTCGGCCTGAGCGACTCGATCGGCTCGCTGGAGACCGGCAAGCTCGCCGACCTGGTCGTGGTCGACTCCGACACCTTCGACCTGGTCGCCGTCATGCGCCACGGCCGCTGGGTCCTCGGCGGCGACACGTTCCCCACCGTCGAACCCGCCTGAGCAACGCCGACGGCCGCCCTCCCCCTGCGGGGACGGGCGGCCGTGGTGTGTCCGGAGGGCGGGCGGGCTCAGCCGCCCGGCTCGATGGTGATCTGGTCGATCAGGACCGGACCGGAGGGCACCGTGAAGGTCACCGAGTTCGGCCCGGCCTGGAACTGCGGGAGTATCCAGGTGCTGAACCAGGCGGACGTCTGGTCCTTGGGGGGCGCGCCGTAGATCTTGTAGGTCACCCCGCTCGGCCAGTCCTTGCCGTTCACCGCGACCGCGCCCTTGAAGTCCGCGCCCGAGTAGTTGTAGTGCACGGTCAGCTTGTACGTCCCGGCCGTGGCGATCTCACCGGTCCAGGTCACCGAACCGCCCGGCTGGAGCGTCAGGTAGCTGCCGTCGGCGGACTTGGCGCCCTTGACGCTGTTGCCGGACGGCGCGTTCTGCCCCTGGAGCTGGCCCGCGTCCACGGTCGTCGGACCGGAGATGGCGGTCGCGCTCGCCGAGGGGGCTGCGCTCGCGGTGGTGGCCGTCGGCACCGGGGTGGTGGGGGCCGGCGGGGCGGTGGTCGCGGTGCCGCCCTTGGCGCTCTTGTCACCGTCCGGGTCCCCGGTGGAGAGCGCTATGCCGGCACCGATCGCTATCGCCGCGACCACGGCCACCGCGCCGATCACCGCGCCCCGGCTGCGGCCGCTGCTGCGGGGCTCCTCCCCCGGCTGCGGCCGGGAGTGCTCCGCGTAGCGGGTCTGCTGGCTGGGCGCGGCACCGTACTCGGGCTGCTGCGGCGGGCCGGGCTGACCGCCGTACGGGGCCTGCGGCTGACCGCCCGGGTACCCCTGCGGCGGCATGCCCTGCTGGCCGTACGGCTGCTGCTGTTGCGGCGCCCGCTGCGGATAGCCGTACTGCGCGCGCCCGACCTCCATCGGGCGGTTGTACGACGTGCGCGGGACCCCCTGCTGCGGCTCGGCCGGCTCTCCGGTGGAACCGTCGGCCGGGCGGTAGAGGTAGCCGAACGGGTCGTCGTCCTGCGGGGCACCGCCCCCCTGGCCCTCGGGCACTCCGTTGCTGCCGGCGGTCGTCACGGTGGTCTGCTCCCCCATCCGGTGCGCCGCCGGCTGCGGGCGGCGCAGATCATGGACGCTGTCGTACCGGGAACCCTACCTGTCGTTTGTGACGGCGGGGAAAGACCCCTTGACAACTCACGGGTAACCCGGACCGACCAGGGCCGACCCGGGCCGACCCGGGCCCGCGGCGGCCGTCCGTCGGCTCAGCCCGCGCGGCGAGCGTTCGCACCGCCCCGCCCCTGGCCCGCTTCTCGTCGTACATCCGCTCGTCCGCGGTGTGCAGTACCTCCTC
>NZ_JAHSQD010000992.1 GCF_020103755.1 Streptomyces sp. LS1784
CATCGGCGGCGGAGGCGGCGGCGCACCGAAGGGCGCGCCGCCGTGCCCCGGGTGCCCGGCGTGCATGCCGGGCGCGGGGTCGGCTCCGTGCGCCCCCGGATAGCCTCCGGGTGCCCCCGGCGTGGGGGCCGGCGGAGTCATGGGGAAGCCGCAGAAGTCGCACCAGTCCTCGGCCTGCGACTCGTGGCCCCTCGGGCAGATCGGCATCAGGTCCCCCTCGTTTCGGGCCGGCTCGGTGCGGTGTCGCGCCGGGATGCCGGCCCGGTCACGTCTTCAGCGGTCACTTCTTCACACGTACCGTCTTGGTCGACCGGGTCTCAAGGGTCATCGAGTCGGCCTCGCTCACGTTCTTACGGAACCGAACCGTACCCTCCTTCGGGTCCACCACGTCCACCACCTTCTGGAGCAGCTTGTAGGTGCCCTCGTTCCCGGTCGCGTGCGCGATCCGGACGGCGGCGCCCAGCTTGGAGGTCGCGCGGTCCACGTCCCCGGCCCGGTGGGCCTCCAGGCCCTCCTGGATGGAGGAGGCGAGCTCGGCCTGCCCGGTGTAGTGGGCGACCTGCGGGCTGATCCGGGTGGAGGAGGCCAGGTCGTCGGTCCAGACCGCCTTGACCAGGCCCTGGGTGAGCACCTCCGAGGTGCCGCCGGCGACCTGTTCGGGCAGCACCAGGCTGACCCGGGCGGCGAGCATCTCGTTGCCGACCGAGGCGGCCGGCACCTCGACGCAGACGTGGTAGTCACGGCTCTCGTCGCCCCAGGAGCCGGTGGGGTAGTCGCCGGCCCGGGGGCCGGCCTCGGTGCGGCGGGAGGTCAGGTCCTCGACCGCGGGGGCGACCTGCTTGACGAACCTGACCGTGGCGTTGGCCGGGGTCCAGATCCGCAGCGCGACGTCGGCGACCTGCTTGCCCATCGCGCCGGCCATCATCGCGCGGAAGTCCTGGGCCAGGCCGGAGGGTTCGGCGACGATGTCGGTGGTGCCGAGCAGCGCCGAGGAGATCCTGCGCAGCTCGTCGATCCGCCAGTCGGTGCCCACGCCGCGGCAGTCGGCGGTGAAGTGGCCGGTCACCCGCTCGATGTTGCGGGCCAGTTCCTCGGCCGACTCGTGCTCGTTGTTGCCGTCGGTGAGCAGGATGGCGTGCCGGATGGCGATGTCACGGCGGGTGAGGAAGAGCGTGTCGGCCTTGGCCAGCCAGGTGCCCATCGCGGTGCCACCGGCCGCGGTGAGCCGGCGCAGCGACTCCTTGGCCTGTTCGCGGGTGGTGGCGGAGGCGGTGGCGAGGGTGCCGTCGCCGGGGTAGATGTCGCGGGCCTCGTGGGTGCCGGCGACCACGGCGAAGGCGGTGCCGTCGCGCAGTGCGTCGATGGCGGCGGCGGTGGCCTCGCGGGCGCCGTTGATCTTGGTCTTGGGGTAGTCCATCGAGCCCGAGCAGTCCACCAGGATGACCACGGCCGCCGCGGTGCCGGTGCCCGCCGGGGTGGCGTCGGCGAAGCCGAGCGGCCGGCCGCCGGAGGTGCCGCCGCCGGTCGCGGTGACGGTGACGATGGCGTTGACCTCGCGGGCGCCGTCGGCCAGGTACTCGTTCTGGAAGATCTCCACGTTGAACCTGGGCAGGTTCGGCTTCGCCAGTGTTGCCATGGGGCGGTCGGCTCCCGTCGGGTGAGGGGTGGACGTGCTCAGGACGGTCGGGCGGCCCGCCGGGCGGGCCGGCGGGCCGTGGCGCCGGGGCGTCCGGCGGGCGGTCTGTCAGGCCGTCGGC
>NZ_JAHSQD010000993.1 GCF_020103755.1 Streptomyces sp. LS1784
CGGCGCCGGCCACCGTGGCACCGGGAACCCGGCCCGCCGACCGGTCCGCCCCCGTCCCCGCCCCCGAGCACACCGCACCGTCCGGCCTGCGCCGGCTGGTCCTGGACGCCTTCGAGTCGGTCCTCGACACCCCGCTGGACCCGGGCCGTCCGCTGGCCGAACTCGGCATCGGCTCCCTCCAGTTGATGCGGGTGCACGGCGCTCTCAGCACCGCGCTGCCCACGCCCCCGGCGCCCACCGAGCTGTTCCGCCACCCCACCGTGGACGCCCTGATCGCGCACCTGGCCACCGAGCCGGCCACGGGCCCGCTCGCGCCCACCGCCACCACCACCGCCTCGACGACCGGGCCCGGCGACGACCGCCGGGTGGCGATCGTCGGCCTGGCGCTGCGCCTCCCGGGCGCCGACACCCCCGAGCAGTACTGGCGGAACATCGTCGAGGGCGTCCGCAGCACCACCCGGTTCACCGAGGAGGAACTGGCGGCGGCCGGGCTGCGCCCGGAGGAGTACCGCCATCCCGACTTCGTCCCGGTCACCGGGGCGATCACCGACATCGACCACTTCGACGCCGAGGCCTTCGGCATCAGCGGCGCCGAGGCCGCCCTGATGGACCCGCAGCAGCGCCTGCTGCTGGAGATCTGCCGCCAGGCCCTGGAGGACGGCGGCTACGACGCGCCGGACCCGGAGCGCCGGGTCGGGGTCTTCGCCGGCACCGGGATGACCCTCTACGCGCTGCGCACCTACTACCAGCACACCCTCGCCACCACCGCCGACCCGGCCGAACCGGTGGCCGCCCTGCAGACCGCGATCGGTAACCAGGCGGACTTCGCCGCCACCCGGGTCGCCTACCGGCTGGGCCTCACCGGCCCGGCGATCGGCGTGCAGACGGCCTGCTCCACCTCGCTGGTCGCGGTGCACCTGGCCGTGCAGTCGCTGCTGGCGGGCGACTGCGAGCTGGCCCTGGCCGGGGCCGCCGCCCTGCACATCCCGCAGGCCGCCGGCTACCGCTACGAGGAGGGGTCGATCCTCTCCCCCGACGGCGCCTGCCGGGCCTTCGACGCCGAGGCGGGCGGCACCGTCGGCGGCAACGGCGTCGCCGCCGTCCTGCTCAAGCGCCTCGACCGGGCCCTGGCCGACGGCGACACCATCCACGGGGTGATCCTCGGATCGGCCGTCAACAACGACGGCGGCCGCAAGGTCGGCTACACCGCGCCCAGCGTGGACGGGCAGGCGGCCGTGATCGGCCGGGCCCTGGACCTCGCGGGCGTGCCGGCCGAGAGCATCGGCTACATCGAGGCCCACGGCACCGGCACCCCGCTCGGCGACCCGATCGAGTTCCGGGCGCTGGACCAGGCGTTCCGGGCCCGGACCGGGGCCGCCGAGTTCTGCTCGCTCGGCTCGGTGAAGCCCAACATCGGCCACCTGGACACCTGCGCGGGCCTGGCGGGCCTGATCAAGGCCCTGCTGGTGCTGCGGCACGGCACCATCCCGCCGCTGGTGAACTTCACCAGCCCCAACCCCGCGCTGGAGCTGGCCGGCAGCCCGTTCCGTCTGGCCGCCGAGCGCCGGGAGTGGCCGGAGGGCCCCACCCCGCGCCGAGCCGGGGTCAGTGCGCTGGGCGTCGGCGGCACCAACGCCCACCTGGTGCTGGAACAGGCCCCGGAGACCGCGGCGGTGCCCGCGCCCAGGCCGGCCCCGACCGTGCTGCCGCTGTCGGCCCGCACCGCCCAGGGCCTGACCGAGCTGGCCGGCCTGC
>NZ_JAHSQD010000994.1 GCF_020103755.1 Streptomyces sp. LS1784
GAGCATGGAAGCCCACTATCCCCTCGGACCACGACTCGACCTGCTCAACCGTCAGCTCATCAGCACACAGTCATACCAACGACGCCGAACGCCAGCGGTAACGACAGATGCGGTTGCAGTACTAGGCGCGGAGCGACCCCGGGCGACGCGGAGCGGGGCGTGACCGGAGACGCGGAACAAGGCGCGGTCGAGCACGCCCGGGGAGGAGAAGGAGGAAGAAGAAGGGGGAGAACCCACCCCTTGCCACTCTCAACGTATAGCGCATGGGGGGTCTTGCGGCAAGGCCCCCGCGGTGGCGCACAATCGCAGGCCTCAGATCGGAGCTGATGCCATGAACCGCCAGACCACCAGTGCGTTCGACCTTCCCGCCCGCCTCGCCGCCAAGGCCGACCCGGCGCTGATCGGCGAGGACGAACGGCACTTCGCGGCCGTTGCGGAGAGCCTGTCGCAGTCGATCGCCGAGCTGTCCGACCGCCTCGACGTGCTGCGCCGCGCGCCGGGCGGCCTCGGCCGGGAGGCGATGGACCGGGACATCGAGGTGCACAGGCTGACCGGTCGGCTGCGCGCCCTGCGCCGCTTCGGTCTGGACCTGTGCCTCGGGCGGGTCGTCCTCGCGGACGACCCGGAGCCGGTGTACATCGGGCGGCTCGGTCTCACCGACAGCGAGGGGCGCCGGCTGCTGGTCGACTGGCGCTCGCCCGCGGCCGAGCCGTTCTTCGCGGCCACCCACGCCGACCCGATGGGCCTGGCGAGCCGGCGCCGGTACCGCTGGACCGGTGGCCGGATCGGCGACTACTGGGACGAGGTGTTCACCGCCGAGGCCCTGGAGGGGCACGCCGCGCTGGACGACCAGTCCGCGTTCATCGCCGGCCTGGGCGGCAACCGTTCGGCCCGGATGAGGGACGTGCTGGCCACCATCCAGGCCGACCAGAACGCCATCATCCGGGCGGGGTCCCGGGGCGCCCTGGTGGTCGACGGCGGCCCCGGCACCGGCAAGACGGTCGTCGCGCTGCACCGCTCCGCGTACCTGCTCCACTCCGACCCCCGGCTCGGCCACCGGCGCGGCGGCGTGCTGTTCGTCGGCCCGCACCACCCCTACCTGGCCTACGTCGCCGACGTCCTGCCCAGCCTCGGCGAGGAGGGGGTGCGCACCTGCACCGTGCGGGACCTCGTCGTGGAGGGGGCGAAGGCCGGGGCCGAGACCGACCCGGAGGCGGCCCGGCTGAAGTCCTCGGTCGACATGGTGAAGGCGATCGAGAAGGCCGTCCGGTTCTACGAGGAGCCGCCCACCGAGGGCATGGAGGTGACCACCCACTGGGCCGACCTCTGGCTGAGCGCCGAGGACTGGTCCGACGCGTTCGACGTGCCGGACCCGGGCACCCCGCACAACGAGGCCCGCGAACAGATCTGGGAGGAGCTGGCCACGATCCTGATGGACAAGCTGGACGAGGACGAGGGGGTCTCGCCCGAGCTGTTCCGCAGGTCGCTGCGACAGGACCGGGAGCTGACCGAGACGCTCAACCGGGCCTGGCCGCTGCTCGACGCGGCCGACCTGGTCGGCGACCTCTGGTCGGTGCCCGCCTACCTGCGGATGTGCGCGCCCTGGCTCGCCCCCGAGGAGGTCCGCAGACTTCAGCGCAAGGACGCGCCCCAGGCCTGGACGGTGTCCGACCTGCCGCTCCTGGACGCGGCCCGGCAGCGGCTCGGCGCTCCGGAGGCGGAGGGGCGCCGGCGCCGGCGGGAGGCC
>NZ_JAHSQD010000995.1 GCF_020103755.1 Streptomyces sp. LS1784
GCCGCCTGGGTGCCCGGCGCGCCGCCGGGCTGGGCGATCTGGCCGCCCGGGGGCTGCGGCGCGACCGGCGGGGTCACGGCGCACAGCTCGACCCCCCACAGCGAGTAGCCGTACTTGGTCGCCCGCGCCACGCCCTGCACCCGGACGTACCGGACCCCGGGCGCGTCGAAGCGCACCGTCTCGTCGCCGCCCTTGCCGTTGTCCACCGTCGCCGCGTCGGTCCAGCTGTTCCCGTCCGCCGAGACCTGGATCCGGTACGAGGCGGCGTACGCGGCCTGCCAGTGCAGCACCGCAGCGCCCAGCCGGGTCGCCTGCGGCAGTTCCAGCCGCACCCAGGCGTCGTCCTTGGCCGGCGAGGACCAGCGGGTCTTCGGGTCGCCGTCGGTGACCGCCGAGGCCGGGAAGCCCGCCGTCTCGTCGCCCGAGGAGGTGGCCTTCGCGCCGACCGCCAGGTCCGGACCGCCGGTGGGCGGCACCACGTGCACCTGGAGCACCTGCCGGACGGTGGTGCCGCCGGCCACGAACTGCACCGGCACCCGGTACGTCCCGGACGGCGTCTCCGCGGTGGCGCTGACCAGCAGCGGTACGCCCACCCGGCCGCCGCGCGGCACGCTCACCGGGCCGGCCGGGGTCACGGTCAGGCCCTTGGCGGCGGCCGGCACCTCGGTGCGCAGCTCGCCGGTGGTGCCCTCGGGGCGGCCGGCCTCCACGGTGGCCCGGGTCTGGACCGGTGCGGACGCGCCGGTGACCACGTCCAGGGCCGCGTCGGAGAGGCTGAGCCGGGCCGCCGGGGCGTCCGCGTACCAGGGGATCACCTGGTTGACCACCGGCGGGTCGCCGCCGGGCCGCCAGGTCAGCCGGAACGCGTCGGCGGCCTGCCCGCCGGCCGGCAGCTCGTTGTAGCCGGGCTGCACGGTGCCGATGTCGGCCCAGGTACCGTCGGCCCGGCGCACCGCGACGGTGGCGGTGGCGCGCACGGCCGGGTCGGTCAGCACGGTGAGCCGGTCCAGCGGACGGGCCGCGCCGAGCTCGACGACGAGCGGCTCGTCCTGCGCGGTCGGCGCCTTGGCGGCCCGGTACGCGGTGTCCGGGTTGCCGTCCAGCACGGCGGCGGCGGAGGAGCCGGGCGCGGCGTCGGGACCGCCGCTGACGCTGGCCGGGGAGTCGTCCGGCGCGGTGACGGTGAACTCGCGCACCGCGACGGCGGTCTTCTGCGCGGCGGTGGCCCGCAGCCGCACCGCCCGCACCACGGTGCCCGGCGGGAGCTGGGCGCTGACCGTCTTCTGGTTCCTGACGGTGGCGAGCTGCTTCCAGCCGCCCTCGCCGGTGGAGTACTCCAGCACGCCGTCGCGGATGTAGTCCTCCGCGGCGGTCCGGGCGTCCGGGCCGTTGCCCCAGCCGCCCATCAGCACCGTCACGCCGCTGACCGGGCGGCCCGCGCCCAGGTCCAGACCGACCGCGTCGCCGGGCTGCGGGGGAGCGGAGCTCCAGTAGAAGGTGTCGGCCAGGCCGTCGGCCATCAGCGCCGGCAGGTGGTCCTGCGCGGTGCCCATGGTGCTGGTCGGGGTGACCGCGCCGCCGCCCACGCCCGACCAGTTGTCGGCGGCGCGCACGGCCCGCTCCAGGAACGGGCCGAGCACCCCGGCGCCGACGGTGGCCGGGGCCCGGTCCAGCTGCTCGCGCAGCCGGTTGAGCTCGACCCGGGCCTTCCAGGCCGCCGTGCCGTCGCCGCC
>NZ_JAHSQD010000996.1 GCF_020103755.1 Streptomyces sp. LS1784
CCGGGCCCGCCGGACGACGGCCCACCGGGCCCGCCGGTACCGCCCGGTCCCGATGGTCCGCCCGGCCCGCCCGCATCCCCGCCGGACGACGGACCGGCCAGTGGCCCGGACGGCCGATCGTTCGCAGGCTCGGTGGGCGGGCCGGACGGAGGCGGTTGGGCGGTCATCGGGGCTCCGTTTCGCAGGCGGCCGGCCGGCCACGGCCGACCCGGGAAGCTCCGGCCACTCGCTTCTCTTTCTCTCCCGCCGCCCCGTTCGCCGCAACAGCAGGTGCCCGGGGCGTCGCCGAGCGCGCCCACCGGCCGTCGGCGACCCTGGAAACCCACCGGAAACCACCACGGCACCCGGCCGGGAACCGACCGGATGCCGAGCGATCCCGGGCCCAGGCCGGGGCCCGAGCATCCCGCGAGCGACGAGGAGACGGCATGCAGCAGCCCACCACCCGGGCCGCGGGCCCGCCCGGCGCCGTCCGCGGCTGGCTGGACGCGCTCGCCGTCGTGCTGGCCGGGTTGGTCGCGATGGCGGCGGTGGCCGCGCTCGGCCTCTGGCTCGCCGGCGCCGACGACCTCCCGGACGGGGGCTTCCCCGCCGTGCTGGCCGCGATGCTCGCGCTCTCCGTCGGCGGCACCGTCCGACTCGACGGCGGCGCGGGAGACTTCGCGGCCGTCGGGGCCGGGATCAGCGCCATGCCGCTGAGCGTCTCGGTGGCCGGCGCGGTCGTGATGGCGGAGGTGTTCCTGCGCCGGCTGGGCTTCCGTGCGGTCGTGGGCGGCGGTGAACTGCTCGGAAGGATCGGCCGGACGGTACTGCTCTGGCTGCTCGCCCTGGTGCTGCTCACCCTCGGCGCCCAGCACACCTTCGTCGTCCCGCTCAGCGGCGACCTGGCGCAGACGATCGGCGGCGTGCTCGGGCTCACCCCGGAGGTCGGCTTCCACGCGGACGGCCCGACCACCGTGGGCATCGGGCTGGCCTGGTTTCTCGTGGTACTCGCGGTCACCTTCGCGGTGTCCCGGCGGGCCCCGCTGCCGCCCGCTCTGGTGCGCTACCAACTCGCGGTCCGCCCGGCCGCGTTCGCGCTCTGGCTGGTCCTGCTGGCGTACCTGGCGGTCGGTGCGGCGGTCGGGGCGCTGACCGCGATCGTGCACGACAACGCCCGGCAGACCCTGGCCGTGGTGCTGCTCGCGCTGCCCAACCTGGCCTGGCCGGCCTTCGGTGTCGGGCTCGGCGCCGAGTGGCACGGACGGCTGGTCGGCGCACTCGGCCTGCCCGTCCCCGAACCGCTCAGTGCCGTGCTGCGCACCCCCGGGGGCGGGCAGGCGACCGTCGACCTCGGCACCCTCGCGGAGCAGGACGCGCGCGTCTGGTGGCTGCTGCCGCTGGCCGCCGTCCTGCTGCTCGCGGCCGCGTTCCTGGCGGCCCGCCGCTCGCCGCGCACCGTCCGGCTCTGGCAGCACGCCGTCCGGTTCGCGCTCGCCACCGCCGTCACCGTGCTGCTGATGGGCCTGTGGACCCGGGTGGACGCCGACTACGGGCTCTCCGTGCTCGGTGTCGGCCTCGGCCAGGGCGGGCTGGCCGACCTGCTGGGTGCCGTGCTCGGCGGCAACAACCCGCTGGCCGGGCTGGGCGGCGGCAGCCTCACCCTGCGCCCGGTGCTCTGGACGGCGGTGCCGCTCGCGGCGGGCTGGGGGCTGCTGACCGGCGAGCTCGGCGCCCTGCTCGCAACCCGCG
>NZ_JAHSQD010000997.1 GCF_020103755.1 Streptomyces sp. LS1784
CACCGCCGTCGCGGCGCTCGCGGGCTCCTCCGCCGGCTCCGCCTCGGCCGCCAACGCCCAGTTCACCGCCGGGAGCCGGAAGCCGCCCGGCCTCCGCTCCGGCTCGCCGCGCTGCTCCTCGCCCACCATGCATCCCCTGCGCTCGACGACACTCCTGTGGGGAGCTACGGACGGCGTGGCCGAACCGGTTCAACCGGATCGGCGCGGTTCAGGACCCGACCGTCCAGACGGGCTCCGCGGCCGCCTCCGGCGGGGTCAGCACGAAGGACACGGCCTGCTCCAGCACCGCCGCCGAGGGCTCCGTCCACGGCTCGTCGAGCTGCCGGCGCACGTGCGCGAGCAGCTCGGGGTCGGGCGCCAGCCCGTACTCCTCCAGGTAGTACGTCACGGTGTCGGTCCAGATCCACCGGCCGTCGGTGCGAAAGCCCATCGGCACGACGCCGCGCCGTCCCGGGTCGACCACGTCGTCCATCAGCATCGGCGTCAGCAGCACCGTCGCCCCGGCTCGCAGGTACCGGGCCACGGCCTCGCGCTCCGCCCCCGCCGCCAGCCGCGGCCGGTCCGGCGCGAACCCGGGCCCGGTCACCGGATCCACCGCGTCGAACACCGCCGCCAGCCGGAACCCGCCCTGCACCGTCTCGGCCATTCCCGTACTCCTCCCGACGGCCACGTCCCTACGCTCCGTCCGACGGACGGACGGCCCCGCGGGGTTCACCGGGGAGCGGGTCGGACCTACCGTCCGCATGACGCACCTGTCAGTGGCCGTTGTGATGATCGCCGCACAGTGACGCGAGGAGATCATCATGGGTGCCTGGGGCATCGGCCCGTTCGACAACGACACGGCGCTGGACTTCACCGATGCCCTGGACGAGGCCGCCGAGCACGAACGCGAGGGCCTGGTCCGGGCGGCGCTGGTCCGCACCGTCCAGGCCTGGAACTACCTGGAAAGCCCCGAAGGAACAGAGGCCGTCGCCGCCGCGGCCCTCATCGCCGCACAGTGCCCGGGCGGTGAACCGATCAGCACGAGCTATGGTCCCGACCAGGCCCTTCCGGTCTTCGCCGCCGACCTTCGGCCGCTCGCCGTCGAGGCACTCGACCACGTGGTCGCCGAGGCGTCCGAGCTCGCCGAGCTCTGGGACGAGACGCCCAGTGGTCCGACGTGGCGGCAGAGCGTCAGAGGCCTGCGCGCCGTGCTCGACCCCGAGCCCGAGCCGCAGGACGCGCTGTTCGAGCTCTGACCGGCCCCGGCAACGGTCACCCGGCGCCGAGGGCGAGGGCGTAGCGGGAGGGATCGGCGGGGCGGACGCGGTCGGCGGGGGCGACGGCGTCGCGTCGGGCGAGCCAGGTGCGCAGGCGGTCGGGGCCCGGGCGGACGCCGCCGACCTCGTGGAGCAGCACCCGGGCCGGACGGTCCTCGTCCGGGTCCGCCGGCTCGACCTCGACCACCTCGAACTCCGTGCCCGGGGCGAAGATCACCGTCGGCTGGTCGCCGGGCTCGCCGAAGGCCGAGCTGCGGCGGCCGCCGACGGACCAGATGGCGAACTCGATCCCGACGTCGTCCCCCAGATCCGCTCCGGGCGCCGCCAGGCCGGTCACCGGGGCCCGCTCGGTCAGCACCGTGCCCGGGGCGTACGCGGCGAGGTCGCAGGCCTGCGCCGGGCCCGCGACCAGCACGCCGCCGTAGTGGCTGGGCAGTCGCCGCAGGCCGGCGGCCAGGCAGCGCA
>NZ_JAHSQD010000998.1 GCF_020103755.1 Streptomyces sp. LS1784
GCCGACCCGGCCCGCGTACGCCAGGCCGGTGCCGGCCAGCCCGCGGCCGGCCACCGGGACGTGGGCGCCGATCGGGTTGCGGACGGCGGCGACGGGCGGCAGGGGCGCGGTGGTCATGGCCCCGAGCATGCCACGCACCCGGACCCGGGCTTCGGGCGGGCCGGTCCTGGTCCCGGAGGTCCGGCTTCCGAGGAACCGGAGGAAACGATCATCCGCCGACCGGGGGAAACGATCCTCTGTGCTCGATCGAGTGAATCCGGCCCGGAAACCGGGGCTCGCGCCACCCGTCTCCGTCACGATCCGTGATCAGTCGGACCTCGCGACTCCTGAGGAGGCAGCCGTGACCACCGCCGAACCGGTCGAGACCGTCGACCTGCGTGCCGACCACCTGATCCGCGACCCCTTCACCGCCTTCGCCGAGCTGCGCGAGCGCGCCCCGCTCGCCCGCGCCACCATCCCCGGCGTGGAGCCGTTCTGGATCGCCGTCCGCTACCAGGACGTGCGTACGGTGCTGTCCGACCCGCGTTTCGTCAACGACGTGAACGCCGTGAACGGCCCCGTCACCGCCGACGGCCTCGACACCGCCGAGAGCCCCGCCGCCCCGGGCGGCCTCGCCGTCCCCGCCTCCCTCGCCGACGCGACCGGCACGGCGGACGAGGCCGCTGCAGCGCTCCCCGCGCACCGCACCGAGCAGGTCTGGCGCGCCCGCGGCATGCCGCCCGAGTGTGCGAAGTACCTGCGCGCCGGGATCTTCGGCGCGGACGGCGCCCGGCACCGCCGGATGCGCGCTCTGGTGCACCCCGCCTTCACGGCCGGCGCGGTGGAGCGGCTGCGGCCCCGGATCGAACGGCTCGCCGAGGAGTACGCCCGGGCGCTGCCCGAGCACGCCGGCCCGGACGGCGTGGTCGACCTGGTCGCGAACTTCGCCTACCCGCTGCCCGTCACGGTGATCTGCGAACTGCTCGGCATCCCCGAGTCCGACCGCCCGCAGTGGCGCCAGTGGAGCTCCTACCTCGGCCGGGGCGCCGGGCCCGGCCTGGACGAGGCGCTGCGCGCCATGGTGGCCGCCGCCCGGGAGCTGGTCGAGCGCCGCAGGGCCGAACCGGCCGAGGGCCTGCTCTCCCGGCTGGCCGCCGCGGAGGGCGACACCCTGGCCCCGGTGGAGTCCGTCTCGCTGACCCTCAACCTGATCGTGGCCGGCCACGAGACCACCGCCACCCTGATCGGCAACGGCACGGCCGCGCTGCTCGCCCACCCCGAACAGCTGGCGCTGGTCCGGGCGGATCCGGGCCTGCTGCCCGCAGCCGTCGACGAGCTGATGCGCTGGTGCGGTCCGACCATCGGCGGGGTGCCGCGCTACGCGACGGAGGACCTCACCCTGGCCGGCACCCCGATCCGCAAGGGCGAGGCGGTGATGCCGATCCTCGCCGGGGCCAACCACGACCCGCGGGCCTACGCAGATCCGGAGCGCCTGGACGTCTGCCGGGCCGCCGCGCCCGACGGCGCCGGGCACCACGAGGCGCACCTGGGCTTCGGCTACGGCACCCACCGCTGCCTGGGCGCGGCGCTGGCGCACCAGGAGGCGGTGGTCGCCTTCGGGACGCTGCTGCGGACGTACCCGCAGCTGGCCCTCGCGGTCGGCCCGGAGGCCGTCGAGCGCGGCCCGAACCCGGCCGCCTGGCACCTCGCCGCGCTGCCCGTCCGCCTCGGGCCGCGGG
>NZ_JAHSQD010000999.1 GCF_020103755.1 Streptomyces sp. LS1784
ACGGCTCGATGAACGTCCACTGCTCGTCGGTGAGTTGCCTACGTGTCACACGCAACGTCCTACCGGATCCCGCTTTCGAGCAAGCACGAAACCGCAATATTGATCACGACATCACACAGGCCCTAGTCGTAGAAGAACTGGCGGAGGTCCTCGACCGAGCCCGGGCCGAACAGGAAGGCCTCGAACCCGGCGACCGCACGGGGCGGTGGCGGTCCGTCAGCGCCGAGCCGCCGCAGCCAGGTCTCACCCTGCTCCCCCACCGCGTGGACGGCGGAGAGCAGTTCGGCCATCCCTGCGGGCCGCGGCGGGGTCACCCCGGTGACGGGGACGAGCTCCCAGCCGCCGGTCCGGGCGGCGAGCCGGAGCACGCCCGCCCAGGTGGCGATGCGGCAGAGCCGGTTGCGCAGGGGAAGTTCGACGGACGGATCCAGGTAGCCGAGTCCGACGGTCGCGGCGGCGAGGTCGTCCATCACCTGGCGCTCGACGGTGCTGCGGATCCAGCGGCCGTCCTGGGCCTCCTCGATGGCGGCGTGCCACCATTCCCAGGCGCTGTCGAGGCGGGCCGTGAACTCGCCCGTGCGGTCGGGCTGGGGCGCGTTCTGAGTCGAGATCACGAGATCGATCACTTTCGCTTCAGGACGGTGCCGGCGCTGTCCCATCGCTCTCGGGCCCGGCCGGGCCGCGACGGCCCAGCCGGCCCTCCCCTGATCTTCTTAGGCGGTCCCGCCCAGGACGGAGTCGAGACGGTTCAGGACGTGGGGCCAGCCCTTGCCCATGCCGTCGTACGCCTGTCGGCCCATCGGGGAGTCGAGGTCGAAGCCCGCGTGGACGAGGACGAGGCGGGTGCCCCCACCCTCCGGGTGCAGCGTCCAGGTGATGGTGGTGTCGAGCGAGCCCTCGGCGAACCGATAGGCCAGCAGCCGCTGGTCGTCCACCTCGGTCACCTCGCAGGGCTGACTGCCGAAGTTGCCCATGTCGAGGGTGAAGCGGTGCCCGACGACGGGCTTGACGTCGCCGGCAGCCCACCAACGGGCCTGGAGGTCAGGGTCGGTCAGGGCCTTCCACACCGCCACCGGCGGGTGGGGCAGGAACTTCTCGCAGGTGAGGGTGTTGTTCTCGGTCATGTCCCGTTGTCTTCGTCCAGAAGGTCGGACAGCGCGTCCAGGCGCTGCTTCCAGTAGTGCTCGAACGGATGCAGCCACTCGCTCACCTCGGCCAACCGTGCCGGTTCGAGGTGGTGGAAGCGGTGTCGGCCCCGTGGCTCCTCGCGCACCAGCCCAACGGCACGGAGCACCGCCAGGTGTTCGGAGACCGCGGGCCTCCCGAGCTCGAACATCCCGGCCAGTTCCCCTGTGGAGCGAGGGCCTTCTCGCAGACTTTCGAGCAGTCTGCGACGCACCGGGTTGGCCAGCGCGCCGAACACGTCCGTTGGCATGACATCAGTATGTGTCGGAAATTTCCGACGCGTCAAGAATCTCCAACACGTCCGGGGGTTGGGGACAGTCACCTGCCCGCCACGCCCGGCCCGCTGCCGGCCCGGAAATGCGAAGAACCCCTGATCCGAATGGATCAGGGGTTCTTCAGAAGAATTGTTCGGCGGCGTCCTACTCTCCCACAGGGTCCCCCCTGCAGTACCATCGGCGCTGTAAGGCTTAGCTTCCGGGTTCGGAATGTAACCGGGCGTTTCCCTCACGCTATGACCACCGAAAC